>DASYUA010000266.1:0-27991 GCA_036001665.1 Tepidisphaeraceae bacterium
GGATGATCAGATGGCGGTTCGGGTGGAGTTGCCGGGGGGGATGGAGGGAGAGTTTGTGGGGCCGCTGGGGGAGACGAGGGGGCTATTGGCCGGTGGGCAGGAGTTTAATACATAAGCAATTATGAAATATAGTGTTATGATTTAATTCCGCCTCGATTTTTGAAGAAAACAAGGGAAGGATTTGGCCGTGGGGGGTTTTGCGGCGTATAGACGTATTGGTTTGTTCAGGGAGATGAATGCGGATTGGCGTGCGGCGGCTCGGTTTTCTGGCCGCGTGTTTTACACCTTTGATTATCCCCGCCGCCGGCTACGCGGTCATCTTATATGCCACGGCCGACCGGAACGGCGCGCCAGCACCGGGGAGCATCGCTGAGACTCCGTGGAGCCTTCAGGGGCAATGGGGACCATTCCTGGGGACGCCGATTGCGCCCAATTACTTCATTACGGCGGTTCATGTGGGGGGAGATCCGGTTTCGCAGTTCAGCTTCCGGGGGAGCAATTACACAATTGATTCCAGTTTTGGAGATCAGGGAGGGGCCGCGATCGCGGGGAGCGATTTGCGGATTTGGAAGGTGAACGAGACGTTTCCCGCGTTTGCGCCGCTTTATGGAACATCGGGCGCGGCCAGTGAGGCGGGCAAGCATATGGTGGTCGTGGGGCGGGGGACGCAGCGCGGAAACGAGGTGCTTGTCGATGGTGTCCTGAAGGGTTGGGAATGGGGGGCGGCCGACTTCGAGCAGAGCTGGGGGGAAAATACCATCGAAGGAATTGTGAGCGGCAGTGCGGATCAGGGAGATTTTGTCGCCTTTGATTTCAATGCGGGTGTGGCTAATGAAGGGACGTTGTCGGGATTTGATTCGGGGGGAGGCGTTTTCGTGCAGCAGGGGACGGAATGGCAACTGGCGGGGATTAATTACGGCGTGGAGGGGCCGTTCAGCTATACGGGAGACGACGCTGATCTGGGATTCCAGGCGGCAATCTTCGACGCGCGCGGGTTGTATGAGAAGGGCGGCAATGGGTGGTCGCTGGTGGGCGGTGGAAGCGCCGTGCCGGCGTCGGCGTTTTCATCGCGGATTTCCAGCCGGGTGAATGCGATTTATTCGATCATTCCATCGTTTGCGATCAAGCAGCAGGTTTACTTTGTTCCGGGGGGAGCCACGGCGGATGTGGGGACGGTGGATGCATCGACATCGATTACGGTCGGGACTTCGACCAGCGCGGCCACACTGAGTGCGACGTATCTGCGCGGGGGGGCGCTGACGATCAACAAGGGAAGCCATGTGGTGGTGAAGCCCAATGGCACCGATGCGGCCGCAAGCCGGCTAACGAAGCTGACGTTCAACGGAACCACGATTGGGCAGTTCGATCTGAACAACAACGATTTGATCGTTCAATCGACGGCGGCTGATCTAACGGCCGACTTCACGTCGGTGCTCAATCGGATCAAGCAGGGCAGGAACGCGGCCACGCGATGGAGTGGAAATGGGATCGCCAGCAGCACGGCGGCGGCCGATCCGAATCAGTTGATGGGGTTGGGGGCGATCCTCAACGACAATGGGCATGGGGGGCCGATTTATACGGTGTTTGATGGAATGACTGTGGACATCAACTCGATTCTGATCAAATACACGCTCATGGGGAATTTGAACCTGGATGATCGGGTGAACGCGGATGATTTTTTTCTGATCGACCGGGGATTTTCGAGTCCGGTTGGGTTGAATCAGTATTACAACGGGGACATCGATTACAACGGCGTGGTCAATGCGGATGATTACACGTACATTGATCGGGCGTACGCGATGCAGGGTGTTGTGGTGGCGGAGTTGGGGGCGATGAGGGGGGTGCAGGTGGCGCCGGAGCCATCGACGGTGGGGATTCTTACATTTCTCTCGCTGTTCGTTGCCCGCCGCCGCCGGCGCGCGGCTTGACCTTGGGAATTGCTTTGTGAAGAATAGCACGAAGTAGAGAGATAGCTGTTTTCTGCTTCATCGCGCGAGCCTTTTGGCTTGCGCTCTCGGGCAAGAGGCCCGTGTTACGGATGCGCCGCCATGCCTATTCCCACCGATACGTTTTGGAACATTAAAAAGCTGAATCGGGTCTTCGCGCTGTCGTCGATTGCGCTGGTGGCCGTGACGCTGTGGTCGGTCATGCAGGACTATGACAAGACCTGGCGGAAGCCGCAGCAGCAGGGGCGGGTGTGGGATGCGGCGATCACCAATGAAAAGATCAACCGCTCGATGTCGCCGACGGAGCGGGAGAAGCTGGATGATCTGAAAAACCTGGTGAATGAATTTGATGCGCAGGCGAAATCGGGGCACGTGGATTTCAATAGGTTGGCGATGCGCGTGGAGGGGATTCAGACGAAGTATGAAAAGTTGCAGGTGCTGACGGACAAGGAACAGGAGAACCTGGCCGACATCAAGGGGATTCTCACCGACAAACAGAAGCAGAAGCAGCTCGAGCAGTACAGCCGGTTGACGAAGATCATCCAGGACCGCGAGGGGGAGGTTTCGCGGCGGACTTTCAGCTTCAACAACGACAAGGCTGAAGTGACGGTGATGGAGAACCAGTTGCAGGATGCGCGGACGGAGAAGAATGCGGAAAAAGTGAAGGACCTCGAGAAAAAGCTGGAGCCGCGCCGCAAGAAGCTGGCGGAGGACAACCAGTACCTCTTCAGTCTCAAGGAAGAGGCAAGGAAAGCGAAGGATGAGCGATCCGAGGCAACCAGGCCGGTGGAGGATCTGCGGAAAATGATCGGGAAACTGGGCGGGGAGGTGGAGCTGCTGCGGAAAAAACTGGCCGCGCTTCAGCCGTCGGGGATCGCCAAGATCAGCTCGCAGCTGCGCAAGGCGCCGTTGCTACAGTTCATGAATCCGGAGGACAAGGTCAGGGAATTCCTGCTGCCGGATGTGCTGTCGGACTTGTCGTTCACCAAGGTGGCGACGACGGACCGGTGTGCGTCGTGTCACGTGCACATCGATCGCAAGGAATTCACCGAAGAGCGCGTGCTGGGCTATCTGGAAGAGCAGTTGGCCAGCGGCCGGCAGGTGAGATTTTCGCCGCCGCGGAAGGCGGATGATCCGACGGAGATGTCGCCGGGAGCGACGGCGATGCCGGAATTCTGGCATTTGTGGGGGTTGAAGCTGCTGGCGGCGAACCAGGTGCGGGCGAATGTGGGGAGGATGAACAATATTCTGGCGGTGGTTGGGGAGCCGGGGATTTCAGTGGCGTATAACGGAAGGCCGAGGCAGAAATTCACCTACGATCCGGCCGCCGCGAACGCGGATGAGCAGAATGCGATTGTCGGGGCGGTGATCGATGCGCTTTATAAGTATGAGAAGCCGCGGTCGGCGGGGCAGAAGGTGGCAGCGCGGAGCGAAATGAACGGGGCGGTGGTGGAGATTGCCGCGTCGTTCGATGATTCGAAAGCGGCGGCGGCGCGGGATGAGGCGTTTGCGTACCCGATGGATGTTCGCAAAGCGATCGTGGCGGGCATTTTGCCGGGGGAATTGAACCTGCTGGAAGAGCGGTATCGGCACGCGCTGGTGGAAAAGGTGAATGTGTTCCGGGAGGCGCGGGGGTTTGATGCGCTGGATGCATCGCCGGCACAACTGGCACATCCAAGACTCGATCTTTACTGCGATGCCGACAGCGCGCATGCGATGGAGGCGGTGGGATGCACGAGCTGCCATGATGGATCGGGACAGGAGACGGATTTTGTGCTGGCCGCGCACAGTGCTCGGGACATCTGGGTGGACAAGCTCACCGGGATTCCCGTGCTGCCGCAGCAGATCGATCTGAGCAAGCACGCGGGAGAGCATCATGCGCCGGACATGTCGGACATGCGCGAGACGGTGCTGAATGGGGATGCGACGGCGCTGCACCTGGATCACCTGGCGCCGCATGACGCGAAGAAACACAACGGCCATGGCGCGGCGAGCGAGGCGACAAGTCATCCGACCCCCTTGCCGACGACAGCGCCGGCCGAGGTGGCGCGGATGCCGCTGGGGACGGTGCATGAGGCGAAGGCGCCGCATGCGACGATGGAATCGGAGCCGCTGCAATACAAGGACCCGCTGACCGGGCAGGTGCGGACGGCGGTGGCGCAGATTCAGTATTGGGCGGCCAAGTATGAGCATGAGTCGGGGACGTATTTTGCGACGGTTTATCACGAGTGGGATTGGCCGATGCGCACGCCGGAATTCATTCAGGCAAACTGCGCGCGGTGCCACACGGGGATTCATGAGATTCGCAAGGAAGCGCCGGTGCTGTATGAGGGACGGACGCTGTTCGCGAAACTGGGTTGTGCCAACTGTCATCAGATGGACAGCATTCCGGCCGAGGACAAGCGGCAGGTCGGGCCGGATTTGCGGCACGTGAACGCGAAGCTGAGCAACGCGTTTTTGGATTCGTGGATCTGGGCCCCCAAGGCATTTCGGCCGAGCACGATGATGCCGCACTTTTTCATGCTGGAGAACAGCTCCAGCGATGAGGAATTGCGGCGGACGCAGCAGGAAGTGCGGGCGATTCGGACTTACCTGACCAAGACGGCCACGCCGCTGCCGGAGAGCGATTATCTAAAGGGCCCGGCCAACAAAATGCCGGAGGGCGAGGGGGATGTGGATCGGGGGCGGTCGCTGTTCATCGGATTCGACGCGGAAAAAGCGCCGATCGGCGACATGCAGGGCGGCGTGGGGTGCATTGGGTGTCATACCAATTTGAATGAGACGGGGCAGAAATGGATCACCAATGACATGGTGAAGGGCGGGGTGCTGGAAGATTATTTGAGCGAATTCAGCAAAAAGACTGCGGCGGAAAAGGGCAAAGCGCCAACCGCGCGCGAATTGCAGGCCGAGGCCGGGCGCGAGGCGCTGCGGCGCTATCGCGCCATGAGCTACAACGAGCGGCAGTTCTATGCGATGGAGCATTTTGCCGAGGCGTTGGGGGCGAGCGCGATTCCGAAATACGCGGATGGATCGCCCAAGCCGGTTTTTCAGCACCATGGGCCGGAATTGAGCGGCGTCGGCACGAAATTAATGTCGGGGCGGAGCAAAGAGCAGGCGCGCAAGTGGCTTTATAGTTGGCTGATCGATCCTCGGCACTACAGCAGCTATACGGTGATGCCGCGATTGCGATTGTCGCCGCAGGATGCGCTGGACCTGGCCGAATATCTGCTGGCGCAGAAACGGCAGCAGGCCAAGACGGGGGACGATCCGTGGAAGGCAAAGGAAATCGCGCCCGACAATGACAAGGTGAGCGAGCTGGTGGCGTTTTTCCTGCTGAGCAAGTATCCGGCCGAAGATGCGATCAAACATGCGATTGATGAGAAGGAGCTTGCCGACCTGGCGGCCATCTCGCTGACCAACAAGACGACGACGTCGGCCGACGCGAAGAAAATGGCCGAGGCCATGCCGCTGGAGGAGAAGCAACTGATCTTCCTGGGGCAGAAGCTGATCAACCACTATGGCTGCATGAATTGCCATGCCATCAACGGCATGGAGGGGGCGGCCAGTCCGTGCGCCAACCTTTCGGACTGGGGACAGAAGAGCGTGGACAAGCTGGATTACGGCTATCTAACGCATCACAAGATCCCCGAGCTGCCCAAGGAAGGCTCGCGGATTCCGATGGTCAATGGCCTGAGCGTCGCGGCGGTGACACAGATCACCGATGCACTTAACGGCAAGAAATGGGACCAGCCGCTGGCCAAGGACGTTCAGGTGGGTTGGCCGCACATCGACCACACACGTCAATCCTGGCTCGAGCACAAGCTGAAGAATTCGCGCGTTTACGATCGCGGCAAAAACCTGATCGAGCCGGTTCGGACAATTGAAAATGGCCAGCCGGTGGTCACTTCGAAAGGCAAGCCCTACGACAAGCTGCGCATGCCGACGTTCTATCTGAATGATGAGCAGGTGCATGCCCTGGTGACGTTCGTGATCTCCAATAAAGACCGGCTGGTGACGCCGCGGCTGCTGGAGAAGGTGAACAACGAGGAGATGAAGCAGATCGCGCGGGGGCGGCAAATCGCGGAGAAATATAACTGCGTGGGTTGCCATCAGATCGACGCGAACACACCCCCGGTGCAGCAATATTGGCTGTTCGCCAATTTCTTCCCCAAGGATGAGATGACCGCCAAAGCCCCGCCGTCGCTGCGGAGCGAGGGGGCGCGGATTCAGCATTCCTGGGTGTTCAACTTCATCAAGCACGTGGAGGATGAGGGGACGGTGCAGCCAGAAGGAACGACCCAGCGCCGCAGGATGCGGCCGCAGCCGTTCATCCGCATGCCGAGTTTTCCGATCACCGATGAAGATACCACCGCCGTCGCGGCGTACTTCAACGCGGTCTCGGTGCATGAAGCCAGGGCTCTGACCAAACGTCTCGATGGTTTGCTGAAGGATTCGGCCAAGGGCAAAGAGGGCGCGCCGGCGACGCAGCCGGTCGATCCCAATGAGGTTTGGCCGCCGGATGACTGGTTTGCGGCCAACGCCCGCGGCGAATCGAAATACGCGGCAATGGCGGCCGATTTGAAAACGTGGGCGCTGGAAAACACGCTGGCCAAGCCGAGCGATTTTGCGCCGGATGCCGGCCAGGAATCGATCGAGCGGGCTTATAAGTCGGCGCTGTTTGATGCGCGGATCGTGGCCAAGTCTTTTGTGGGAAGCTATCCGTTCGCCGAGTTGGCGCGGCCGACGCCCAGCAAGGAGCGATTCGCGGCCGGTGAAAAGCTCTATCACCTGATGCAATGCCAAACCTGCCACGTCATCGGCAATGATGCGGCGGAAGGTGTGAACAAGCAGCCCAAGGGGCCGAATCTGTCGATGACGTCTCGCCGGCTTCAGCGCAAATGGGTGCGGCACTGGGTGCAGGAGCCGCAGACGATTCAGCCGGGCAATCCGATGGCCGCGATCTTCTTCTCCGGGCGCGGAATCCAGGCGATCACCGATCCCAATAAATATGTCTTCGCCCTCAATGGGTTGCCCTACATTCCATCCGATCGCAACGCGGAATCAATCCGCTCGGTGCAGTATGAATTTGGCGATACCGTCGATGTGCAGACGGATCTGGTGATCGATTTCATCTATGCAGCCGGCTTCGAGGGCTATACGAGCAAGGACCCGCCGCAGGGTGAGCCGAAATTGGCGGCCGCGCCCAAGGATGCGAAATTGGCGCTGTTGCCGGGCTTCACCGCCCCACTGCCGGAGCCGGCGGTGGCGAAGGGGCCGACGAGCCGGCCTACAACTCCAGCCGCGGGGCAGGGAGCGGTTGCGGCGAACGCGGGACCTTCGATTACCGGCAAGGTTTTGTTTGTGGGGGTGCCGCCGCCGCGCAAGCCGATGCCGATTGGCGCGGTTCCACAGTGCGCGAATCATCCAGCGCTGGGAGGCAAGCCGTTGCTGGATGAGACGTTGGTTGTCGGCAAAGGTGGTGAGCTGAAGAATGCGGTGGTGTCGATCAAGAACGTGCCACCGGGAAGACATCCCATTCCGGCCCAGCCGGCCGTGCTGGACCAGGTTGCGTGTCACTACTCGCCGCACATTCTGGCGATGATGACGGGGCAGCCGCTCGTCATCAAAAACAGCGATCCGTTCCTGCATAACGTGCATGGGCTGCCGGAGCTAAACCTGGGCTTCAATTTTGCACAGAACAACGTCGATCCCGGACGGCCAGTACCACCAATGACTCAGGCCGAGGAATTCCGCGTCAAGTGCGATGTTCACGGGTGGATGAATTGCCATTTTGTGGTCTTCAATCATCCATTCTTCGCAGTGACTGGCGATGATGGGACGTATACGATCAGCGGTCTGCCGCCGGGGACGTATACCGTGACGGTATGGCACGAGATTGAAACCCTGCGGTCGGAACAGCAGGTAACGGTCCCCGCCGGAAAGCCGGCCGAGGCGAATTTCAGTGTGAAGATGGAGTAATCCAATTGTGGCACGGGCGCCTCGCCCGTGTACTTCAGACATGGGCGAGGCGCCCATGCCACGATCCAGTGATTTCTATCCTTTTAGCCATTAATGCTGTCTAACCAGTTAATCAAAGGAGATTTGTCATGAAGGTTCGATCGATTTTGTCGGCCGCGGTCGTGGCGGTTGGCCTGGTGACTTTCGCTCATGCGGATGTCACCGGAAAAGTGACGTATGAAGGCAAAGCGCCGGCCCCCAAGAAGATCAACATGGCCGCCGTTCAGGCCTGTGCCGCTCAGCATCCCCAGGGCGTGACCGAAGAGACCATGGTGGTTGGCAAGAACAAGGAGTTGGCCAACGTCGTCATCTCCCTGAAAAATCCGCCGGCGGGTGGCAAACCGCCCGCGACGCCGGCCGTGCTGGATCAAAAGGGTTGCCAGTATCACCCGCACGTCCTGGCCCTGATGATTGGCCAGGATGTTTTGGTGAAGAACAGCGATCCATTCCTGCACAACGTGCACGGCCTGCCGGAGGAGAATCCGGGGTTCAACTTCGGGCAGAACAACGTCGATAACGGCCGCCCCGTCCCCAAGATGAAGGCCCCCGAGTATTTCCGCGTGAAGTGCGACGTGCATCCGTGGATGAGCGCGCATTTTGCCGTGTTCAATCATCCCTATTTCGCCACCAGCGCTGAGGATGGGACTTTCGCGATCAAGGGCGTGCCCGATGGGAGCTATGACGTGGTTGCCTGGCACGAGAAACTGGGCGAGCAGGAAGCCAAGGTCACGGTGAAGGATGGCAAGGGCGAATTGAACATCGTCATGAAGCCCTCCGAAGATGCCGATGCCCGTCCGGCAACGCCCGAGAAGGTGTTGGTGCTCAGCGCCAAGGGAGTGAGCGGCGAACAGTGCTGTGATGAGGCTAAGACGGTTGCGACCCCGGCGATCGTGAAAAAGTAAGGTATCGCGCGGCCGGCAAAAGGCACTGGCGGACAAGCCGCCAGTGGCACGCGGCCGCCGCGGGAATAGATTACGAAATATTGACGACGACAAGGGCGAGCAAACCTCGCCCTTGTTTGTTTCATCGGCTTGTGAATAAAGTCACGATGCTGTATCTTCACCCGCCCCATGACCATTGGTCCGTGCGCGGTTCAGGCTCTCTGCGTCGATGCCAGTCGCATCGCCACTTGGGCTCCGGCCGCTACGTTTTTCAAGATGAGGAGAACCGTCACGTGAACGGTCCATTTCCACGAATCCGCAAAGGTCCGACCATCGGGGCGGCCCTGGCGGTGCTGGGCGCTGCACCGGCCGCCTTTGCACAGGTGAATAAGAGATTTGAGTGGTCCGACTGGTGGCTTCCCCCCAATTATTCCGCCCACGGCGGGGCCATCGACGCCCTGTTCATCACCATCTTCTGGATCACCCTGATCGTGCTGGTGATCGTGCAGGCGTCGCTGATCATCTTCCTGATCCGATACCGCCACAGCGCCAAGCGGGCCAAGGGGCATTTCATTCACGGCAATACGCGCGTGGAAATGGCCTGGACGCTGGCGCCGTCAGTGATCCTTGCCGTGCTGGCGCTGGCCAGCAAGGGCGTCTGGCACAACTACCGCTATAACGAATCCGAGAAGGATGAGCGGACGCAGATCATGGTGATCGGCGAGCAGTTCAAGTGGAACGTCGTTTTCGCCGGGCCGGACGGGAAGGTTGGGAAATATCTTCAGTTCCCCAAGCTCAGCGATCCGAAATTCCGCACGCTCGACTCGCGGCGGGCGCGGCAGAAGATCAACGACTACATCAGCGATGAAAATCCCCTCGGCAAACCGGCCAATGAGAAGGATGACCCGTACGGGCTGGATGATGATTGGGACAAGGTGCCCGGCCGGCCCGTGGTGATTCCTTATGACAGGCCCATCGACGTGGTGCTGGGCTCGAAAGATGTGCTGCACGACTTTTTCCTGCCCAACTTCCGCGTGAAGCTGGATGCCGTGCCGGGGATGCTGGGCCACATTTATTTCCGGGCCAAAAAACAGAGCACGGTGGACACGCCCATCGACAACGTCGCCCTGGATGTGCGGCTGTGGATCGATCGCGATACGCCGGGAGCCAAGCCTGGCGGCGAAAACGGCGCTTATCTGCTGGCCGATCCCAGGAATGCCAATGGGCTGCCCATCAACACCTCGCAGACGCTGGAGCGGCTGGCGCGGGCGCGGCTGGAGGCGCAGAACGTGGCCAATCCATCGGCCCAGCAGGTTGAAGAGGCGGGCAAGCAGCTCAAGGCGGATTTGAAGGCGGCGGGCGTGAGCCACATCTTCACGTACGTGCCGTTTGAAGTGGTTTGTGAAGAATTGTGCGGCCAGGGGCACGCGACCATGCGCGGCGAGCTGATCGTCGTCTCGCCACGCCAGTACACCAACTTCATCTACAAGAACGAGCCGCCGGCCACGCAGCCGGCGCGGACAATTGCTTCGAGCAACTAACTACGTACCGCTGACGACAGACAACGGACATTCATATGACTGCCATTCCTCATCCACTCGGTGCCGCCCACGACGATGTTCATGACCATGTCCACGAGCATGGCCACGACATACCGTTCGTGGGTAAATACCTTTTCTCCACCGACCATAAGGTGATCGGGATTCAGTTCCTGTTCATCGGACTGCTGTTCATGGTGCTGGGGGGATTGCTGGCCATGCTGGTGCGCTGGCAGTTGGCCTGGCCGGACAACAGCGAGCGCGGGCTGGTGGGACGCGCTGTGCCCATCCTCAGCAACTGGCTGTGGGGCGGCAAATCGATGCCGGCCGACTTTTACTACATGGCCTTTTCGATGCACGCCAGCGTCATGATTTTCTTCGCGATCATTCCCCTGGTGGTGGGATTTTTGGGCAACTATCTCATTCCGCTCCAGATCGGCGCGCCGGACATGGCAATCCCCTTCCTGAACGGTTTCGCCTTCTGGTCGAGCGTGCCGGCCGGGGCGCTGATGCTCACATCCTTCATGATGCACGGCGGCGCGGCCGCGGCGGGTTGGACCAGTTATCCGCCGCTGAGCAGCATTATTCCACCGGGCGCGGAGGGGAGCACGTGGCCGCTGGCGGCATACATGCTGAATTTCGTCGCCTGGTTCGCCTGTTTCGCATACGTGGGCTATTACTACATTCGCCTGGGCAATCGCTATGTCGATGGCGTCATCAACATCGCCATCTCCGCCGTCCTGGCCCATCTCTTCGTCAGCTTCGTGAGCCGCGCGGCGTTCGACGGCCAATCCTGCTGGTTCCTGAGCCTGATCCTGCTGGGCTTCACCAGCCTGATGGGCGTGGTCAATTATCTCACCACCATCATCAAGATGCGCTGCCCCGGCATGACCATGTTCCGCATGCCGCTGACCACCTGGGCGCTGTTTATCACCTCCATCCTCGTACTGCTTTCCACGCCGGTGCTGGCCAGCGCCCTGACGCTCAACCTGCTCGATCACAACCGCCTCACCAGCTTTTTCCTGCCGTATAACTGGACCGTCTCCAAGCAGATTCCGCTGGTGGAAAACTGGGCCCCGGGCGGCGGCTTCCCGCTGCTGCACCAGCACCTCTTCTGGTTCTACTCGCACCCGGCCGTCTACATCATGATCCTGCCGACGATGGGCGTCGCATCCGACATCATCGCCTGCTTCGCCCGCAAGCCGGTCTTCGGCTATCGGCCGATGGTCTATGCCCTTGCCGGCATCGCCTTCCTGGGATTCATCGTCTGGGCCCACCACATGTTCCAGAGCGGCATGAACCCGACCCTCGGCACCACCTTCGCCGTCAGCACGATGTTCATCGCCGTGCCATCGGCCATCAAAGTCTTCAACTGGCTGGGCACGCTGTGGCGGGGAAATATTCGGTTCACCGCGGCATTCCTCTTCGCCATCGGCTTCGTCTCGATGTTCGTCATCGGCGGCCTGTCGGGGATCTTCATGGCCTCGACGGCCGTGGACGTGCACATCCACGACACCTATTTCATCGTCGCCCACATTCACTACGTATTGTTTGGCGGCTCGATCATGGGCGTGCTGATGTCGATCTATTTCTGGTATCCCAAAATGTTCGGCCGGATGATGAACGACAAGCTGGGGATCACCCATTTCATTCTGACGTTCACGCTGATGAACCTGATCTTCTTCCCCATGCACATGACCGGGATGAATGGCATGCCGCGGCGGGTGCATGATTACACGCAATACGACATCTACGCCAAGTTTCTGCCGCTCAATCGCTTCATGACCTATTGCGCACTGATGCTGGGGCTGTCGCAGATTCTGATCATCGTCAACTTCATCGGCAGCCTCTTCTGGGGCAAGAAAGCGCCGCAGAATCCATGGAAGGCCAACAGCCTCGAATGGGTGGCCGCCCCGACGACGCCGCCCCACGGCAATTTCGAGAAGCTGCCGGTGGTGCACCATGGGCCGTATGAATACAGCTCGCCGCTGGTTGCCGAGGATTGGCTGCCGCAGACGCAGTATGTCGAGGGGGCGGAGAAATTGGCGCATCTGGGACATTAGGAGTTGAGAGATTGAGTCATTGAATCAATTTTCAATGACTCAATGATCCGATGAGTCAATGAATCAATCGTCGTACAACCCGGCTCTTCATCGCATTGCCCTGCTGACGGCCTGCGCCACTTTTCCGCTCATTTTTATGGGCGGGTTGGTGACGTCGCATGGGGCGGGGATGTCGGTGCCGGATTGGCCGAATAGTTATGGGTACAACATGTTTCTCTTCCCGCCCAGATTCTGGGTGGGAGGGATTCTGTACGAGCACACGCATCGGCTGATGGGCTCATTAGTGGGATTGTTGTCGATTGTTCTGGCCGCTTGCGCATGGAAATGGGAACAGCGCAAGTGGGTGAGGAATCTGGCGCTGGCGGTGCTGGCCGCCGTGATACTTCAGGGTGTGCTGGGCGGATTGCGGGTGGTTTTGATCAAGCTGCACCTGGCGATCATTCATGCCTGTTTCGCTCAGGCCTTTTTCTGCCTGACCGCGCTGATGGCCATGGTGACGTCGCGGTGGTGGATTGACGCAGCGCCGATGGAGGCGGGGAAATGGCGCTCGCGGTTGGTAATGCTCGGTCTCATCGCCACCGGAACGATTTACGCCCAGCTCATCCTCGGCGCTCTCATGCGGCACCATGATGCCGGCCTGGCGATTCCCGATTTTCCGGCCTCCTACGGCCATGTCCTGCCGCCAACCAACTCGGCCGATCTAAAAAGTATCAACGACTGGCGTGCCTGGAATCCCGAGCCCGCTCTGAATAACCGCGTCACCCTCGCCCAAATCTGGCTGCACTTTGGCCATCGCCTCTGGGCCGTCGTGGTCGGCGCGATGGTGATCTGGTTCGTCATCGCCGCCACAAGGCACGGCTCCGATCTGGTCCACCGGCCGGCATCGGTGCTGGCAATTCTGCTGGTAATTCAGTTTGCCCTGGGAATCTTCACCGTCCTGACACGAAAGCCCGCCGACCTCGCCACCGCACACGTCGCCGTGGGCGCGCTGGTCCTGGTCAGCGCCTTCACCATCACCGTCCGCGCCGCTCGTATCGGAAGCTATCAAGTTAAGAGCATCACCGATCAAGTTCCGCAAGGTCAGCCGGTATTGTCATGAAACGCGCCCTCGACATCTCGACCTCCTCTGGATCATTGGTGCTTAGCGCGCCCATCGCGGCTTCCCGCGCGCCCTCGCGCCTGGCCGACCTCTGCTCCCTCACCAAGCCCCGCATGAACCTGCTGGTCCTGGCGACGACCGCCGTCGGCTACTACATGGCTCTCCCCCGCTGGACCTCCTGGACCCCGCTCATTCATCTCCTCCTGGGCACCGCGCTCACCGCCGCCGCCGCCAGCGTGCTCAATCAATACCTGGAGCGGAACCACGACCGACTCATGCCCCGCACCCGCAATCGCCCCCTGCCGGCCGGCCGAATTTTGCCAACCGAAGCCTTGCTCCTGGGCATCATTCTCGCCATCACCGGCGCCCTCTATCTCTCCCTCGCCGTCAACCTTCTCACCGCCGCCCTCGGCCTCTTCACCCTGCTCAGCTACATCTTCCTCTACACTCCCCTGAAGCGAATTACCTCGCTCAACACCGTCGTCGGCGCCATCCCCGGCGCGATCCCCCCGGTCATGGGCTTTACCGCCGTCAATGGCGCACTTTCAATTCAGGCCATTGTCCTCTTTGGCATTCTCTTTCTCTGGCAAATGCCCCACTTCCTCGCCATCGCCATCCTTTACTGCAACGACTATGCCGCCGGCGGTTTCAAGATGCTCCCCGTGATTGACAAAGACCTCTCCGTCACCTCACGGCAGATTCTGCTCTATTCCCTCGCCCTCGTCCCCGTCACCCTCCTCCCCGTCGCCCTCAACATGGCCGGCGCTGCCTATTTCTGCACCGCAACCCTGCTGGGCATGGCCTTCTTCACCTTCGGCATCAACGTCGCCGCCACCAAATCGCGCGATGATGCCAAACGGCTCTTCATCGCCTCGATCATCTATCTGCCGATCCTACTGACCACCCTGATGCTCAACAAAACTTCGCTATTTGAGCTGATGAACTGATGTCCAGACTCGCTCTCCATCTTCTGACGCTTCTCGCCGCCATCGGCTGCGACAAACCGGATGCGCCCGCCCCGGCCAATCTGCCCAATCCGGCGAAACCCCCAACGACAACCCCCGCCACCCCCCCCATACCCGGCATCGGCGCAATTCGTGGCAAAGTCATTCTCACCGGCTGGACCGCCCCCCCACCGGCCGCACAGATGGTGAATTGCGGCGCTCATCAGATCCCCATCGTGAACCAGAAAGTTGTCCTCAAAAACAACGGCCTCGAAAACGTGGTCATCTATCTGAAAGACGCCCCTCCTTCCCCCACCATCGCCATCCCCGCCCCGGTCGTCCTCGACCAAATCCAATGCGTCTACGTTCCCCACGTCCTCGCCCTGCGCACCGGCCAGACACTGACCATCAAGAGCAGCGACGACCTCCTCCACAACATCCACATGCTGCCTCAGATCAACCCGCAGGTGAATTTCGGCATGACCCGGCCGACCTCGCGCGATGTCGTCCTCAAATCCGCCGAAATCTTCCCTGTCAAATGCGACGTTCACCACTGGATGATGGCCCACATCGCCGCCTTCGATCATCCCTGGTTCGCCGTCTCCGCCAACGGCGGCCGATTCGAAATTCCCAACGTCCCCGCCGGCCCCCAGACCTTCGTCGCCTGGCACGAGCAATTCGGCGAAATCGAACAGATGATCACCGTCACCGCCGACAAAGATCGCGAGATTACTTTTAACTTTCAACCACCCCAAAAGTGAGAACTTAAGGAGCCATCGTGTCCGAAAGCTTATTAGATCACGGCTACATCCCGGAGGAGCACGCTCCGGACCCGGTCATCGGCCACGGCGATCCCATCGCCCCCGGCAAGCTGGCCATCTGGCTGTTTCTGGCCAGCGAAATCATGTTTTTCATCGGCCTGCTGGGCACCTATATCGTGCTGCGCTCCGGCTCGCCCCACATGTTCCAGGCCCAGGGTCAGACCCTCAACAAGACCCTCGCCGGCATCAACACCCTCGTGCTCATCTTCAGCAGCTTGACCATGGCCCTCGCCGTCGATGCCGCGCAAAAGGGCAACCGCAACCGGCTCATGCTCATGCTGGGCCTCACCGTGCTCATGGCGTTTGGTTTCATGTTCATCAAATACATTGAATACACCGATAAATTCCACCACTACACGCTGTTGGCCAAGGAAGGCACCGGCGCCAACGCCAAGGTCTATATTTACGACGGCCACCTTGAGAGCATGGATGTCACCATCAACGACAATCTCGCCATGCCCAAAGGAACGGAATTTGTAAAACTCACCGAAGCCATCGGCGATCATGCCGAAGGCACGCCCGCCGCCGTGATCGATCACAAGGGCGACCGCCTCGACGTCCAGTTCGATGATGCCAGGATGGAAAAAGCCACCATCGACAAGAGCAAAACCGTCCCCGTCGATAAAAAGCAGATCCGCGAGAAGGCTTATCACATCAACGCCGTCCGCCGCCTCGTCCCCAAGACCGAGGAAATCAACGTCCACACCTACACCCTCACCGGCGACACCGAGCACGCCGAGGCCGGCGCAGGCCCCCACGGCAAGGCCGAAGGCGGCAAAGAAGCCGCACACGAGCATCGGCATTACGATATCCAAGCCAAGGATGTGAACGACATCGTCTGGTATGGCCCGCAGAAGAACATTTTCTTCTCCTGCTATTTCGCCCTCACCGGCGTACACGGCCTGCACGTCATCGGCGGCATCATTCCCCTCTCGCTCCTGCTCATCCAGGCCGCCCGCGGCAGAATCTTCGCCCCCCACACCGAATACGTCGGCCTCTATTGGCACTTCGTCGATCTGGTCTGGATTTTCCTCTTCCCGTTGCTGTATTTGATTTAACCTGAACCCCGAACCCTGAACCCTGGAGTTTGAGATGGCAGAAAACTCACCCCGCTTGAACGAGGCCCACGGCCACTCAGCCGCCACGCCCCATCACAAGGTCAACTATTTCCTGATCTTCGGCATCCTCGTCGGCCTCACCATCCTCACCGTCGGCGTCGCCTTTCTCCCGATCCACCACGAATGGATCAAGGTCCTGCTGGCGCTCACCATCGCCTCCATCAAGGCCTCCTTCGTCGCCATTTTTTTCATGCACCTGAAATTCGAGGGCAAGCTGATTTATTTCATCATGATCGTTCCCCTCAGCTTCACCGTGGTCCTGATTTGCGCGCTCATCCCCGACATCGTCATGCCCGCCCTTCACAACATGATGCTCGGCCGGCCGTATTGATAAATCTTGAACGCCCCCGCCATTCACATCGCCGGCCTCTCCCATTCGTACGGCTCGCGAACTGCGCTTTCTGACCTCTCGCTCGACGTCCAGAGCGGCAAAATCTTCGCCTTCCTCGGCCCCAACGGCTCCGGCAAAACCACCCTCTTCCGCATCCTCTCCACCCTCATCCCCCCAAAAAGGGGCCAAGTCCAATTACTCGGCCTCAATCTTCCCGACGAAACCGCCAAAATCCGCCCCAGAATCGCCGTCGTCTTCCAATCCCCCAGCCTCGATAAACAGCTCACCGCCGAGGAAAACCTCCGCCACCACGGCCATCTTTACGGCCTGCGCGGCCGCGATCTCTCCAACCGCATCGAAGAATCCCTCTCCCGCTTCAACCTCGCCGACCGCCGCAGGGAAATCGTCTCCACTTTCAGCGGCGGCCTGCGCCGACGCGTCGAATTGGCCAAGGGCCTCCTCACCCGCCCCCAAATTCTCCTCATGGATGAACCCAGCACCGGCCTCGATCCCGTCGCCCGCCTCGAGCTTTGGACCGCCCTCTCCGCCGCCCGCGAGCAGCAAAAACTCACGATTCTCCTCACCACCCATCTGATGGACGAAGCCGACAAATGCGACCGCCTGGCCATCCTCGACAAAGGCAAACTCATCGCCCTCGGCGCGTCAAAGGAGCTCAAAGAACAAATCGGCGGCGACATCATCACCCTCACCACCCCCGATCCCGACCGTCTCGCCGCCGCCTTGCGCGAAAAATTCCAAATCGAGCCCCAGCTCATCGACGCCGCCCTCCGCTTCGAGCGCCAGAAAGCCCACGAATTCGTCCCCCAGCTCATCGAATCGCTCCCCGGCCTCATCACGACTCTGGCCATCAGCAAACCCACATTGGAGGACGTCTTCATCCGCATGACCGGCCGCAGACTCACCGGAGATTGAGTCATTGAGACATTGAATCATTGACAGACTTTCCATCGGCATGCTCAATGATTCAATGACCCGATGATTCAATGATTCAATTCCCATAGAATCCTTTTACTACATGGCCGACACCAAGATCGCCTACGAATCCCCCGACCCCGGCCGCCCCGCCACCGAAACGCCATCGCTTCCCGTCCTCGAATACGAAACCCACCGCCACGACCCCTACGCCGCCCTGCGCTTCCGCGACTATCGCTTCTATTCCATCGGCTGGCTCTGCGCCTCCATCGGTTTCCAGATGCAAATCGCCGCCATCGCCTGGGAAATTTATAAGTGGACCGGCTCGGCCATGAAAATGGGCCTCGCCGGCGGAATCCAGGCCCTCCCACTCATCATCCTCGCCCTCCCCGCCGGACATCTCGCCGACCGCTACAACCGCCGCACCCTCGCCGCACTCGGCCAGGTCACCGCCGCCATCTGCTCCATCGCCCTGGCGGTTCTTTCATTGTCCTTCGCCCATTACAAAATCACCGCCCACGCCGCCACCATCACCATGTTCTGGATCATCTTCGCCGGCGGCGTCTTCTCCACCTTCAGCCGTCCCGCCCGCTCCGCCATCCTCCCCCACATCGTCCCCACCTCCGCCTTCACCAACGCCGTCACCTGGTCCGCCTTCATCTTCGAGTTCTCCTCCGTCGCCGGCCCGGCCATCGCCGGCTTCATCATCGCCCTCATCTCCCCCGCCGCCGTCTATATCTTCGCCACCATCCTCTATATCGCCTTCCTGGTGTTCCTCCTTCTCTTGCACTATCAGCCCAAGCCCCACGAGAAGCGCACCCACGAGCGCCGCGAGCTGCTGGCCGGCCTGAAATTCGTCTGGCGCGAAAAAGTCATCCTCGCCTCGCTCACCCTCGACCTTTTCGCCGTCCTCCTCGGCGGCGCTGTTTATCTCATGCCCATCTTCGCCCAGGAAATCCTCCACGTCGGCCCCGTCGGCTTCGGATGGCTGCGCGCTGCCCCAGCCATCGGTGCTTTCTCCATGGCCATGCTCCTGGCCCATCGCCACCCCTTGCGCCGCCCCGGCCGCGCCCTGCTCTGGGCCGTCAGCGCCTTTGGCCTGGCCACAATCATTTTCGGCCTCTCCCGCTCCTTCTGGCTCTCCATGGCCGCCCTGGTCCTCACCGGCGCATTCGACAACATCTCCGTTGTCATCCGCCACACCCTCATCCAGATTCTCACCCCCGACTCCAAGCGCGGCCGCGTTTCCGCCGTCAACTCCGTCTTCATCGGCGCATCCAACGAGCTTGGCGGCTTCGAATCCGGCGTCACCGCCCACTACCTCGGCCCCGTCACCTCCGTCGTCGCCGGCGGCATCGGCACTCTGCTGGTCGTCGCCTCCGTCGCCCTCGCCTGGCCGCAGCTCCGCTCATTGGGCCCCCTCCAGAGCCTCAAACCCAGCGACGACGACTAAAACCAGCCCTGGCCCCCTTCAATGATTAAATGACTCAATCATTAAATGATTAAATCACCGCCCCTATAATCCACCAACCACCAAAGGAGCCCCCCATGGCCGACATCCATTCCCGCATCGACCAGTTCAAAAAAATGGCCAGCGACGACCCCAACAACGAGCTCGGCCACTTCTCCCTCGGCCGCGCCTACCTCGACGCCGGCATCTACGACAACGCCGCATCTTCCTTCGATCGCGTCATCGAGATCAATCCCAACATGTCCCGCGCCTATCAGCTCCTCGCCAGCGCCCAGCTCCGCCTCGGCCAGAAGGACAAAGCCATCGAGCGCCTCACCCAGGGCGTGAAAATCGCCCACGACCGCGGCGACATGATGGCCCGCAATGAAATGGTCAAGATGCTCCAGGACGCCGGCGCTCCCGTCCCCGAATTGAAAAAGACCGAGACCGACCGACCCGTGGGCGAAGGCGAAGTCCTCTGCGCCCGCTGCGGAAAAATCGGCCCCCGCCTCCCCGAACCCCCCTTCCGCAACGATCTCGGCCGGGAAATCGAGCAAAAAACCTGCGCCACCTGCTGGCGCGAATGGATCGGCATGGGCACCAAAGTCATCAACGAAATGCGCCTCCCCCTCTCCGATCCCCAGGCGCAAAAGATCTTCGACCAGCACATGATCGAGTTCCTCAACCTCCGGCCGCTGTAAAACAACCTCGGCTTCTCGTAGGGCATGCTTCAGCATGCCGCTCCCGTAGGTCCGGCTCCGCCGGACGTCTTCATTTAGCCCCAACCGGGCGCAAGACGATAGCCCCGGGCGCGCCAGCCTGGGGTCAAAATCACCGCGCAAACAAAAGCCCCCGAAAGGGGGCGTAAGAATCATGATTTGGTTTCGCTCGTGATTTCTTCCTCACCCCACCGTCCACGTATCCGGCCCCTTCACCAGCGCCTGCAAATCTCCCTCCCCTTTCTTCGCCACCGCATCCTTGATCTGCTGCCGCACCAACTCCCCATACCGTTCCCGCTCCACCGCGCGGAATACTCCCATCGGCTCCGGAAATTCCGGATATCTCATTCTCGAAAGTAAAAACGCCATGCTCGGCTCCGACGCCTTCTCATCGTGAATCAGCAGGTCATCCTGTTTCACATCCTTGAGGCTGACGATCTCAGGATTCAGGCCGTGGAGCCGAATCCCCTTGTCCCGCTCCTTGCCGAAAATCAGCGGCTTGCCGTGCTCCAGATAGAGCGTCGTGTCCGACTTGGTCTCTTTCCCCGTCGCGTAATCGAACGCCCCATCGTTGAAGATGTTGCAGTTCTGATAGATCTCCACAAACGCACACCCCACGTGCTTCGCGGCCCGCTCCAGCACATATTCCAGGTGCTTCACATCCACGTCCACCGATCGGGCCGCGAACGTCGCCTCGGCCCCGATCGCAATCGAAATCGGCCGGATCGGGAAATCCGGCACGCCCATCGGCGAGCTCTTGGTCTTCTTCCCGTGCTCCGACGTCGGAGAATATTGCCCCTTGGTCAGCCCGTAAATCTTGTTGTTGAAAAGCAGAATCTTCACGTTCACATTTCGGCGGATGATGTGCATCAGGTGATTGCCCCCGATCGACAATCCATCGCCGTCACCCGTCACCACCCACACATTCAAGTCCGGCCGCATCATCCGCAGCCCCGTCGCGAACGTCGGCGCCCGCCCATGGATCGAATGAAACCCGTAGGTGTTCATGTAATACGGAAACCGGCTCGAGCAGCCGATGCCGGAGATGAACACGGTGTTGCTCTTATCGACTCCCAGCTTCGCAAGCACCTTCTTGGCCTGCGCCAGAATCGAGTAATCCCCACACCCCGGACACCAACGGATGTCCTGGTCGCTGGCGAAGTCGCCAGGCTTGAGCACACTCAGCGGCTGAATTGGAGCAACACTCATGACTTGTTCAACCTTTCAAGGTCTCTTTTCAAGGTCTCTTTTCAAGGTCTCTTGTAGTGTGGGGCTGGCCCCACCGTTCTCTTATCTCCTCAAAACTCACCCACCGGCCGAAACATCACCCGACACCTGCATCTCATCCTTATCCACGTAAACTGTGCCTTCGATGATGGCGCGGACGGCACGGGTCAGCTCATTAATGGTAAACGGCTGCCCGCGGACTTTATTGATTCCCTTGGCATCCACCAGATATTTCGCCCGCAGAATCATTCGCAGTTGCCCCAGGTTCAGCTCCGGCACGATCACGTGCGTGAATCCTCGAATCAGGTCTGCCAGATTCGCCGGCAGCGGATTCAGATATCGCAGGTGGCAGGCCGACGCCCGCAATCCCTGGCTTTCCAGCTCCAGCACCGCCGCCTTGATCGCTCCAAACGTCCCGCCCCAGCCGATCAGCAGCGCATCACCCTTCTCCGGCCCGGTCCAGATATACGGTTCACCGGCCGGCTTCAGGTTGGCAATCTTGGCCGCGCGAATCCGCACCATGTTCTCGTGGTTCAGCGGGTCATAAGAAACATTGCCGGTGATGTCCTGCTTCTCCAGGCCACCGATGCGATGCTCCAGGCCGGGCGTCCCCGGAATCGCCCAAGGCCGCGTGCCATCGGTATTTCGCAGATAGGGCATGAAGCCCTTCTCATCATTCACCTTGTCCGGATGTTTGACCTCGATCTTCGGCAGCTTCGAGACATCCGGCACCATCCACGGCTCCGCGCCGTTGGCGATATAGCCGTCGCTCAGCAGAATCACCGGCGTCATGTACCTGGTGGCAATCGTGAACGCCTCGATGGCCGCGTAGAAGCAGTCGGACGGCGATGACGGCGCGATAATTGCCACCGGGCACTCGCCATTTCGGCCAAAAAGCGCCTGGAGCAAATCCGCCTGCTCCGTCTTGGTCGGCAAACCGGTGCTCGGCCCGCCGCGCTGCACGTCGATGATCACCACCGGCAGCTCGGTCATCACCGCCAGCCCAATCGCCTCGGATTTCAGTGCCAATCCCGGCCCGGAAGTCCCCGTCGCCGCCAGGCTTCCGCCAAATGCAGCGCCCAGTGCCGCCCCCATCGCGCAAATCTCATCCTCGGCCTGCAAAGTCCCCACCCGGAAGTTCTTCAGGTCCGCCAGCCCATGCAGAATGTCACTGGCCGGCGTAATCGGATAGCTGGCGTAGAACAAGTCCTTCCCCGCCAGTTTCGCCGCGGCCACCATGCCGATCACCACGGCTTCGTTCCCGGTGATCTTCCGATACGTCCCCGGCGGCAGCTTGGCCTTATCGACGTAGTATTGCTCGGCAAACAGCTCGGTCGTCTCGCCATAGTTGTATCCGGCCTTGAGGGTCAGCGAGTTGGCCAGCGCCACGGCCGGGTTCTTCTTGCCGAACTTCTTGTCAACATAATCCAGCGTCGGCTCCAGCGGCCGGCCATAAAGCCAGTAGACCAGTCCCAAGGCAAAGAAGTTCTTGCACAGATCCGCCTGCTTGGCCCCCAGGCCGGTCTCCTTGACCGCCTCCCCATTGAGCTTGTCAATCTGCACCTTGATCAGCCGATATCCGGCCAGCGTCCCATCATCCAGCGGATTCACCTCGTATCCGGCCTTCTTCAGGTCCCCTGCGGCGAAGGCATCGGAGTTAACAATGACCATCCCCCCCTTCTTCACGCCGCGCAGGTTCGTCCGCAGCGCGGCCGGGTTCATGGCAACCAGGGCATCGCACTCATCGCCGGGGGTGAAGATGTCACTACTGGAGAACTGAATCTGATAGCCGCTGACGCCGGCCAGGGTTCCGGCCGGAGCGCGGATCTCGGCTGGGAAGTCGGGGAGGGTGCTGATGTCGTTGCCGATCATCGCGGAGGTATCGGTGAACTGCATACCGGCGAGCTGCATCCCGTCGCCGGAGTCGCCGGCGAAGCGGACTGTGACTGCGGGCAGCTTGTGGATGGGTTTGCGCGTCGCCGCTTTCGCCGAGATGCCACTTGGGGTGCTGGGTGTCAACGTGCTCATAGGGTGCGACCTGTCATCCGCCGATTGTGGCGGAACATCCTGCGGCCGCCGGCTCTGGAGGCCGTCAGACAATGATTATAGGAGACTTCTATCCGCCCACATCCGCGTGATGGGCCGAATGCGCCCAAGTGCGGTGCTGAAGCATAGTTAACTTCGCTGGCGGGAGGGATCGAGCCGGCCGCACCACCGCTCGGGCGGTGCGGCGTCTTCTGGGAAATGCGTTCCCCTTCCGCCGCGGGGATTCTCGTCCTTCTACTGCGATTCACGATACCCGCCAAAGGTACGGCAAGCAAACAGAAACCACGAGCTAAGCGGGCATCATTCACTGGGGTCCTTAGACCAATAATACGTCTGCCGCGGTTGAAAGTTGCGGACCGGGCGCCCTCAGGCACGCGCATTGGCCGTGGCAGGGACAGGAGTTGCAATCGGGAGGGCATCGGGCGGGTCGCAGAGCCCCATCGCATCCAGGACGACCCAGACCTGTCTTTGCATGTCATCATCCAGCCCCCCCGCCACTTCCATGGCCAGGTCGAACTCCAGCTCGCCGCAATAGATCAGGCCGACCCGATATTCAGCGTCGGCGCGTTTGCCGTCGAGGACCAGGCCGGATTGGAAGGCGAGGATGGCCCGGTCGAGGTTGTCGGTATCGACGAAGTTGAGGCCGAGTTGGAACCAGGCATCGCCGCAGGATGTATCTGAGAGGACAGCGCGTCGGAGCAGTTCCACGGCCTCATCCATTCGGTCCAGCAGGCGAAGCATCCCGGCCAGACGGACCCGCACATCGTTCCAGCGGGGATGGCGGACCAGGGTGCGCTGGTCCTCATCGATCTGCTCCTCGATCCATGATGCGGGGACTTGAAGGAGGTTGGGTGCGCCGTCGGTGGAGAGGGCCGTGGTCAGCGGGCGGTTTTGCTCGTGGAGTTTGCGGAGTTGGCAGATGAGCAGGCCGGCGTTGCGAGAGAGCCTGGCAGCGCTGCGGAGGACTTCTGCGGCCTGGGTTGTCTGGCCCGATCGGTGGATCGCCAGAGCCAGGCCGACGTACAGCTCGATGTGCTGTTCATGAATGGCCAGTGCGCGGCGGAACTGGCGGGCGGATTCCTGGCGGCGGCCCATCCGCAGCTCGTGGCGGGCGAAAGAGATTCGGCATTCGATGTATTCGGGGTGGAGCGAGAGGGCCTTTTCATAATGGGTGCGCGCCTGCTGGTCGTGGCCGGCCTGGGAATAGAGTTCGGCCAGCTTGAGGCAGAGGTCGGGGCATTCGGGGCGGGCGGTGAGGAGTTTCTTGAGGAGGCCGATGGCCTGGCCGCCGTTTTCGATCAGTTGGAGCGCCTGGGCCATCTCGAGGGTGGGCAAAACGGCATCGGGCTCGAGGCGGAGGGCCTTTTCATACTCAGTTGCCGCTTGGGTATGACGGCCGGCAAGTTGCAAGACGTGGCCGAGGCAGATCCGGGCTGCGAGATCGTTGGGGCGATTGTCCAATGAGCGGGAAAGTCGCAGGGCGACGGCCGTGGTATGGCCGCTGGCCAGGTGCAGGGCGATGAGACGGTTGCTGGCGAAGCGGTTGGTGGGCCGCTGGAGCAGGGCATCTTCATAACGGTGCATGGCGAGGCGAAGATTGCCAGCGCGCTCCCAGGAGAGGCCGGAAGCGCAGAGGAGGGTGTCGGAATCGACGGGGCCGGTGATGGGGTTTAGGGCGAGCACGGCATCGAGCTGAGCGGCGGCAAGATTGTGCTGGGCGAGGCCTTCGTAGGCGATGGCCAGTGCGAGACGAGAGGGGATGTGGGAAGGATGAATCTCGATGGCGGAAGAGAGGTATTGGGTGGCCGCGCCCCATTGCTCGGCGGCGATGTGGGACATTCCGAGGCGATGCAGAGACGGCACATCCGCGCGGCCGACGCTGCCGCGGCGGATGAGAAGGTCCAGTTGCTTGGCCGGGAGCTTGCGTGGTTCGAGGGCGAAGAGTTGGCGGAGCGTGCAGGGAAGTTCGCGAGCCAGCATCCGCCGATAGACACTCATGCGAAGTGAGTATCGGCAAAGCGGGCGGTGGAATATCAGTGCGGTCCGGTAACGTGAGGGAAGGACGAATGACGAAGATGTGCGTCGATGAGCACATCGGCGCACGGCGGACAGGAATGTCCGCCCCACCAAAGACTGTGTGCGTCGATGAGCACATCGGCGCACGGCGGACAGGAATGTCCGCCACCGCAGATGGCGGCTGAAGCCGTCCCTACAGGATGTCGGGCAGGAGTGCCCGACCCACGGTGGTCCTTTGAAGTTCCGTGCGATCACGTTTCCCCCCTTCGCGAATTAGTGGCCCTTTATGGGTTCGCCGAGTATCTGTTTCAACTCCGAAAGTTTTTCCTCAAGAACTCGCTGGTCTTTGGTCTCCATGTTGAGGCGGAGGAGGGGTTCGGTGTTGCTCTTGCGGACGTTGAACCACCAGTCGCCGCAATCGACGGTGATGCCGTCGAGGTAATCGATCTGGGCCTTGCGATAGATGTCGGCGATCTCGCGGATCTTGCCATCCTTGTCTTCGATCTGGAAATTGAGCTCGCCGCTCTGGGCGTAGCGGCGGAGTGGGGACATCAGCTCGCTCATGGGGCGGGACTGGGCGGAGAGGACGGAGAGGACGCGGGCGAAGGCGATAGCGCCGGAGTCGGCGAAGAAGTTGTCGCGGAAGTAGAAGTGGCCGGAGAGCTCGCCGCCGAAGACGCCGTGGGTTTCGGCGAGGGTCTTTTTGATGAAGGCGTGGCCGACGCGCTCGCGGCGGGGGATGCCGGCGGCGGCGCGGACTTCATCGGCGACGACGTGGCTGGAGCGCAGGTCATAGACGACGGTTGCGCCCTTGTTTTGGGGCTGGAGGAGGAAGTCGCGGGCGAGGAGGGCGGTGATGAGATCGCAGCCGATGGGAGCGCCCCATTCGGTGAGGAAGATACAGCGGTCGGCATCGCCGTCGAAGGCGACGCCGAGGTCGGGCTTGGTCTGGGCGATTTTTTCCTGGAGGATGGCGAGGTTTTCGGTGACGAGGGGGTTGGGATCGTGGGTGAAGCTGCCGGTGATCTCGAAGAGGACGGGGATGATCTCGAGATTGGGAACATCGCCGAAGATGGCCGGGACCATTTTGCCGGCCATGCCGTTGCTGGCATCGATGGCGACGCGGAGGGGGCGCTGGAGCTTGAGGAACTGGAGGACGTGCTTGCGGTAGGCGGGCCAGAGGTCGCGGGGCTGGTGCTCGCCCATGAGGCCGGTCTGGCCGACGCGGAGCATGCTGGCGATGCGTTTGATGTCATCGAGGCCGCTGGCCGCGCCGATGGGCCGGGCCTTGGGGCCGGAGATTTTGAAGCCGTTGTAGTTGATGGGATTGTGGGAAGCGGTGGTCATGACGCCGCCGACGCAGTCTTCGTGGTTGATGGCGAAGTAGACCATTGAGGTATCGCAGAGGCCGATGTCGATGACATTCATGCCGGTGGAGCGGATGCCGTCGGAGAGGGCCTTGGCGAGGTCGCGGGAGCTGGGGCGCATGTCGCGGCCGACGATCATGGAGCCTTCCCTGGCGACGCGCTGGTCGGGAGGGAGGCCCTGGCGGGAGCGTTTGAGATATTGGCCGGAGGCGTGGCCGACGCGCCAGGCCATTTCCTCGTTGAGTGGATTGGGGTAGGTGGCGCGGACATCGTATGCTTTGAATATTTTTTCGATCATGAGATGGGCCTCGTTTTCGGAGGGGGTAGTGTAATGGGGGAGAGGGGGATTTTCGATTTGCGATTTGGGATTTTCGATTGGGGAGTTGGGATGGGGAGGGAGTGGTGGGTTTGTTTCGTCAAAATTATTTTGGGGTGGGGGAGGGGGAAAAGGGGATTCTGAGGGCGTGGAGGGGGATGGAGGGGGAGTTGGGTGGGTTTGATTGGGTTTGATTTGGGGTGTTTGTTGTTCGTTGTTTGTGGTTTGTAGTGATGGAGAGTCGGGGGTGGCCGGCTGGGGGGAGCGGGCGGGGATTTCGATTTGTTGGCCGAGGCGGGCGTCGAAGTCGTAGTCGGGGGGATACCAGGCGCGTTCGGGGGGGACGGGGGGTTCGGTGGGGTCGATGGGTTGCGGTTGTTTTTGGAGGGCGCGGAGCTCTTTGAGGAGTTTGAGGAAGGAGTTGCGGAGGTGGCGTTCGTAGCGGGAGTAGTTGAGGAAGGGATTCTTTGTGGGATTGGTGTGGAAGGCGCGGGCGAGGGTGAGGCAGGGAGGGTCGTTGGAGGGGGATTGGAGGTGGAAGAGGTGGCGGTCGGTGTCGTTGGTGCGCTGGAGTTTCCAGAGGATGCTGGTGAGTTGGGAGAAGAGGTGGAGTTGCAGGGGAGTGGAGGGGTGGAGTTCATCTTTTAATTCTTGAGCGAAGATTTGGTAGGTGGCGTTGCATTCGTCGGGGAGGGTGGGGGATTGGGAGCAGAGGCCGTGTTTGGCGGCGTTTTGGGAGGTTTTGGCTTTGCCGGTGAGGGTGCGGGGGCCGGTGGATTTTTGGGCGTTGGCGCGGTTGGCGGCGATTCGTTTGGGGGAGGGTTTTTTTTGGGGGGCGCGGGGAGGGCGCGGGAGGGGTTGGGAATTGGTGACAGCGGACGCAGGTTGGTCGATCAGCGCAATGGACATTTTTACCCCCAATTTCAGATTGCCCGGAGGGATGTCCGGCACAGCCGGACCTACGGCCCCCCGACAGGAGCGGTACGCTGGCGGGAGGGAAAGGTTCGCAAAAAATGTAAAAAATGTTAGGGGTGGGCGGCGGGGGATTGGGATTTGGGGGGAGGAGAAAGAGGAAGAGGAAGATTTACAAGAGGAAGGGGAGTAGGAGAAAGATCAGGAGGAAGAGCGGGAGGAGGAAGGGGGGAAGGGGAGGGGTTG
>DASYUA010000267.1:0-43919 GCA_036001665.1 Tepidisphaeraceae bacterium
CAACTTCCAACGTTCAACAGCGAGTTTGGGCATGGAAGAGCGATATGTTGTGGGGCGCCTCGGTGGCAGGAAAGACGCTGGGAGGGTGACCAACGTCTTTCCTGCGCTTACGCGGCGATGCGTGTGCTGCTGAAGGTGCCGGGTTTGGTGACCAGCTTGGCTTTATAGACGGTGTCGACGCTGCTGACGGAGTAAAGACGCAGGTAGTAGGTGCCGGCGTTGAGGTTGATGGAGAATGCGCCGGGGCTGACGGTCTTGAGGGTTCTGCCCTTGCTGTTGAGGACCCGCAGACGGGCGGAGCTGCCGGTGCCGCTGAGGGTTGTGCTGAGGGTGACGGAGGTTTTAAAGGTGATTTTGAAGTAGTCATCGGGGTCGGAGCTTCCGACGAAGTTGGAGAGGGTGATCTTGGAAGTGTTGGTGATTTTGAGGGTCTTGGCGGCCTTGAGGGTGTTGCCGGCGATGTCGCCGATGTTGACGGAGATAGTGCCCACGGTGCCGGCCGCGAGGGAGTTGCCGGCGGCATCGTGGACGGCATCTTCCTGGAGGGTGATGGTGTAGGTGCCGTTGTCGGGGGCATTCCAGGCGCCGCCGGGGGCGACGATGCTGTAGGTGGCGTTGTTTTTGGAGTCGATGGAGACGAACTTTGCAAAGCTGCTGAATCCGTTGGGGCCGGTGACCAGCAGGTCAGTATCATCAAAGTCGCCGAGGAATACGCCGGAGTTGTCAGCATAGTGGATGGTGAAATTGTAGCTGGCGCCGATGGTGCTGGTGATGGTGAGGGCGGAGCTGACGGCGGTGGGGGCGCTGCTGTCGGGGATGGGGACGGCGGATTGGAAGGTGCCGATGACACCGGCCGCGGGGGAGCTGAGGCCGCCAGCGTCGAAGGAGATGGTGTAGGTGCCGTTGTCGGGGTTTTCCCAGAGGCCGTCGGAGGCGGCGAGGCGATAGGTGGCGACGAAGGCGGTGTCGGCATCTTCGCCGATGAGGGTGACCAGCTCGGCGGCGGCGGAGAAGTCGTTGGGGCCGGTGACGAGCACGTGGCTCATGTCGGGCACGATGGAGGTGCCGGGGTAATTCAGGGTGATGGTGAATTGATACCAGTCGGTCGACTCGATGAGCTCGGGGGCGTCGAGGTCGATGTCGGGGGTCTGGTTGTGGGTCTGGGTGGTGACGTTCAGTGAGAGAGGATTGGCGGTCCACTGGCCATCCTCATCGGTGGCGGTGGCCGCGATGGTGTATTGGCCTTCGGTTTCGTAAACATGGGCGAGGTTGGCGAAGCCTTCGCTGACATCCTGGTTCGAGCCATCACCCCAGTCGATGACCCACGAATTCACGGCGTCAGCGCCAGCGTCGGCGGAGAGCAGGTTGAGGTTGTAGGTCGAGCCGCGCTCGACCGTCGAATTGCCGTAGACGAAGAGGGTGGGGGCGGCGTTGGTGATGGTGACGGCTTTGACGGAGCTGTAATAACCATCCTCATCGTTGGCGGTGACGATGATGTTGTAGATGCGATCGTCGGCGTAGGTGTGGCTGGCGGAAGTGGCGGTGCCGGCCACGGGGAGCATAGCGCCGTCGCCCCAGTTGATCATCCAGGAAATCATGTGGTCGTTGCCGGGGTCGGAGGAGCCCAGGAGGAGGGTGAAGGAGGAGGCTTCGGAGACGGATGCGCCACCCAGGGTGAGCGTGGGGGCGACATTGGTGACGGTGAGGCTTTTGCTTTCGCTGGAGATGCCGCCGTCATAGGCCGCGGAGACGGTGATGGTGCGTGCGCCGTTGTCGGCGTAGAGGTGAGAGGCGGAAGAGTCGCCGGCGTCGAAGGTGTCGGTGAGGCCGTCGCCCCAATTGATGGTCCAGCCGGAGATTGTGCTTGCGCCTGTGCCGCTGGCGGAGAAATCGAGGTTGTAAGTGCTGCCTTCGGGGGTTGAGCCCGCGCCGCTGAGGGTGATGGCGGGGCCGGCGTTGTTGAGGACCAGGTATTGGGTTGCCGTGCCGATGCCGCCATCTTTATCGGTGGCGGTGACAGTGACGACGAAGTTGCCTGTGGAGTTGGGGTAGGTGTGGCTCACCTGGGGGGTCAGACCGGAGCTGGTGGTGATGATGCCGTCGCCCCAGTTGATGGACCAGGAGATGGTATCGAGGAGGCCGGGGTCGGAGGCGGTGAGATTGAGGACCTGGTTTGCGCCGGCCGATAGATCGGTGTTTTTGGCGATGGTGACGGCGGGGGCGATGTTGCGGACGTTGACGGCGAGGGTATTGGAGCTGAGGGTCTGGCCGCCGAGGGTGGCGAAGGCATGGATGTTGAAGGTGCCATTGTCGGCGAAGGTGTGGGTGAGAGTGATCAGCGCGCCGGTGGCGGATTCGGTGGCGCCATCGCCCCAGGTGACCGACCAGGAGGCGGGGGATGCGCTGCCGGAGTTGAGGAGGAGACTGTAGGTTCCCGCTTCGTTGCTGGTGGTTGCGCCGCTGATGCTGACACCGCCGCTGGCGGCCACGACGTTGACGCCGCGGGTGATGCTGTAGGAGCCATCCTCGTCGGTGGCGGTGAGGGTGATGGTGAAGGCGCCGGTGGTGCTGTAAGTGTGGCTGGCGGAGCGGGCGGAGCCGGCGAGGGGGCTGGTTTGGCCATCGCCCCAGTTGAGGGTCCAGGAGCTGACGGTGTCAGCGCCGGGATCGGTGATGGAGAAGCCGACGGAGTAGGGTGCGCCCTGGTTGACGGTGCCGTTGCCGCTGAGGTTGAGGATCGGGTCTACCTTGCTGATCGTGACCGATTTGCCGGAGGCGCTGTAGGCGCCATCTTCGTCGGTGGCGGTGGCGGTGATGGTGTAGGGGCCGTTGTCGGCGAAGGTGTGGGTGATGGATGAGGGGTTGCCGGTGATGGTTTGAATATTTCCGTCGCCCCAGATGATGCGCCAGGAGGCGATGGTGTCGGGGGCAACGTCGCTGCTGGAGAGGTTGAGCGAGTAGAGCGAGCCTTCGTTGGCGGAGGCCGCGCCGCCGAGGGTTAGGGTTGGGGCAACGTTGTTGACGGTGATGTTTTTGGTTGTGCTGTAGCTGCCGCTGGAGGCCGTCAATGTGGCGGTGATGGTGTATGCGCCATCGTCGGCGTAAGTGTGGATGACGGAAGCGGGGTTGCCGCCGACGAATTGGGCGGGACCATCGCCCCAGTTGATGAGCCAGGAAAGCGGGGAGGAGTTGGTGGTGCTCAGGAGAAGCGTGTAGCTGGCGGCTTCGCTGGTGGTAGCGGGGCCGCTGATGGATGCGCCACCGGAGTCGGCGACGCCGACGCTGCCGGTGATGCTGTAGGAGCCATCTTCATCGGTGGCGGTGAGGGTGATGGTGAAGGTGCCGGCGGTCAAATAAGTGTGGCTGGCGGATCGTGCGGCGCCGGCGAGGGGGCTGGTCTGGCCATCGCCCCAGTTGATGTTCCAGGCGCTGATGGTGTCCGCGCCGGGATCGGTGACGGTGAAGTTGACGGCGTAGGGAGAATTCTGATTGACGGTGCCCGCGCCGCTGAGGGCGAGAGTGGGGGCGATATTGTTGACGGTGACGGCTTTGGTGTTTGTGTTATAGGTGTCATCCTCGTCGGTGGCGGTGGCGGTGATTGTATAGCTGCCGCTGTCGGCGAAGGTGTGGGTGACGGCCGCGGGATTGCCGGTGACGGTCTGAATCACGCCGTCGCCCCAGGTGATGCGCCAGGAGGTGATGGCATCGGGGCCGGGATCATAGCTGGAGAGATTCAGGGTGTAAGGCGAGGCTTCATTGGAGGAGGCTGCGCCAGTGATGGTGAGGGTGGGGGGGATGTTGTTGACCGTGAGCACTTTGGAGGCGTTGGCGGAGCCGCCGGAGGAGGTGGCGGTGGCGGTGATGGTGTAGCTGCCGTTGTCGGCGTAGGTGTGTGAGATGGAAGAAGGGTTGCCGTTGACGAATTGAGCGGGGCCATCGCCCCAGTTGATGGACCAGGAGGTGACTGTTCCCATATTCAGCGCGGAGAGGCCGAGCGAGTAGTTGGTGGCTTCGTAGGAGAGGGGAGTTCCGGTAAGAGTGAGGAGGGGAACGAGGGCTTTGTTGATCAGGGTCAGGTCGGCGGCGTCCAGGGCGTTGTAGTTGACGTCGATGCTCTGGGTTGCGCCGATGATGACGGTGTAGGTGGCATCCTGGTTGATGATATTGTCATCCACGCCGGTGACGGTGATGGTCTGGGGGACATTCCAGTTGGCGGGGGTGAAGGTGAGCAGGGAGGAGGAGACAGTTCCTTCGCCGGTATTGCTGGAGGAGAAAGGCACGAGCACGTTGGCCGCGGGTTGGATGCTGAGGATGACCTGGAAGGTGGCGGTGCCGCCGGCTTCGCTGGTTTGCAGAGGAGATGTCGGGGTGGCGATGACGGCGGGGACGGAGGCGTTGTACCCGTGTTGGAAATAGTCGGCGACGGCGGCGGAGGCGTAGGCGGTGCGCCAATTGACTTTGGATTGTTTGCGGGCTTCGGTGATATAGCCGGAGAAGCTGGCGAGACCACCGAGGCTGGCGTTATAGGAGCCGATGGTGCGGGTGGAATCGGGATAGGCGACCTGGGTGTTGGCGGCTGTGGGTTCGTAAGTGGCTTTCCAGGCGGTGAAGGAAGTGGGCACGGCGGTGACCGAGAACCAGTTGGAAGCGGGCTGGGTGGAATAATAGCGATTGCCTGAGAAATGCTCCTGGGCCAGCTTGAACACGGCGCTGTGGGTAATGATCTGTGGGTCTGAAGTTTTCTGGAAGTCGTTGTTGCGGACAGTCAGATTGTTGAGGCCGAGCGCGCCGGTGGTTCCGGGGACGAGGCGGCTGTCAACCCATATCGCGGAGGCCCAGTTGTAGAGGACGTTGTTTTCGATTGTCAGATCATTGACGCCGGTGTTGCCGCTGGGGGCGGAGAGGTAAACGCCTTCGGAGATCTGGATGGCGGGCGAAAGACTCTTGGCATCGCCGACCATGATGTTGCCGCTGACGATAGTGCCGCCGGGCTTGAGGTTGCCGATCTCCATTACATAGCCGCGGAGGCTGCCGTCGATGTCGCGGCTGCCGGCGAAGATGTTGTCCTTGATGAAGCCGCTGACGCCGCCGGATGTTTCGGCGGAGCCGTTGGCCATGCCGAAGGAGAGGTCGATGGGATTGTTGAGGAAGATGTTGCCGCTGATCTGGCCGCCGGAGCGGGCCTGGAGCCCGTGACTGGCGGCGTTGGCGATGATGTTGTCCTTGACGACGACGCCGGTGTTGTTGGAGACGATGTAGATGTTGTGGTTGAATTTGTCGGCGGGCGCATCGACGATATTTTCGTTCCAGCCGTTGTGGTCAAAGACGTTTCCCTCAAGGAGCAGGCCGTCGAGGCCGCCGAGGAGCGCTCCGGCGGAGTGGCCGACCGTGGCGTAGGAATCGAGGATCATGGAGCGGCGGATTTTGACGTTGGTGATCGGGCCGCTGAGCTCGGGGGAGATGAAGACGTTGGTGGTGTAGCCGCGGACAACGGTGTCTTCGATGAGGAGGTCTTTGCTGGCGACCATCCAGCGGATGCCGGTGCCGCCGTCGGTATTGACGAAATCGGGCGAGAGGGGGTCGCGGGTGTTGGCATAGAAGTCGAGGCCGATGATGGAGAGATAGTTTACGGGGACGTTCTGGGCATAGATGCCGTTGTATGCGCCGGTCTTAAGGATGGGGCGTGCGCCTGTGCTTCCGTAACTGGAGATGAGCATGGGTTCCTGGGCGGAGCGGCCGGATTTGCTCCAGGAACTGAGGCCTTCGCCGACCCAGGAGTCGCCGCGTTTGAGGAGGAGCCAGTCGGGCATGCCGGATCGGAGCATCGCGATGCCGGCGGGGATGGTCTTAAGGGGGGCGGAAGCTGTGAGGCCGCTGTTGGCGTCATTGCCGCTTGAGTTGCTGACGTAAATCACCCGGCTATCTGCGCTTGGAGTGACGGCGGTCCAGCCGTTGGCATCCAGGGAGACGGACATCAAGAGGCGGGATTCCAACGAGTCGAAGACTGGAAGTGGGGCTGATTTTACTAACTGCCGCATTTTTCCGTCCCGTTTGGTCAAATTCTCCCTTTCGCCAAGGTTTCCCAACTTCACATGACGTACGAAATAACCGGGTAGGCGGGCAACCGATGGAGGGACGAATGCCGGGGGGAGGAGCGAGATGGTGAAGAAAAATGAAAAGGCCTGCGGGTCGTGCGGATTGGGGAATTCTCAGACGCTCATTGCTTGATGTGTGGCGTTGGGGTCCAATAACACTTGAAACGCGATGGAACTGAGCGGCCGCCTGGGTCGTAGGTGAAGATTATGCGGCGAATGGAGTGTGCGGATTGCGGTTGCGGGCGGGCTGAGGGAAATTATAATTCAGCACGCCGGCTACCAACCGGGGACAGTTGAGTGGCAGGCCAAAATAGCTGATGTTCTGACGGTGGCTCGATCGTGAAACGGCTCGCCGGCCAGGATAGACAGGAACGGGCGAAGAGATCATTGGGTCAACCTTGCGGTGTGTCGGTCCGCTTGTGCCGTGAAGCGCGAGGGGAATCGCGCATTTGCAGGTTGGGACGGTGTTTATGAGAAGCTGCGGAAGAAACGGCGCGAAAAAAAGCGCAGCCGAGGGGGACGGAGTCCGGATATTTAGCGGCGTGTTAAAAGCATGTCCTGCGCGAGAGAAGACGTGAGTAATACGGCATTACCTGTGAGTGTGGAGACGACGGCCGTGGCCGAAGCTGCGCCGGTGGTGGATTATGCATCGCCCGCGAAGACCACGGTCAAACAACTGGCCAAAAGGGCGGCGGTGTGGGCTTTTGTAGGCTACGCGGGATCGGTGGGGCTCCGGCTGGTGAGCAATATGGTGCTCACGCGGCTGCTGTTTCCGAGTGCGTTTGCGTTGATGGGTTTGGCGCAGATCTTCATCAGCGGCCTGCAAATGCTCACCGATGTGGGGGTGCAGACCGGGATCATTCAGAGCAAGCACGGGGATGATCCGAAGTATTTGAACACGGCGTGGACGGTGCAGGTGGTGCGGGGGCTGGTGCTGTGCTTCATCGCGGCGGCGCTGGGATGGCCTATATCGCTTCTATATAAGGAGCCGAGTCTGACGTGGCTGCTGCCGGCGGTTGGGGTGGCGATCGCGGTGATGGGGTGGAAATCCACCAACATGATCAGCGCCCGCCGGAACATGAACATCGGCCGGGTGACGCTGGTGGAGCTGCTGGCGCGACTGGCAGCGCTGGTGGTGATGGTGATCTGGGGATGGTATCGGCCGAGCGTGATGACGCTGGTGGGCGGGGCGATTGTGCATGCGATCATCACGGTGATTTTCTCGCACACGATTTTGCCGGGGATACGCAACTGGTTTGCCTGGGATCGGGCGGCGGCGGCGGACCTGGCCAGTTTGGGCAAGTGGGTGGTGGTTTCGACGGCGCTGACGTTTGCGGCGAATCAATCGGACCGGCTGATTCTCGGCAAGCTTCTGAACCTGGATGTGCTGGGCGTGTTGATGGTGGCGTACACGCTCTATTCGATGCCGCGCGAGCTGGTGATGACGATCAGCGGGAGCATCATTCTGCCGGCCGCCAGCAGGAAGGCGGATCTGCCCAGGCACGAGCTTCGGGAGAAGATGCTGAGAAATAGAAGGCCGGTGTTGCTGGCGTTGGCGCTGATGGTGGCGCTGCTGGCGGTGGGGGGCGATTGGGCGGTGCGCATTCTGTACGACAAGCGTTATGCGGCGGCGGCGTGGATTTTCCCGGTGCTGGCGCTGGGGCTGTGGCCGAGATTTCTGGATATCACGATGCACGATGCGCTGACGGCGATCCGGAAGCTGCACTACAACCCGGCGGGGAGCGTGCTGCGAATCGTGGTGATCGGGACAGGGCTGCCGATTGCATTTCATTACTTTGGACTGGCTGGCGCGGTGGTGGTGATCGCGCTGGGGGATGTGCCGAATTACCTGGCGGGCGTGTACGGACTGAAGCGGCACGGCTTGCTGGGGATCAGCCAGGATTTGCTGGCGAGCGGGTTGTTGCTGGGGGTTTTGGCGGCGGGGCTGGCGGTGCGGATGGCGCTGGGGCTGGGGACGCCGTTTGCGGGAGGTTTCTGATGGTGGAGGCAAAAGCGGCGACGCGAGCGGATCAGAATGGCCGAGGGTCTGCGCTATCGCTCATCAAAAGTATTGGCCGGCGCATCGCCTCGAGGCGAATCGTGGGAATTCCGGCCTCGTACCTTTTGAAGGGGATCGGCGCGACACGTCTGGGCAGACGCGTATCGGATCTGTGTGGATATGTTCCGCGCATCGTTCCGATCGTCATCGATGGCGGGAATCATCGTCGAAAATTCTGGATGAACCGCGGTGAGCAGGGGCAGATGGATCAGGGATCGGCGACGGTGTGGCTGCGGGGATGGAAGGGATTTGAGCGGCCGCTGCCGGATCTGTTTGCGGCGTGCGCTGAAGATGCCCAGGTGATCTTCGACATCGGCGCCAATGCCGGATTTTATTCGCTGGTGGCCGCGACGGTTTCAAAGTCGGCGATCATTCATGCGTTCGAGCCGTTTCCGGTGGCGCAGGAGCGGATGAAAGCAAACCTCAAATTAAACGGGATGGAGCAGCGCATCCGCATCTGCACCAAGGCGCTGAGCGATCAGGGTGGGACGTCGAAACTGTTTGTTCCGGCCAAAGCACACACGCTTCTGGAAACCAGTTGCTCGTTGAGCGCTGATTTTCGGTCGGAGCACAGCGACGTGCTGGATGTGCAGGTGGCCACGCTGGATCAATACGTTGACGAGAACGGGCTGAAGCGGCTGGACTTGATCAAGCTGGATGTGGAGAGCCAGGAGCACCGCGTGCTGGCCGGGGCTGCGAAGGCGCTGGGGACACTGCGGCCGGTGATTCTTCTGGAGGTGCTCCTGGCCGCGGATCACAGCGCGCTGGAGGAAGCGCGGCGGCGTCACGAGTATTGCTCGATTCAGATGAAGCCGGATGCGCTGTTGGCGGTGGAGCGGGTGGAATTCAATCAGGCGGCGAAAAACCAGATTCTCTGTCCGCGCGAGAAGGTGAAAGAGCTGGCCGAGAAGGCGCGGGGGCTGGGAATTGCGCTGCGCGGAGTGGGCGGCGGCGATGATTTGGGAGCGGGGGCTTGATTCATCTGATGCTGCTGATGGCCGGGATTGCGGCGGGTGCGGGGATGAGCGTCGTGCTTGTGGGGCTGCTGTTTTCCCGCAGGCGGGTGCTCAACGAGCCGCTGCGCGACGTGCTGATCCTGGCAGCGCACCAGGATGATTGCGTGATCATGGCCGGGGAATACGCCATAGAGGCGGCGAAGGCGGGGCGGGAAGTGAGGGTTGTGTATCTGACCTGTGGCGATCGCGAGGTGGGATCGGAGCGGGCGCGGAAGAGAATGCAGGAGGCGATTGCGGCGTGGAAAGGCGTTGGCGTGGAGGAAACGAAACTGGAATGTCTGGGTTTGGTCAATTCGTCGATGGGCGGGCCGTCGCTGGTGAAGGCGGAGGAATTGGAAGCAGCGCGGTTGCGGCTTGCGCAGATCACCAGGGCGGCTCCGCGTGAGGCGGCGGTGATCATTCCGGCGGCGGGGGAGGCACATCATGACCACCGGATGTTGCGGCGGGTGGCGCTGGAGGCGTTGAGAAACAGTGGAAGGACAGATTTGATGCTGCTGGAGACGCCGGAATACAACGCGTATTACTCGCTTTGGCATTCGCCGCTGCGGGGGCTGGCGTATTTGGGACGATGTGTGCCAGTGATGGGAAGATTTGTTGGCGGGCGCGCGTATAACAGCGCCGGGTTTGTCCACGGAGGCGCTGGTTTTGTGCTTCGGCCGGATGCGCAGCGGCAACAGCGCAGGAACGAGATGCTGGCGGCGTTTGAATCGGAAGATCCGCAGAAGCTGATTCGCCTTTTTGGAGAGCCGGCCACTTTTCGGCTCTGCGAGATTGAGGCGGGCGAAGAGGAAGGGCCTCGGGGGTATGTCCGCGTGGCCGGAAATTGGCTGGGAGGGTCGGTGATTGTTGCCCTGTTGGCGATGAGCTGCACCCTGTTTGCAGCGATGTATGTGGCGGCTGCGCTGGCGCGGAGGGTGGGATATCACGAGTTGCTGATTCGAGTCCTGTTGGTGGGCGTAGCAGCGTTTGTTTTGGCGTGGACAGCTTTCAAAGGCGGTGGCGTGGAGCGGCGCGGGTTGGCGTGGGCTGCGGCCGCGGGGTTGGCGGCTGGGGCGCTGGGTCCGACGACATAGCAGAAAATGCAGCAGGGAGTTGGATTTGTTGAGCGAAAGTACAAGCAATCAGGGCGTAATTGATACCGTTAGAACATCCGGCCAAAGCCGGGAGCGGCGGCCGTTACGGATTAATTGGATCCTCCCGCGAAGCAATCCCGGCGGTGGGATCAAATCAAACAAGCTGATCGCCGAGGCGATGGTGAGACGGGGACACGATGTGCGGCTGGCCTACGCGGCGGTGCCGCCGGCGCTGCCGCGCCTGCGTTACCTGCGAAGCTGGGGCAAGGCGGTGATTTCGCGGCTGAGATCTGCCGGCCGGGACGAGCCGCATCATTTGATGGAATCGAGCGCGCGGGTGATACCCGTCGGGCGGATTCCGATTCGAGCCCAGGATGTTCCGGATGCGGATGTCAGCGTCGCAACCTGGTGGGAGACGATGGAGTGGATTTCCGATTGGCCGGCGTCCAAGGGGATCAAGGCGTATTTTGTGCGGGGTTATGAGATTTTTGGTGGAGATCCGCAGCGAGTGAAGGCGACGTACCGGATGGAAGCGATAAAGCTGGTGACGTCATCGTGGCTGAAGCGGCTGATGGCGGAGGAATTTGCGGATGATCGGGCGGTGCTGGTTCCAAACGGCGTGGACAGGAAGCAGTTTGATTCGACCCCGCGCGGCAAGGCGGCAAGGCCGACGGTGGGGATGTTGTATGGGGCGATGAGCGGAAAGGGAGCCCAAACCGCCTTTGATGCGCTGCGGCTGGCGCAGAAGCGGATTCCCAACCTGCGGGTGATCGCGTTTGGTTCGAGCCCAATCCGGCCGAATCATGTCCCGCCGGCCAATTTTGAATATCACTGCCTGCCGCCGCAGGCGCGGATTCCGGAGATCTATCGCAGCGCGGACTGCTGGCTGATCGCGTCGGTCAGCGAAGGGTTTGCCATGCCCGGGCTGGAGGCGGCCGCCTGCCGGTGCCCGATCGTCTCGACCCGCTGCGGAGGACCCGACGATTACGTGAAGCACGGGGAATCGGGGTTTCTGGTGGAAGTCGGAGCCATCGAGGAGATGGCGGCGCGCATTCTGGATGTCGTGGAGCTGGACGAGCCGCGGTGGCGGGAGATGAGCGAGGCGAGCTATCGAATCGCGCAGACATTTGACTGGGATTTGTCGGCGGGGATTCTCGAGAACGCTCTCATCGCGGCGCTGGATGGGCGATTGAAATGACCATGGCGTCGGCAAAACTACCAGCGGCCGTCTCCGACGGCACAATGCGCGCGATCATGGATCGTGCATGGAAGTCCGGCGATGGGGTGCAGCAACTGTTGAAGCGCGAACGGGCACTGGTGGCCCGGGTGAGAGTCGATGATGGCGGGAGTGTGATTGCGAAGCTCTGGTGCTCGCCGGGGATTCGAGCTTTGCTGCGGAGAAAGACGCGCACCAGCAATTGCCATGCGGAGTGGAAGGTAATGAATTTCCTGCACGAGGTCGGGGCATCGGTGCCGCGGCCGCTGGGTCATTGTGTGCTGGTGAGCGGGCCGTATACGGAGGGATTGCTGATTGAGGATCTGGGGGAGTGTGTTCCGGGGCTTTCCCATGTGAAGACTTTGCTGCGCGCGGGACGCGAGGCGGAACATGAGCGGTTCATCGACCGAATTATCGAGATGACGGAGCTGATGGTCAGGCACGGAGTGATCGATCCGGATCATGGACTGCACAACATTCTGGTTTGCAGCGATGGACGGCCGGTGAGGATTGATTTTGAGGTGGCGAGGGTGGTTCGCGGGCCGATTGGGCAGCGGTCGATTTATGGGGAAATGATTGGACGATTGCTGACGAGCTATGTTTTTGCCGCTCAGCCGGATACTTCGCGGATTGAGAAGTTCGCAAAGCGGCTGGAGAAGAGGCTAAACCCGCCTGCGGCGGTCTTGCAGCGGGCGGCTAAGTACGTCCAGGAACAATTGGCCAAGCAATCGGCGACGATGGGGGTTCACACGCAGGTGCAACTGGACTGGTAAATAGATGGCGGCAATGGTTCCCATAGCGCTGTTTGGATGGATCCCGCTGATCCTGATTCTGTTTGCGCTGCTGCCGGCGCGGCGGGCGGTGTTGACGGCGTTTATCGTGGGCTGGCTGTTTCTGCCGATGTCGTCGTTCAAGATTCCCGGGCTGCCGGATTACAACAAGATCACGGCGACGAATCTGGGGGTGCTGGTGGCGGCGCTGTTGTTCGACAGCGGGCGGATGATGAAATTCCGGCCGCGGTGGTTTGATCTGCCGGCGCTGGTTTTCTGCGTCAGCCCGTTTTTTTCGTCGTTGACGAATAATCTGGGCGCGTATGACGGGATCTCGGCGATTGCATTCAACCTGTTTTTGTGGGGCATTCCGTATTTCATCGGCCGGGTTTATTTCAATGATCTGACGGCGATGCGCGAGCTGGCGATCGCGATATTTGCGGGTGCGATGCTGTATGTGCCGCTCTGTCTTTACGAGATGCGCATGAGCCCGCAGCTCCACAGGCAGGTTTACGGGTTCATGCAGCAGACGTTTCGCGAATCCAAGCGCTGGGGCGGATACCGGCCGGCCGTGTTCCTTCAGCACGGGCTGGCGGTGGGGATGTTCATGTGCACCGCAGCGCTGGCCGGATGGTGGATGTGGCGGTCGGGAGCGGTGAAACGAATCAAGAGCATTCCGATGGGGCTGGCGGCCGTGGGCGTGCTGGGGACAGCGCTGCTATGCAAATCCACGGGAGCGGTCGTGCTGCTGGCGGCCGGGCTGATGGTCTTGTACCTGGCCGTGAAGATGCGAACGGCGGTCCCATTTCTTTGCCTGGTGTTGTTCACGCCGATTTATATCGGTGCTCGCATGAGCGGCCTCTGGTCCAGAGAACAACTGATGAACCTCACCGGGGATGTCATCGGAACGGATCGCGCGGACTCGCTCGGCATGCGGCTGCGGAATGAGGACCAACTGACTGCCAAGGCGCTTCAGCGGCCAATGTTTGGATGGGGGCGGTGGGGCCGCAATCAGATCGTGGATGAGGAAACGGGCAAACACACTGTCACCGATGGCATGTGGGTGATTCTCATTGGCCAGGCGGGCATGGCGGGCCTGGTTTCGTTCACGCTGCTGCTGCTGCTGCCGGTGGGCATGTTGTGGTACGGCTGCCCGGCGCGATTCTGGGGGCAGCCGGCGATTGCGCCGGCCGCGGCCATGACGCTGCTGCTGGTGATTCACATGATCGACAATCTGTTTAACGCGATGCCCAATCCGATCTTCATGCTGGCCGCCGGAGGATTGCCGCAGGTGGCGGCGATTTGTGCGGCGGCGTGCGCGGCCGCCAAAGCGCCGCCGGCGCAAGCGCCTTCGACGCGATTGGTCCCGCAGGCCGCCTTACGGAGAATTTGATGGAGACTGCTTCCTACAGCCAGAAATACCAGAACCCCGCGACAGCGGAGTGCTATGACAATGTGATCTGCGACGCCGAGGGGAGCGGCGCGCCGTTCTGGTCGGTGGAGCAGCGGCTGCTGGAGCGATTGATCGCGCGGCACCTTCCCGGGCATCGTGACGCGGATTCGCTGGATTTCGCGTGCGGGACGGGGCGGATTTTGCGATTCATCCGGCCGCGGGTGAAATCGCTGGTGGGGGTGGATATTTCGCAGGCGATGCTGGATCGGGCCAGTTCCAGAGTGGAAGACACCAGGCTGATTTGTGCGGACATCGTAAATGCGCCGGAAGTGGTGCCGGGGGAGAAGGACCTGATCACCTCGTTTCGGTTTTTGCTGCTGGCCGAGGAGCCGCTGCGGACGAAATGCATTTCGGCCCTGGCGACGAAGCTGCGGGATGGGAAGGGCATCATGATCCTCAACAGCCACGGCAATCCGCGAAGTTTTCGAGCGCTGGCGAATCTGAAGAACAGATTGTTCAAGTCAAATTCGCCGAAACTGCCGGCGTTTTCATTCGCGGACATGAAGGCGCTGGCGGAGCGATGCGGTTTGGAGATTGTGGCGGCCAGCGGGCTGGGATTTGTGCCGCGAGGGATCGAAAAGTTCCTGCCGGCTTGGCTGTATCGGGGGATCGAGCGGATGCTGTGCGGGCGGCCGCTGATCTGGCGATTTGGCTCCGACCTGATGTTCGTTTGTCGTCGAAAAGCTTAGACCATGTACACCCTGACGATTGGCGTGCCGTTCCGCAGGAGGGATGAGCAGCGGTGCGAGGTGGCCAGCGACTGGGCGAAGTCGTTGCTGCTGCTGCGCGATTCGCTGGGCGGGCGGTTTGGAAAAATCACCGTGGCCGCGCCGGCGCTGCCAATGGAGGATGGATTGATTGGGCAGCAGACGCCGGCGATCTTGCATGCCGGACGGGATGAGATTCAGTTTGAGCAACTGGGGGTAAAGGGATGGCGGGCGCGGCAGTTTTGGCGCTCCTATCCATCGATTCGCGCGGCGTGCGACCGGCTGGCGCGATCGTCGCAGGTGATTCATTGTGGGATCAATGACCTGTGGCAGCCGTATGCGATCATGGGGTTCAATGCAGCGCAGCGGGCGAATGTGACGAGCGTCTTTGTGCTCGATGGGGATGCGGTGCAGCGGATGGCGGATCTGGGTTCGGGCGCGGGCATGATGAGAAAGTTGAAGGATGCCGTTTACGGCAAGCTGTACGTGCGGGTGGCGAAGAAGGCGGTGGCGAAGGCGGATTTGTCGCTGCTCAAGGGGCGGGCGCTGCATGAGCGCTATGGGCGATTTGCGCGGAATGCCAGGGACTTCTTTGATACTTCGTTTCATGCGACGGACATCATCGGTGCGCGGCAACTGGAAGAGAAATGCAGGTCGATTGGTGCTGGTGAGGCGATTCGGTGCCTGTCGCTGGGGCGATTGGTGGATTACAAAGGGGTTGATCACACGATTCAAGCTGTCGCTGAAGCTGGCAAGCGCGGGGCGAATGTGATGCTGGATGTAATTGGCGAGGGGCCGGCTGAAGATGAGTTGAAGCAGCTTGCCAAGTCGCGGGGTCTGGCGGAGCGCGTGCGATTCCTTGGCAAGCGGCCTTACGGGCCGGAATTGCTGCGTGAGATCGCCGCTTATCACCTGATGCTGTTCACATCGATGGCCGAAGAGACGCCGCGCAGCTTGTTCGATGCAATGGCCGGAGGGTGCGGACTGCTGGCATTTGATTTGTCGTTCACCCGGCAGGTTGTGGGACAGTGCGGGCATGGGGCGGTGGTGGGGCGGGGCGATGTCAATGGGCTTGCTGAGATGCTCCTGTCACTCGATCACCAGCGACCGAAGCTCATCGAATGGATAAAGACCGCCGCCAGTCGCGCGGCCGAGCATACCGCGGAAGTCTGGTATCGGCGTCGGGCGGAATGGACTTTTGAAGCGTACGAACGGCATGAACATGGCGCAGGCGCCGTGGCGATGCCAATGTCCGTGGCGGCCGCTCATGAATCAGCCTGAGATCATTTTGCCCAAGCCAACCCTGCGACGACGCGCCTTTCTGGGCGTGCAGAAAGCGATGTATTGGACGGGGAGCGCGGCGGCGTATGTTCGCGGCAGGGCCGTCAATGGGGCGACCATCCTGCTGTATCACAGCGTTCCGTCGGCGGAGGTGGCGCAGTGGATTGATCCGGCAAATGCGATGTCGCTCGAGGTTTTCGAGGCGCAGATGCGTTTCCTGGCGCGGCGGCGGAATGTGATCTCGATGAGCGAATTGATGGAGGCGATCGAGAACGCACAGAGCCTGGAGGCAGGGACGGTCGTCATCACCTTTGATGATGGCTATCGAGACAATCTGGAAGTGGCCGGGCCGATTCTGGAGCGATATGGGTTGTCCGCGACGCTGTATCTGGCGACCAATGCGATGAACGAGGGGCATCTTTGGATCGATGAGCTTTATGCGATGTTCTGCCGGCGGACGCGGCACGAATTGAGTTTTGGCGCTCACCCGAAAGCAGATCTGGCCGACGCGAAAACTCGAGCTGAAATCTATCGCTCCATTGCTGACAGCTTGAGCCGTGCTGACCTGAACCAGCGGCGCGAAATCCTCATCAAAGTGGAAGAGCAGCTTCGCCCAACGGCCGCACCGCCGCGATTGATGTTGAATTGGAATGAGGTTCGGGAACTGCAAAAACGATTTACGAAAATCGAAATTGGGCTGCACACCGCCGATCACCTGGATCTGGCCGCCAACGAATCGGCGGCCCACGAGCAGATTGAGCGGTCGCGGTTGGATGTGGAGCGCGAGCTGGGGATCAAGCCGAAACATTTTTCGTTTCCGTATGGGCGATTTTCCGAGCATTCGCAAAATGCGGTGCGAGAGATGGGATTGCAATCGGCCGTAGTGGCTGGGGCGAATTGCCTGATCGACTTTGAGAGCAGTTCATTGGCGCTGGCCCGCATCGTCGCTCCGCAGTCGATGGCGCTGCTTGGATTCTGGACCAGCGGCGCCTATCCCGGCTTGACCCGGGCACTTTTTGGCCGAGCCTGATGGCAGCAACCACCGTCATCTTCGTCTCCTACAACTCCGCCCAGCGGATCGGCGATGCTTTGCGATCGGCCAAGGCCTCGCACGACGCGGGCGTGCTTGATTGCATCGTCGTTGACAACGCCAGCGCTGATGGGACGGCGGACCTGGTGAAGCGCGAGCATCCGTGGGCGAAGCTGATTGAAAGCCCCGTGAACCTTGGCTATGGCCGCGGGCTCAACGTCGGGCTGAAAGTCTGCAACACGCCCTACATCCTCTTCATGAATCCCGATGCGGTGCTGCCGACAGAGGCGCTGCGGACGCTGGTGGCCTATTTGGAAGCGCATCCGAAGGCCGGAATGGTCGCGCCCGCGATCATCGAAGGCGACATGCTTCAGGAGGCGGGCGCGCTGCCGACCCCCTGGCGCATTCTCGCCCAATCCATCGGCCTCGGCAGGCAGGTGACTCGTCAGCGGCCGATCGTTCCCCACGAGCCGCCATTCACAACCGACTGGCTCTGCGGGGCGATCATGCTGACGCGCACCGATCTGATGCGTGAGCTGAACGGGTTTGATCCGCGTTTCTTCCTCTATTTCGAAGAGACGGATTTGTGCCGGCGAATCCTTCAGCGCGGCCTGGAACTTTGGGCGGTGGGCGATGCGGTGGCTCATCACGTCGGCGGGGCAAGCGCCAGGACACTGGGGCAAAAAATCGTCCGCGGCTGCATTCCCGAATATTACTATCCGAGCCGATTTTACTATTTCGTCAAGCATCACGGCTGGCCGGCGGCGGCGTGCGCGGAAATCGCCGAATTTCTTTCGCTGACGATCAACCGCGTGATCGGACGGGATTTGGAAGGTCTAAGCGCCCGCATGCGTGCACCACTGCTGCGGATGCCGGCGAAAGAGGTGGGATGAAAGTCCGCGTGGTCAGCGGCCGGGAACTGTCGCCGGAGCACGTGCGGCTCTGGAGCGCGATGCTGGATGCGAATTCAGCGCTGGCCGGCCCTTATTTCCGGCCGGAATTCACGCAGGCGGTGGCGGCGGTGCGGCGCGATGTGCAGGTGGGAGTGATGGAGGAAGGCAATCGCGCAATTGGGTTCTTTCCGTTTCAGCGAACCGCGATGGGAATGGGCCGGCCGGTTGGAGGCGCGCTGTCGGATTTTCAGGCCGTCATAACAACGCCCGATGCACAGTGGGATGCCCAGGAGCTGGTGCAGAAGTCCGGCTTGTGTTTGTGGGATTTCGATCATCTGCTGGCGTGCCAGTCGGCGTTTGCGCCGTACCATCGAGTAGCGACGGCTTCGCCCTATATGGATTTGTCGGGTGGATATGAGAATTATTCCCGCGCGCGGCGAGAGGATGGCTCGGAACAGATTAAGAAGGCTGGCAATCTGCGGCGCAAGCTGGAGCGCGAGATCGGACCACTGGAATTCTTTGCGCACAGGGCCGATGAGGCTTCGCTGCGACTTCTGCTCGCGTGGAAATCGCAGCAATACCTGGCTTCGGGCACGACCGACGTCTTCAGTTATGACTGGACCGTGGCCATGCTGCGTCGGCTGATGGAAATTCAGACGGCGGAATTCGCGGGGATGTTGTCGGTGCTGTCAGTCAACGGCCGCGTGATCGCCGCGCATTTTGGGATGCGGTCGAAAACGACGTGGCACTATTGGTTCCCATCCTACGATCACGAATTTGCGCGATTTTCGCCCGGCCTGCTGTTGCTTCTCAAGATGGCGGAGGCGGCACCCGCGATGGGCATAAAAACCATCGACCTGGGGAAAGGCGAATCGCAATACAAGCAGCGTCTCGGGTCTGGTGAAACGGCGATCACAGAGGGGAGCGTGGTCGTAAAGCCGTGGGCATCGATGTGGCGAAAAGTTCGTCGAAATACGGAGAATTGGAGCGGTACTTTCGGGCCGGTCGGCGGCGTTCCCGCGAAACTGTTGCGGCGCGTCGATAGGAAACTGCGGTTTCGGTGATGGAAATGGCGAGCACATCTTCGGCCGCCCAGATCGCGGAACACCGGCCGCTCTACACGCTCCCGGCGCGCGCCCTTCGCAAGGCGAGGTATATGGTCGTCGATCTTTGGCGAAAATATGTACGGAATCGGCATCATGTTTATTCGTGCATCGCGCCAATAGCCAATGTGGATTTGCCCGCCGGCCTGGTCATCGAGCGGATCGACTCTTTTGAGATGGCCGGGCCGTGGATCAGCGAGATTCGCGCGCGACGGACAGAGAAACATCTGGAACTGATGCGCCGCGAGTTGGCGGCGCACGGCGTGATGTGGATGGCCCTCATGGATGGAAAGCTGGCGGGATTCCTGTGGAGCCGCAAGGGCAGGCACGTTCCCAAATGGTTCGTGCCGCTGGGTGACGACGATCTGCAATTCTTCGCGGCCGTGACTTTCGACGAATTTCGCGGGCGGGGAATCGCGCCGGCGATGATGCGTTACATCATGCAGCAGGAAATGAACGGCCGCGGCGCCGCCTATGTCGATTGCGCCCAGTGGAACGCGCCGGCCGCCCGGTTCTTCGAGAAGGCGGGATTTTCGCGGATGGGGACGATGAAGAGGTACTCTCATTAACACGCTGAAGACGGGAATCGTCGTCATCGGCCGCAACGAAGGCGAGCGGCTGGTGCGCTGTCTGGAGTCTGTTCTCACGAAGTCCGCGGCCGTGGTCTACGTCGATTCTGGATCGACAGATGGCAGCGTCGCCAAAGCGAAGGAGATGGGAGCAAAAGTTGTCGAGCTGGATCGGACAATTCCCTTCTCCGCCTCGCGCGCCCGCAACGCCGGTTTTGCAGCTTTGGCCGAGCAGGGGAGTTTCGATTGCGTGCAGTTCGTCGATGGCGATTGCGAAATTCTGGACGGCTGGATTGGTGCGGGGAGTCATTTCCTGCAATGCAACGGCACGTTCGCGGCCGTCTGTGGCAGGCTTCGCGAGCGCGATCCGAATCAATCGATCTACAACGGCATCTGCGACGTTGAATGGAGCGTCAAAACCGGCGAGGCGGAGGCTTGCGGAGGCGTGGCCATGTATCGTGTGAGCGCCTTGAAAGCGGCAGGGGGGTTCGATCCCAGCGTCGCCGCCGGCGAGGAGCGGGAGTTGTGCGGCCGGCTGCGCGAAAAGGGCTGGAAGATCATGCGCCTCGACGTGCCCATGGCCACGCACGACTCGGCCATGACGGAGTTTGCTCAATGGTGGAAGCGCGAAATTCGCGCCGGTTACGGCGGTTTGGACGTCGCCACGCGCTTTGAAAAGGGCGAAGGCAACTTCAGCCGCCAGGTGAAGAGCGCCCGCATGTGGGGCCTGGCCTGGCCAAACTTTCTGATCCTCATCCCCGCGATCGTCGCGGCCGTCCGCGGGCCGGGCGCGGCCATCGTCGCTGCCGCTGTTATCTTCCTGATCTGGCCTCTGCAAATCCTTCGCATCGCCGTGCGAACGCGCCGCCGCGGCCGATCACTGCGCTTTTCTCTCGCGTACGGCTTCTTCGTGATGCTGGCCAAATGGGCCCAGCTCAAGGGCCAATTCCAATACATGAGGGACCGCGGCCGCGGCCAGCAAGCACGCTTGATCGAACACAAATCGGCCGTTGTGGCCGGAGGTGGACAATGAAAACAGAGTCCGCCTGGCGCGCCGATTTGAAACGGTATCCGCCCAGGCCCTTCCTCCGCGAGCAGTCCATCTGGGCAATCGCGATCTATCGTTTTGGCCAGTGGAACGACCGCCAGCGCCGCGGCCTGGTGCAATGGATTTTCGACAAGATCTACTGGCTGCTTTTTCGCATCGTGGAGACGCTCACCGGCATCAGCATTCCGAAAATGGTGGAGGTGGGGCCGGGATTGCGAATCCATCATTTCGGCAACATCTTCATCCACAGCAACGTTCGCATCGGCGCCAATTGCACGCTGCGGCAGGGGGTGACCATCGGCAACCGCCACGAAAATGGGCCGGTGCCGGTGCTCGAGGATGACGTGGAGCTTGGCGCTTATGCCCAGATTCTCGGCGATATCCGCATCGGCCGCGGTGCAAAAATTGGGGCGATGAGCGTGGTGCTCAGCGATGTGCCGGCCGGCGCGACGGCCGTGGGCGTGCCAGCGCGAATTATCGAAGAAGAGGACGACGAGCCGCCCAAGCTGCTGACGCCCGGGCCAATCAGGATGCGGGCTTGAAAACGGACATGGTCAATTCGGCGATTGTCTCGGCGTTGACGCACACGATGCGCGTGGCCGTTGTCGGCGCGGGCAAGATCTCCGAGGAGCACCTGCGCTTTTTATCGGGGCGCAAGGGAATCAATCTGACGGCCGTCTGCGATCTATCGGAGGCGCTCGGCCAGTTTACCGCGGAAAAATTCGCAGCGCGTGCTTCGTACACCGATTATCAGGAGATGCTGCGGGAAACCAGGCCGCAGGTGGTACACGTGCTGACGCCGGCGCACACGCACATGCGAATCGTCGGCGATTGTCTTGAGGCCGGGGCACATGTCATCGTCGAAAAGCCGATCGCCCCAACGCACGCGGAATTTCGCCAGCTCCGGCGGATCGCGGAACGGAAGAATCGGCGCCTGGTCGAGGACCACAACTACCGCTTCAACGATCAGGTGATTCGACTTGAGGAATATGTCGCCCAGGGTCGGCTTGGAGCGATTCAGGAAGTGGAAGTGCGATTGTCACTTCCGATTCGTTCCGCCGGGGGGCGATATGCGGATGAGAATCTGCCGCATCCCAGCCACAAGATGCCGGCCGGCGTGCTGCACGAATTTGTCACGCACCTTGCCTATCTGGCGCTGCGATTCATGCCGGGATTCGAGCGCGTCCGGGCGGCGTGGAACAATTTTGGGGGCGGCGGGCTTTTCCGCTTCGATGATCTGGATGCATTGGTCGTCGGCGGCAAGGTACACGGCCGAATTCGCTTTTCATGCCATACCGGCCCCGATTGTTTTTCGCTGGTGGTCCGCGGCTCGCGCGGCTGGGCCGAAACCGATTTGTTCCACCCTTTTATGCGGATTATCGAGCCGCGAAAAGTCGGGCAGCAGCTCTCGCCGCTGGCCAACCAGGTTGCCAATGGATTTGAAATGATCCGCTCCAGCGTTCGCGGATTTGGCAACAAAGTCCTTCAGCGCGGCCCGCTTCACGGGTTGCATCGGTTTCTCGACAAAACCTATCGGGCGATTGAGCGCAACATCGAGCCGCCGGTGTCTCTTGAGGATATGGATGGCGCCAGCAGGCTGGTTGACGCCCTTTTGGATCCCGCTAACCGCGCATGAAACTGCTCATCACCGGCGCAACTGGATTTCTGGGCCGCCATGTCATGGCCGAAGCGCTGTCGCGCGGCCATCGGGTGCGCGCCGTGGTTCGGCCGGCCGGCGACGTTCACAAGCTCGATGGCGATGTTGAGCCGGTGCGCGTCGATCTGCGAAGTTCGCGCGGTCTTGCCGAGGCCTGTCGCGGCGTGGATGCGGTGATTCATCTGGCGGCCACAAAAACCGGCGATTTTTACGCTCAATTCGCCGGAACCGTGCTGGCCACTGAAAATCTCCTGCGTGCGATGGAGGAAGCGGGCGTCGAGCAAATCGTTTCCATCAGCTCGCTCTCCGTTTACGACTATAGAAAGCTCTGGAGCTTCAATCGCCTCGATGAATCCTCTCCACTCGAATCCCGGCCGCGCGATCGCGATGACTATGCGTACACGAAGCTGCTCCAGGAAAAACTCGTTCGGCAGACCGCGCAAAAACACAATTGGAAATGGACCATACTCCGTCCCGGCGTGATCTTCGGCAAAGACAACCTCTGGACCGCGCGCCTGGGCATCCAGGGCGGGCGATTTTGGCTCCGCACCGGCGCATGGGCCAGATTGCCGCTGACGTATGTCGAGAACTGTGCCGAAGCGATCCTTCTGGCGCTGGAATCACCCGCGGCCAATGGCGGCACGTTCAACGTGATTGATGATGATCTCCCCAATCAGCGCACTTATGCCGCCCAACTCCGCCGCCGCTGGCCCGGGCGGCCGACGATCATTCCGATTCCCTGGACGCTCATGCGCGGCATCGCCGGACTGGCCGATCTGACCAATAAAGTTCTCTTCAAAGGCCGCGCCAAACTTCCCGGCCTGCTCATCCCCGCAAGGCTCCATGCCCGGTGCAAGCCGCTGCGTTTCAGCAACGAGCGCCTGAAACAGGCCACCGGATGGAAGCCAAAATATTCCTGGCGCGAAGGACTTGACCGCAGCATGGGCAATGTCGCAAAACCCGTCACGGTCAAAACCGAAAACACCAGCGCGATGGCCAGCGCGGGAGTGGCCGGATGATTCATTACATCACCACCACCGGCATCGGCAACGCGTGGGTCGGCAACGAGCTGCACATCGTGTCGCAGCACGGCGTCCCGTTCGTGCTTCACTCGATGCGCGGGCCGCAACAGGCGTTTTTCCGCTCGCCCTGGGCGGCTGAATTGCAGAAAAATACTCGCATTCTCTATCCGCTTCCCATCGCCGGCGCGGCTTTGTCCATCCTCCTCGCGCCCATTTTCTTTGGAGGGAAATTCTTCTCGGCACTGTTTAACGCTCTCTTTGGCCGCCGCGAATCGCTCCGCGCCCGAATTGCCGCCCTCAGCCACTTTTTCGTCGCCTGCCACTGGGCCCGCTCATTGCGTCACGAAAAAGTCAGCCTCATTCACGCCCAATGGGTCCATTCTTCCGGCTCCATCGGCATGTACGGCGCACGGCTGCTGGGCGCGCCCTTCAGCTTCACCGGCCACGCCTCCGACCTTTTCCGCGACCGTGTAGCATTGGAAGACAAGATCCGCCGCGCGGATTTCATCGTCTGCATCTCGGAATTCCATCGCGATTTCTATAAGAAGCTGGGAGCGCGCGACGATCAACTTCACATTGTGTATTGCGGCATCGAGCTGGATAAATTCGCGCCTTCGTCATCGCCTCGAATTGCCGACGGCACGCTGTGCATCCTCTCCTCTGGCCGGCTGGTCGCCAAAAAAGGTTTCAAGGATCTCATCGCCGCCTGCCGGATCATCGCCGATCGCGGCATCGATCTGGAATGCATCATCGCCGGCAGCGGCCCGCTTCAGCAGCAGCTCCAGTGGCAGATCGACGAGCTGAAGCTCACCGATCGCGTCCGCCTCACCGGCCAGGAGATCAAGCAGGAAGACATTCCTTCGTTCATGCACACCGGCGACATTTATTGCCTCCCGTGCGTCTGGTCGGATGATGGCGATGTCGATGGCCTGCCGCAGATGCTCATGGAAGCGATGGCCTGCGGCCTGCCGGGGATTTCCACTCGCCTCGTCGGAATTCCCGATCTGGTCATTCACGAAAAAACCGGCCTGCTCGTCGAGCCGGGCAACGTTCAACAGATCGCCGATGCCATCATCCGCCTTCACAACAATCCCGCCGAGGCGAGACAATTTGCGGCGAACGCCCGCCAGTGGATCATCGAAAAGTTCGACCTTGCCAACAGCCTCGATCCCCTCATCGCCCTCTTTCGCGGCAAACTCGCGTCCAATCATGAACCGTCGCGGGCCAACTGCTGCCCAACTCAAACCATCGCCGCCGGAGCGCGAGAATGATCATCACTCAGACCCCCTATCGCGTCAGCTTCGCCGGCGGCGGCACCGATCTGCCTTCGTTCTATCAGAAGGAACATGGCGCGGTCTTCAGCGTGGCCATCAACAAGCACATGTACGTGACGCTCAGCCACCGCTTCGAGCCCTCAACGCGCGTGGCCTATTCCAGGACGGAAATCTGCGACACGGTCGACGAGATTCAGCACACGATTGTGCGCGAGGCCCTGCGATACACCGAGCTCGGCCGCCATCTGGAGATCACCACCATCGGCGATGTCCCCGCCGGCACCGGCATGGGCTCCAGCAGCACATTGACTGTCGGTTTGCTCAACGCGCTTCATGCCTACAAAGGCGACATCGTCAATCGCCACAAAATGGCCGAGGAAGCGTGCCACATTGAAATCGATGTGCTCAAAAAACCCATCGGCCGCCAGGACCAATACGCGGCCGCGTTCGGCGGCTTCAACTATCTCCGCTTCAACCCCGATCATCACGTCGATGTCGAACCCGTTCCCTGCCGCGTGGAAATGGTCCACGAGCTGGAGCAGCGCATCCTGCTGCTTTACACCAATCAAAAACGCGATGCGGATGTGATCCTCAAACAGCAAAGCGCGCAAACCGGGGACAAAATGTCGATTCTCCGCCAGATGCGCGACTTGGCCGATGCCATGCGCCAGGCCTTCTCCGGCCGGGGCGATCTGGAAGAATTCGGAAAGCTCCTTCACGAAGGCTGGGAACTGAAACGATCGCTCGGGTTTGGCATCAGTGACGCGCGCATCGATGGCTGGTATGAAAGCGCCCGCAAGGCCGGCGCACAGGCCGGAAAACTGCTGGGCGCGGGCGGCGGCGGATTTCTGCTGCTCATGGCCCCGCGCGAACGCCACGATCGCATCCGCGAAGCCCTCGGCCGTCCGCGCGAGCTGGATTTTCAGGTGGATCGTCTGGGCAGCCGCATCGTTTTCGTGAGTTAGAAAGGAAAAATGGTCAACTGGCGCTCGATTCATCGCGATGCTTTTGCCGGCAAACGGGTCCTGGTCAGCGGCGGCGCTGGCTTCATCGGCTCACACCTGGTGCAGGCGCTCGTGGACCTCGATGCGAAGGTGGTTGTCCTGGATGATCTCTCCGGCGGCGATTGGAACAACCTCACTGGCTTTGCGAATCGGGTTGAGCAGATCACCGGCTCCATCACTGATGTTCCGACCGTGAAGCGCGCGATTGCTGACTGTGAATTTGTTTTCCATCAGGCCGCCCTCGGCTCGGTTCCGCGCAGCGTCGAACAGCCCGAGCATTATTTCAACGTCAATGTCACGGGCACGCTCAATGTGTTGCAGACCTCGCGGGCGGCGGGCGTGAGGCGAGTGATGTTCGCCGGCTCATCGAGCGCCTATGGCGATCCGCCCGTCGTCGGCCTCAAGGTTGAAACCATGCCCCCGCTGCCGCGCAGCCCCTACGCAGCGGCCAAACTCGCCGGCGAGCATGCGCTGCGAAGCTGGTATCACAGTTACGGCCTGGACAGCGCCGTCCTCCGCTATTTCAACATCTTCGGCCCGCGGCAGAATCCCAACTCCGCCTACGCCGCTGTCATCGCCGCTTTCGCCAAGGCGTTTCACAAACATCAACCCGCGATGATTTTCGGCGATGGCGTGCAGAGCCGCGATTTCACGTATGTGGACAATGTCGTCCATGCCAATCTGCTGGCCGCGTTGCATGCAAAGCCCCTCGAAGGCGAGGTTTTCAACGTCGCCGCCGGGGGACGCATCGACCTCAACGAGCTCTATCAAAAAATGGCCAAACTGTTCGCCGTCGAGAATCTGAAACCGATTTATCAACCGCCGCGCGCCGGCGACGTTCGTGAATCGCAGGCGGACATTTCCAGGGCAAAATCGGTTTTGGGCTACGCCCCGCTGATCAATTTCGATCAGGGATTGGCCGAAACCGTCAAATGGTATCGCGAGCACTTCACCAAAGGCGGATAATCAACATGGCCGGAACTATTTCCAAAACCGCCAGTTCCTACATCGCCGAAATGGCCCGCGCCGTTGGCCAGATCGATCCCATCGCCATCGAGCGCTTCGCCGAAATGACCTTCGACGCCTGGCGCGACAACCGCCGCGTTTATGTCTTTGGCAACGGCGGCAGCGCCTATACATCGAGCCATTTCGTGACCGATCTCGTGAAAACGGCTTCCGTCGATGGAAAAAAGCGCCTGCACGCCATGAGTCTGGTTGACAACGTCGGCCTCACCACCGCAATCGCCAACGACATCTCCTACGAAGAATCCTTCCGCTTTCCCCTCGCCTCCTACGCCCGCTCCGGCGACGTTGCGATTGGAATCTCCTGCTCCGGCAACTCGCCCAACCTGCTGCGCGCCTGCGAATGGGCCAAGGAAAACGGCCTGACCGTCATCGCCCTCACCGGCTTTGGCGGCGGCAAGGTGAAAAACCTCGCGCACCTGCACATCAATGTCCCCAGCGAGAATTACGGCGTGATTGAAGACCTCCATCTCTCCATCGCCCACATCGTCGCCCAGGGCCTCAAAGCCCGCATCGCCGGCCAGCGCCCGGAGGTCGCGTGAGAATCCTCGTCACCGGCGGCGCAGGCTTCATCGGCTCGCACACGGCCGATGCTCTTTTGAAGGAAGGCCATCGCGTCCGCGTGCTCGACAGCCTCGAATCGCCCGTCCATCCCAATCGCAAACGCCCCAATTATCTCGACGAGCGCATCGAATTCATCGAAGGCGACGTCCGCGACGCGCCGGTTCTCCTCCAAGCCATGCGCGGCTGCGATGCGATCTATCACCTGGCCGCGTTTCAGGATTATCTCCCCACTTTCAGCCGCTTTTTCGACGTCAACGTCACCTCCACCGCCCTGATTTACGAGTTGATCCTTCGCGAAAAACTGCCCATCAAAAAAGTCATCGTTGCCTCCAGCCAGGCCTGCCTCGGCGAAGGCCTGTATCACGATGCCAATGGAAAGTCCATCCTCCCCGACATCCGCCCCGACGAGCAGCTCCAGCGCGGCCTCTGGGAAATCCAGCCGCCGCCCGGTTTTCGCGGCCCGCTCCAGTGGCAGCGCACCGATGAAACCGTCGCCAATCCCCAGAACCAATACGGCATCAGCAAAATCGCCGAGGAAAAAGTCGCTCTGCACCTGGGCAAGCGCTACGACATTCCGAGCGTGGCCATGCGCTACTCCATCGTCCAGGGGCCGCGGCAGAGTTTCTACAATGCCTACAGCGGCGCGTGCCGCGTTTTCTGTCTCAGCTTCCATCAGAATCTTGATCCGCAGATCTACGAGGATGGCCAGCAAATCCGTGACTTTGTCAACGTGCTGGACGTCGTCGATGCCAATCTCCTCGTTCTCCGCGATGATCGCGCCAATTACGAGATGTTCCACGTCGGCGGCGGCAAGCCCTACACCGTCTCGCAGTTCGCCAGCGCCGTCGCGGAAATTTTCGGCCGCAAAAACTACCTGCCCAAACCCAGCGGCAAATACCGCTTTGGCGACACGCGCCATATCTGCTCTGACATCAGCAAGCTCCAAAATCTCGGCTGGAAACCGCGCAGAAGCATTCAGGACAGTGTGAAGGCATATAAGGAATGGCTCGACACCGCCGATTCCGCGGCCGACATCCTCAGCTACTGCAACAAGCAAATGGCTGCGTTGAATGTCGTCCGCAACGTAGGTCCGGCTGTGCCGGACATCCGCTGATGCAACAAAGCCACACCAAAGTCCTCCTCATGGCCGCCGGCATGGGCACGCGCCTTCGCCCCCTCACCGACGATACGCCCAAATGCCTCATCCCCATCGCCGGCCGCCCGCTGCTCGACTATTGGTTCGACCTCTTCGCCGCGGCCGGCCTGCACGACATACTCATCAACACCCACCACCTCCCCCACAAAGTCCGCACCTACCTCGACCGCATCAATCATCTCGGCCAATTTCGCGTCCAGGAAGCTTACGAACCAACGCTCCTCGGCTCCGCCGGGACCGTCCATCACAATCGCAACTGGATCGCCCCAAATGAAACCGCGCTGATCATCTACGCCGACAACCTGAGCAACGTCGATCTCTCCTCGCTCCTCTCTTTCCACCACTCCCACAACGGCCCCATGACCATGCTGCTCTTTCGCGCCCCGTATCCCGAGCGCTGCGGCATTGCCAAAATGGATGACTCCGCCCGCATCATCGAGTTTGTGGAGAAACCGAAGAATCCCCGAACCAACCTCGCCAACGGCGGTATCTATGCTCTCAGTGCCGCGGCCTATCATGAGATGGCCGACATGAATCGCTTTGACCTGGGCTTTGACGTGCTCCCGGCGTTCGTGGGCCGAATGTTTGGCTGGATTTGGCAGGGCTATCATCAGGATATTGGAACGATCGAGGCGCGCGACCAGGCCGAGCGCGACGTGAGGGCCGGCCGACTCGCGGCGAGTTTTGTAGGGTCCGCTTCAGCGGACGTTGAGGGCGCATGAGCAATCACACGGGCATTGGAATGCGACCCGCGGTGTTCCTCGACCGTGACGGCACGGTCATCGAGCACGTCCATCTTCTTACCGAGCCTTCGCAAGTCCGCCTCATCCCCGGCGCGGCGGATGCGATCCGCAATCTCCAGGCGCTCGACTACGCCTGCATCATCGTCACCAATCAATCCGTCATCGGCCGCGGCCTGCTGAGCGAAGCAGGCTTGACGCTCGTGCATAATGAGATGCACCGCCAGCTCGCCGGACATGGTGTCCGCCTCGACGGCGTCTTCTTCTGCCCCGCCGCTCCCACAACGACCGATCGCACCGTCATCGAACATCACGATCGCAAACCCGGCCCCGGGATGCTCCAGAAAGCATCCCGCGAGCTTCTTCTTGACCTGACTCGCTCCTGGATCGTCGGCGACATGCACAGCGACATGCTCGCCGGCCGAAATGCCGGCCTCCGCGGCACCATTCTCGTCCGCACCGGCCAGGGCGATAAAGTGGATCCCAATGATCCTTCCGTCGATTACGCGGCCACCGATCTTCTCGAAGCCTCGCGCCTGATCGCGCGTCTGGAAATACCAGTCAAAACAAAATGAGCAAACGAATCCTTGTCACCGGCGGCGCGGGCTATGTCGGCAGCGCCTGTCTGCGCCATCTTCTCGCCAACGGCTTTGACGCCATTGCCTTCGACAACCTCGTCCAGGGCCATCGCGAATCGGTCCCCGGCGGCCGGCTCATCATGGGCGATATCAGCAATACTCCATCGCTCGAAGAGGCGCTCCGTCAGCACAAGGCCGACGCCGTCATGCACTTTGCCGCCGCCACGTGCGTTGGCGAGTCGGTCGATGATCCGGAATATCACTATCGCAACAACATCGCCGGCACGCTCAGTCTCCTGAACGCCATGCGCTCCGCGGGCGTGAAGCGCATGCTCTTCTCCAGCACTTGCGCTACCTACGGCCTGAATCCCAAGGTTCCCATGGCCGAGGATTCCGCGCAGGACCCGTGCAGCCCCTATGCGCGAACCAAGCTCGTCGTCGAATGGATGATCCGCGATTTTGCCCACGCCTATGGCCTGGGTTTCACGCTCCTCCGCTATTTCAACGCCGCCGGCGCATCGCCCGATGGCCAGCACGGCGAAGACCACAACCCCGAAAACCATCTCATCCCCCTCACCCTCCAGGTCCCCCTCGGCCAGCGCAAAAAACTCCTCGTCTTCGGCAACGACTACCCCACACCCGATGGCACCTGCCTCCGCGATTACGTCCACGTTGAGGATCTCGGGCAGGCACACCGGCTTGCCATTGAAGCGACGTCTCCCGGCACGTCCGAAGTCTTCAACATCGGCACCGGCGCCGGCAGCTCCGTTTTGGAAGTCATCCGCGCCTGCGAAGAAGTGGCCGGCAAACCAATCCCCTTCGACATCGTCGCCCGCCGCCCCGGCGACCCTCCCGCTCTCGTCGCCTCGCCGCAAAAGTTGATCAGCAAACTCGGCTGGAAGCCGCGCTACACCAGCATCAAACAGATCGTCGAATCGGCCTGGAAATGGCACGAATCCCATCCCCAGGGCTACCGTACTCCCGCCCGCGCCACGGTAAACGCATGAGCCAACGCTACGTTCTCATCACCCCCTGTCGCGATGAAGCCGATTACGCGCGGCTCACGCTCGAGAGCATCACGCGCCAAAGCGTTCCTCCCGCGCTCTGGGTCATCGTTGACGATGGTTCCACCGACGCGACGCCACAAATCCTCCAGGAATACGCCGACAAGTTCCCCTACATCCGCATCCTCCGCCGCGAAGACCGCGGCCGGCGGTCCGTCGGCCCCGGTGTCATCGATGCCTTCTACGCCGGCTACGAAACCATCAACCCCAACGACTTCGACTACATCTGCAAACTCGATCTCGACCTCGACATTCCTCATGGCTACTTCCAAACCCTGATTGAAAAAATGGAAGCCACTCCCCGCATCGGCACCTGCTCCGGCAAGCCCTGGTTCCGCGACGACAAAGGAAACCTCATCAGCGAAGCCTGCGGCGATGAAATGTCGGTTGGCATGATCAAGTTCTATCGCGCTGAGTGTTTCCAGCAGATCGGTGGCTTCGTTCGCCAGGTCATGTGGGACGGCATCGACTGTCACCGCTGCCGGATGCTCGGTTGGATCGCGTGCAGTTGGGATGAGCCCGAAATTCGCTTCATTCACCTTCGCGCCATGGGCTCCAGCCACCAGGGCATTCTCACCGGCCGGATGCGCCACGGTTTTGGCCAATACTTCATGGGCACCAGCCTCCCCTACATGACCGCCAGCGCACTTTTCAGAATGACCCGGCCTCCTTACTTGCTCGGCGGCCTGGGAATGTGGTGGGGCTTCGTCAGAGCGATGCTCAAGCGCGAAAAGCACTACGATGATCTACCTTTCCGCCGATTTCTGCGCCAGTATCAATGGGCTTGTTTAATACGTGGCAAAGCAGCGGCCACACGCCGATTGAATGAGCGGCAACTCCAGCAATGGTCAGGGCTTAAAACTGGAGCACCCCCAAACCCACCCCCCTCTCTCCCGAATTCCGCACATTCCGCTTCTCTAATGGTATAATTCTTAGCGTCGTAAGCGGAGTAGGGACAACTCCGCGTTTTGGAACGGGGAACTCACCCCCCAGCTACACCAAAACATTCCTCCACGCAGGGAAGGGCGAAATGGCAACAACTGAGTTGTCTGCTGGTCATGGCCAAGTGGCCATTGGGCTGGCTCCCAGCATTTTCACCGATCAAGCGCCAGCGCCGTTGGCTGGGACGGTGGCCACGCTCCAAGTTCACCATCGCCCCTCAAAACTCCCGATCGTCACCCTCAAAGGTCAAACGCTCCACGCCATCACCGAAGCCGGCGCTGTCGATCATATTATTGGCCAACTTGAAGCCGGCCGCGGCGGCTGGTGTGTCACCCCCAACCTCGATCACATTCGCCGCCTCACCCGCGACCGCAAACTCCGAGCCCTCTATTCCCACGCGGGATTGGTCGTCGCCGATGGCATGCCGCTGATCTGGGCCTCGCGTATCCAGGGCACGCCGCTGCCGGAGCGCGTCGCCGGTTCCAGCCTGATTTCCTCCCTCAGCGCCGCCGCCGGGCAGCGAAATCGCTCCATCTATTTGCTGGGCGGCGCAAAAGGGACTGCGGAGCAGGCGGCCGAAGTTCTCAAAGCCAAATACCCCGGCGTCCGCATCGCCGGCATCTTCTATCCCGAATTTGGATTCGAAAGTGATGAGGCGCAGGTCCAGAAGCTCATCGCCGACCTCGTGGCCGCCAATCCCGACATCGTTTATGTCGCCCTCGGTTCTCCCAAGCAGGAATGGCTCATCGGCCAGCTTCGCGGCTATTTCCCGCGCGCCTGGTGGCTGGGCATCGGTATCAGCTTCAGCTTCTTATCGGGCCACGTGAAGCGTGCCCCGCGGTGGATGCAGCAGGCTGGTCTCGAATGGCTCCATCGCCTCGCCCAGGAACCGCGCCGCCTCGCACGGCGCTATCTCGTGCAGGGTTTGCCCTTCGCGGCCTCCCTGTTTACCAGCGCTATCATTTGCCGCCTACAGGCGCGGCGCTCCAGCAGTCCAATAAGCAAAGCACGGCTCGCCACTGAACAATAAAGGAAGGTAGAGACACTGCTTACAAACTAAACTTGATTAGGGGCGAAGTATCAGAAAGTTTGCGCGACATGGTCGCGATTTGATGTGGTTCGGGGCTTTTGTGGTGTATGTTGATTTCACCCCCCTGGAGAGGGGAGCCCTGATTTCCTCGCTGACTTTGGACTTGAATTATGAGCGTGCTGACGGTCATCCCCAGGAGACCCGGTTCGCGGCCCTTGACCCATTTGCGGGCCATGGTGCTGCTGGGGGGCTCCGTGCGCCCGGGTGCTTTCGGCACGGCTATCGGACGACTCGTCTTCCAACTCCCCCTCGAATCCACCTGCACCATCCTCGACTCCTGGGCCCGTGCTTCGCAGGAGCTTGCCCCCATCGCCGAACAGGCCATCCCCCTTCGCATCGTGATTGACCGCGCTGCTCCCCAGCCACTTTCCACCAATGGCCAGAAGGCCGTCGAAATCGAACGCGATCCCTTCGACTTCCGCGGCACCGGCGGCGTCCTCCGCGATCTCGCGTCTCAATATGCTCCAGACGACTACCTCCTCGTCGCCAACGCCGCTCAAATCCTCCGCGAACCCCTCGCCGATCTCGCTTCCGCGCTGGCGGCCATGGGAGGAGATGTCAGCATCGTCTCCCACCTCGACGGCACCCCCAGCGGCCTGATGCTCGTGCGCTGCGGCGCGCTGAAAAGCATCCCCGAGCACGGCTTTGTGGATATGAAAGAACAAGCCCTCCCCGCCATCGCCGCCGAGCATCGGGTTACGGTTCTCCAACGCCAACATCCTTCCGCTCTCCCCGTCCGCACCCTTGCCGACTACATCGCCGGCCTCCGCGACTACCACCAACGCCTCACCGGCAAAGCCGCCCCTACCAGCGCCTTCGCCGAAAACTGGGAATCAACTTTCTCCATCGTTGAAGAGGGCGCATCGGTGGACAACACCGCAAAACTCCACGACTCCATCGTTCTCCGCGGCGGCAGCGCCCAGGCCGGCTCGGTCGCGGTGCAATCCATCATCTGCCCCGGCGGCATTCTCGAACGCAACGATGTCCGCATCGATTCCCTGATTTGTCCCAACGACCGCGGGGAGAAGAACTGAAGATGATCATCGGCCTGAAAAAACACGGCTGGACGTCGCGCCGCATCCTGGTGGCCCTGGCCGTGGTTGCGCTGGCGCTCCTCGCAACCCTCCCCGCCTGGCTCGACATTTTCCACATCGCCCACGTCGATGACGAAGCCAGCCACGTCTTCCTCGTCCCCATCGTCGTCGCCTGGCTGGTCTGGGTCCGCCGCGGCCGTCTTCGCTATTGCCTGCCCCGCCCCACGTTGCTCGGCCCACTCTTTGTCGCCCTCGGCTGGCTGATTTCCACCTGGGGCTATCGTCACGCCATCCAATCCTTCTGGCACGCCGGCGCGGTCATCATCGTGGTGGGCGCGCTCCTCTCCGTCGTCGGCCGCGATCTTCTCCACCGCTTTCTCCCTGCTTTCGCGGTCCTCATCTTCCTGGTCCCCATTCCCGGAATGCTCCGCCAGAAGGTCGCCATTCCCATGCAAACCGCCACCGCCCAGGCCACGCAAACCCTCTTCGACATTCTCGGCGAGCCCGTCCAGCGCTCCGGCAATCAGCTCAGCATCAACGACACCCCCGTCAACATCGCCGAAGCCTGCAACGGCATGCGCATGGTCTTCACGCTCGTTCTCGTCTCCTACGCCTTCGCTTTTGGCGAACCCCTCCGCGGTTATGTTCGTTTCCTGATCCTGGTGGCCAGCCCGCTCTCGGCGATCGCCTGCAACGTGATTCGCATGATCCCGACGATCTGGCTCTTCGGGCACAGCTCCCTCAAGGTCGCCGACGCGTTTCACAACATCGCCGGCTGGGTGATGCTCGGCATCGCCTTCCTTCTGTTGATGGGCATCATCCGCCTGCTCAGGTGGGCGCTGATTCCCGTGACCCCGTACATGCTCGCAATGGACTAAGACAATAAATGAAGTTCGCCAAGCCACGATACATCCCCGCGATTCTCACCGTCGCCCTCCTCCTTGGGCTGACGGCCGAGACCCTGTTGCGTCCCCGCCCCGCCGACGCCGAACCCTTCCACGCGCGGGTGAAAGCGGCCGCACTCCAAATGTCCGCCATCGATGGCTGGACCTCCGCCGATCTTGAAGTCCCCGCCGCCGCCGTCGCCCTGCTCAAGCCGAATATCATGATCTGCCGCCAGTACAGCAAGCCCGGCCGCCAGGTCCAATTCCTTCTCGTGCAATGCCGCGATGCCCGTGACATGGGCGGCCACTATCCCCCCGTCTGCTATCCCGCCCAGGGCTGGATCGACCTCCATCCCCGCGATCCCAAACCCATGGTCTGGACGATCGGCTCCAAAACCATCGTCGGCATGGAATACGAGTTTTCCTACGCCGCCGGCGGCCAATCCCGCAGCCGCATCGTCGATAACCTCCTCATCCTCCCCGCCGGTCGCTACGCGCAGTCTATGGACGAAATTCACGAGGTCGCCGCCGACTATCTTCGCCAGTTCTACGGCGCGGCCCAGATCCAGCTCGTCTTCGATGGGGGCGTCCCCGAAAAAGAGCGGCGCGAAATTTTTGAAGAACTGATCGGCAAAAACATGACCCTGCTTACTGTATTGGAGCACAGCGATGAGCCACGAAATCCAAATTAGATCCGGTAATGCAATCCCGGAAGTGGCTGATCCGTTCAGCAAAGGCCCTGGCGCCGAACACGTCGAGCCGGTCTTCAAGCGCGTTCACCGCCTCCTGCGCGGCCGCTACCTCCGGGCCATCATTCTGGGCTCAATTCTCGCCATGGTCGGCGCTTTTGCCGGCTACCAATCCACCCAGCCCCTCTGGACCTGCGGCGGCATGATCCAGATCAAAATGAGTCGCGATGTTGTTCTCTTCAGCGTTCCCGAAAACCAGACCACGCAGTCGCCCGAGGTCATCAAGGAAACGCAAATCGCCCTCATGCGCAGTCAGCGCGTCATCGCCAAAGCCATGGACAGCGATGAATGGAAGCGCCTCAACCGTCCCCTCACCGACGACTCCATTGCTGACTTCTTCAAGAAACTGACCATCTCCTCCCAGGGCCGCAGCGAAATGATCGGCGTGAGCTTCATCGACCCCGATCCCACCGCCGCCAGCGCTGCCGTGAAGGGTGTTCTGACCGCCTACAACGGCCTCTACGTCGAAGCCGAGGTCAAATCCGAGCAGAGCAAGCGCCGGGTCCTCGATGGCCGCCGCACCGACCTCGTCCGCGAGCGCGATGACAAGCGCGACCAGATCCTCGTGATCGCCAATGCCTATGAAGGCGCTGACGACCTCCGCGCCGTCCATCAATCGCGCGTCGCCGACCTGACCAAGCTCCAATCCGCCATCGCCGAGCTGAAAATGACCATCGGCGCTCTGGGCTCCGCCGAGCCCGCCACGACCCAGCCGGTCAGGAGAACCCCCGCCGAAATGACCGTCGTCGATATCGAGCAGGTGGATGGCGTGATGCGCCAGCTCCGCCGCGATCTCTCAGCCATCGAGCGCGATGCTCACGTGAAGCTCACCACCCTCGGCCAGCGCAACCCTCGCTATGAGGAAGCCAGGCTCATGGTCGAGCTGAAAAAAGAGGAAATTCAGACCTACGCCACCGAGTGGCGCGCCGCCGCCACCGCCAACGCCCAGCACCCCGGCCCGTATCGTCCCGGCGACGCCGCCCCGGTCACTCTCGATCAGCTCAAGTTCCGCGAAGCCGAATACATGAAAATGCAGGAGAAGCTCCAGGGCGAAACGCTCACCCTGGGCCGCAAAATGCTCCAGATCGAAAAACTCAAGCGCGAGGTGGCCGATGCCGACGCCGCCATCGCCGAAACCGAGCATCGCCTCACCCAGCTCCGCATGGAACAGGGCCCGGCCGACCGCATCGAAGTCCTCAGCTTCGGCGATCGCCCCCTCATGACCAAGGACAGCCGCGCTGCTTATGCCGCCGCCGGTTCAATCGCCGGGATGGGCATGGGCTTCGCCATCATGATGCTCTTCGGCCTTCTCGACCGCAGCTTCCGCTCCGCCGAAGATGCCCGCAAAACCACCCGCATGCCGCTCCTGGGCATCCTCCCCAATCTTCCCGAGGACCTCGCCGATCCCGAGCAGGCCGCCATCGCCGCTCACTGCGTCCACCAGATTCGCACGCTCCTGCAACTCAGTGGCGGCGCCAACAAGCGAATCTTCGCCATCACCAGCCCCGCCGCCGGAACCGGCAAAACCAGCCTCACGCTCTCTTTGGGCGTCTCCTTCGCCGCCTCCAACTGCCGCACCCTGATCATCGACTGCGATATCATTGGCGGCGGTCTCACCGCGCGGGTTGACTCCATCGTCCGCCGTAAAATTGGCGACATTCTCAAGCGCCAGGGTCTGGTCACCGACGCTCAAGTTCAGGAAGCCCTCAAGCTCGCTGAAGCTTCTCACGCTAAATTCGGCGAAATCCTCGTCGAGCTCGGCTTCGTCAAACCTGCTGATATCGAGCACGCTCTGGCCATGCAGCACCATGACCCGGTCGGCATGCTCGATGCCATCGAAGGAGAAAACCTTCGCGAGTGCATCGCCGAAACCGGCATCGAGCGCCTCTGCATCCTCCCCCTCGGCAGCGCCATGCCCACCGACGCCAGCAAGCTCTCCCCCTCCGTCATCCGCTCCATCCTCGAGCAGGCCCGCCACCACTTTGACATTGTCCTCATCGACACCGGCCCCATCCCCGGCAGTCTCGAAGCATCTGTGGCGGCGGCGGCGGCCGACGGCGTGCTCCTGGTCGTCTCCCGCGGCGAGCACCGCCCCATGGCCGAACGCTCCATCCAGCACCTCCTTGACATCGGCGCTCACATTTCCGGAATGGTGTTCAACCGGGCCGACGGGCGCGACATGGATCTTGCAACCACCACCAAGCGACTCAGCTCTTTCGATCGCCGAGGCGACCGATCTGTTCCCAGGCAACAAAGACATCCGGGCGAACCAACAGAATCCAAAGGCTTCGGGCCCGTGGCGCTCGCTGTGGCCACCAAGGCGCCGGCCCATACGAATGGGACGAGATCTCGATCATGATCAGCCAAACAACCCTACTGTCCGGCGGCGGCGCTGGACCCACTGTCTGGGGCCTCACTCCCACGCAGTTGCATGATCGCTACTGGGCAGCGCGCGGCATCCAGGTCGTGCGCCAGGGTGAGCCTTCGGAAATCGTCAACGATGCCGAGCTCTTTCTCCTCACCGACCCGCGCACCCTCACCATCTTCAAGCTCGCCCGCGTCGTCGAAATGCTCAGTTGGATCAAACCCGACATCCTCTTCATTCGCATCCACGACGGCCGCGAGCGCGGCTATCGCGAGCGAATCGTCACCGGCCAGGACAATCTCTTCGTCCGCTTCGAGCGCCTCTACGCCGGCACCGACTCGCGCCTGGCGCGCGTCGCCCTCACCCCCGATCGCCGCCTCGCCCATCTCTGGCAGATGGCCCGCGATCCCCGCTCCGCCTGGCGCGAAATCCGCAAGGAAGTCGAGCGCGCCCACCGCAGCGTCATTTCCGTCAACGGCAGCGTTTTCGACCGTGCCGAAGAGCCGGAAGTGATGCAGTTCATGCGCTCCCTCATGCAGCGCTGGCCCCGCCCCGACGCCACCGTGAATCGCATTTCCCAGCACCAGGGCAAAACCAAGGTCTGGGCCGACCAGGACAGCGCCATCGACGACGGCACGACACTCGTCGGTCCCCTCTGGGTTGGCGCTGGCCGAAAAATCAACAGGCAAACCAGCATCGTCGGCCCCAAAGTCCTCTGGGATGATCCCGCTTCCCGCCCCCCCGTTGAAACCCTTCAATGGCAGGAAATCGAGCCCAGCCCCAGCTTTACCAAGCCCGTCCTCCCCCGCCAGCGCGGCGGTCTCTCCCGAGCCACCAAGCGGCTCTTCGACATCATCTTCGCCACCATCGCCCTCACGCTCACGCTGCCTCTCTATCCCTTCGTCATGCTCGCGATATGGCTGGAGGATGGCCGGCCCTTCTTCTTCGCCCATCGCCGCGAAACCCTCGGCGGTCGCGTCTTCAACTGCCTCAAATTCCGCTCCATGCGCAAAGATGCCGATGCCATCAAGGCCCGCCTCGCCGCTCAAAATCAGGCCGACGGCCCCCAGTTTTTCATGGATGAGGACCCGCGCCTGACTGCGGTCGGCAAATTCATCCGCAAAACTTACATCGACGAACTTCCGCAGTTCTTCAACGTGCTCATGGGTGCCATGTCCATCGTCGGCCCGCGCCCCAGCCCCCATCGCGAAAATCAGTACTGCCCGCCCTGGCGCGAAGCACGCCTTTCCGTCCGCCCCGGCATCACCGGCCTCTGGCAGGTCCGCCGCACCCGGCGCAGGGGCATGGATTTCCAGGAATGGATTAAATACGACATCGAATACGTCGAAAACATCAGTTGGCGGCTCGACCTGGCCATCATCTGGCAGACCATCTGCGTCGTCATCCGAGGAGTTTTGCGAACATGATCGTTCGAGCCAAGACCAAAGTCCGCCTCCTGATCCTGCTGGCCGGCGTTGCCCTGCTCATCGGCGCTGCCGCCACCATCTACGTCGTCCGCAAGCATCGCATCCACAACAGCTACATGGCCCGCCGCGCATCCGGCATGGCCCAATATCAAAAAGGCGACTACGCCAGCACTCTGGTCGTCCTCGGCCCCTACATTCGCCGCGAGGAATATTCCACCGATGCCGAGGCGATCTACGCCTTCGCCGAATCACGCCGCCGCGTCGAGATGCCCGACGGCAAACACCTCTATCACGCCATGACCTCCCTCCAGCGCGTCCTCTCCCTCCAATCCGGACGCACCGACGTCCAGCGCGAACTCCTCGATCTCTACGCCCAGCTTGGCTACAACGTCGAAGCCGTCGATCTGGCCGACAAGCTGCTCCTCTCCGACAAAAATGATCTCCAGGCCCTCCGCGCCAAGGCCCGCGGCCTCGCCGGCCGCCAGCTCAGCGAGCAGGCACTCGAGGTCTGCGAACATTTCAATACCCTCGTCCCCCTCGACCTGGAAATCCGCGCCCTCTCCCTGGAAATCCTCCGCGACCTCGGCCGCCGTCCGCAAATCCTCCAGCAGGCCCAGGAAATCCTCTCCAAAAATCCCAACGACCCCAAAGCGGAGCTGATCACCGCCATCGCCTTCACCTTCATCGAGGAAATCCCCGCCGCCCAGCGCGATCAGATCACAGCGCTGATTAAAGAACGCTACCCCGCCGACGCCCTTCCCAAGCCCTTCGATCCCTTCCACTGCTCCCGTTTCTTCGCCATCAAAGCCTCGCAGCGCGACCTGAACGATCTGGTCTTCGTCCGCTACCTCGTCGAGCAGCTCGACCGCACCCGCCTCATCATTGAATCCCTGGCAGTGCTCCAGAAGATGGATGTTCAGCAGGACACTCCCTGGGTTCGCCAGTTCCTCATCCGCCGACTCTGGGAATCCGGCCGCTTCGCCGACGTCCTCAAGCGCATGGAAAAACTTGACATCAAAGGCGCAACCGCCACCGATATTGAGCTCCTTGCCTTTCGCGGCATCTCTCAGGCCCGCTCCGGCCTCACCGGCCCCGCCAATGAGACCGTCAAGGTCCTTGCCAATCTCAAAGATGACCGGATCGCACAGGCCTGGGCCACGATCCTCCAGCAATTGATTCTCAATCCCAATGGTGACCCCCGACAGGTCATCGACTCCACCCGTTCCGCCCTCGCGCTCCAGCGCGGCAACATTTACCTCCGCTTCTTCCTCGGCCAGGCCTATCTCCAGCTCGGCGAGCGCGACGCCGCCGTGGAAGCCTTTACCGAAGTCGCCGCCTATCGCCCACTCTGGCAGCTTCCCCTCCTTCACCTCTCACGCCTCATGCTTGACGCCGGCCAAAAACAATCCGCCCTTGAAACCGCCATCCTCGCCCACGGCATCAACCCCACCCTCGCCGCCGGCTCCAACCTCGCCATCATCTGGGCCGCCAACACCGACCTCTCAACCCTCGATAAGGAATCCGAGCTGGTAAAACTCGTCGCCGGAATTCAGCAACAGGTTCCCGGCGAGGAATCCACTCTCCCCCTTCATGCCCAGCTCCTCGCCAAAACCAATCAGCCCGACCAGGCCAAACTGGTCATCGCCAATGCCCTCGCCGCCAAACCCCCACCCGCCGTCTCCACCCTCCTCCACCTCGCCGCCGTCAGCCGCGCCTCGAAACTCGGCCTCGACGAAGCCTGCCTCACCGCGGCCGAAAAATCTCAGGGCCTCACTTCCGACATCGCCCTCGCCCGCGCCATCTCAATGGCCGAATCCGGCAAGGCCCCCGACGTTGTCAAATATTTCCAGGATGCGATGCAGAAATCCGGCGAAACCGATCCGTCCTGGCGTCTGGGCTGGGCCACTCTCCTTGAACAAACCAAAGACGACCGCGCTTCCGCCGTCTGGGTCGCCCTCGCCGACGATCCCACCCTCAAATCCAACCTCGCCGTCCAGCGCGAAGCCCTCGCCGCCCCCTCAACCCAAAAGGACCCCGCCTTCCTCTCCCGCGTCATCGACCGCATTCACGCCGCCACCGGCGAACAATCCATCGGCTGGCAAATGGCCCGCGCCCGCCTCCTCCTCCGCGAAAGCGCCACCGCGAAGAGCCCGCAACTCGTCAAAAATATCACTGACATCGTTGCCGCTGCCCCAAACAATGTCGATGCCCGGGTCCTCCTCGCTTCCGCCTACGAAAAATCCGGCAATATCTCCGGCGCCATCGAGCAAATCACCGCCGCCCGCAAGCTCCAGCCCTCTTCCACCGTTTTGAATCTCGAACTCGCCCGCCTCTACACCGCCCAGCTCGACTTCCAGCGCGCCCGCGAAATCCTCGAACGCATCCCGCCCACATCCCTCGATCCCGCCCAGCGCCGCGGCGTCGCCCGGCTCATCGGCCACCAGGGCAACATCGATCGCGCCATCGCCCTCATGGAAGGCGCGGTCGCCGATGCCCCCGCCATGGACCGCCTCTATCTCGCCGATCTCTATCGCCGTTCCAACCAGCACACAAAGGCCGAAGCGATCTACAAGAGCCTCCTCGAAAAACCAGACCGCATCGAGATCGTCATGGCCGCCGCCGACTATTACGCCTCCCGCGGCCAGCGCGACCAGTCAATGGCCATCCTCGCCCTCCTCGAAAAACTCCAGCTCCGTCCTGCCGAGAAAGATTATGCCCTGGCCGAATTCTCCTCCCGCCACGGCAACTCCGACGAGGCCCTCTCGCGCTACCTTGCCGTCGTCAAATCCGATCCCACCAGGCCCAACGGCTGGCGCGCCCTCGTCACCGAATACATTCGCGCTGGCAAACCCGCCGAAGCCGTCGAAGCCGCCAACAGCGCCATCCGCGCCCTCTCCCCCGACTCGGCCAAACCCTTTGAGAACATCATCAAGAGCGCCTCGACGCTCAAAGCCCTCGCCACCGAAAAAACCCTCGTGCCACTGATGTCCTCCCTCCTCGATTCCTCCTCCGATGGCGACGCCGCCGCCCAGGCGCTCCCCATCATCGCCGACGCCATCAAGAATACCGCCACCGCCGAGGCCGTTACCACTCAACTGCGTCCCATCGCCGACCGCGCCCCCCGCCTCGTGTCCCTTCAGATGCTCCTCGTTCAAAACTATCTCGTCATGGGCAAACCCGAAGAGGCCGCTGTCATCGCCCTCCGCTCCCAAAGTGCCTCCCCCGCCTCCCCCGAGGTCGCCCGCAACGCCGCCGTCGCCGTCGCCTCCACCCGCCGCTGGGCTCAGGCCCTCGCCCCCGCCCAGCAATGGCGCGAGCTCACGCCCCAAAATCCCCTCCCCGCCGACATCTTCATCGCCGACCTCCATCTTCGGCTCCAAGACCACGTCTCCGTCCTCCGCCAGCTCCAGCCCTACATCGAGCAGGCCAAAGCCAAACCCAGGGAGTTCGCCCCCGTCATCGAGTATCGCGCCCGCGCCCTCATGATGCGCGGCGATGATGCCGCCGTGGCCGATCTGCTCGGCCCGCTCCTGTCCGACGAGCCCGTGATGCGCGTCCTCTGGCGCGAACTGTCCCAGTTCCTCCCCAATCCGCTTGCCGAAAAATGGTTTCAGCGCCTCGCCGCTGCCACTCCGCCCGCCGATGTCAATGAAAACATCGAGCTGGCCATCGCCTGGAACAGCCTCTTCACCGGCCGTCCCCGCTTCGTCGGCTCCAGGGACCCCAAACACAAGGACGCCGCCAGCGCCGTCCTCGACCGCCTCGCCACCATCGCTCCCGATCATCCCTTCGTCGTTCAGGCCCGCGCCATCCTCGCCCAGGCCGAAGGCCGCACCGGCGCGGCCGAACAGGGCTATCGCCGTGCCCTGGAACTCAAGCCCGATCTTCCCATCTGCCTCAATAACCTGGCCATGATGGTCTGCGACCGCGGCGATCACAAAGAGGCCCTCACGCTCGCCCAGCGCGCCGTCGCCGCCCTCCCAAGCGATGCCAGCATCCGCGACACGCTCGCCTATGTGCAACTCAAGCTCAAGGATTTCAAAAACGCCCAGGAAAGTCTCAAGGTCGCCTCAAAACTCGACCCCCAAAACATCAATTGGCGCATCAAGCTCGCCCAGGCCTACGACGAAGCCGGCCAGATGGACGACCTCGTCCCCCTCCTCGACGAAATCGAAAAGATGATGGCTGACACCCAGGTCACCGATGCCCAGCGTCAGCTCATCCGCCAGCTCCGCACCAAGGTCGCCAAAACCGCCCTCGCCCGCTGATCGGCTGTGCTATTGCCAGGCTGCTGCCACTGCCACCTTGATTTAGAAAGCCTCCGCTTGCTCGGGGGCTTTTTTATCTTCTGAATTCTGAATTCTTTCCTCTTGATTTAGAAAGCCTCCGCTTGCTCGGGGGCTTTTTTAACTTCTGAATTCTGAATTCTGAATTCTGAATTCTTTCCTCTTTTATTTTATTCCAACCGCCCGATCACATCCCCCAGCGCCTCTTCCCACGGCCTCATCTTCCCGATCAACCGCTCCGACGCCTCCACATCCAACACGCTGTATCCCGGCCGCGGCGCCGGCCTCCCCAACTCAGCCGTCGTGCATGAATCCACCTTCGCCCCCGGATTCACGTGCCGCGCAATCTCATTGGTAAACTCAAACCACGTACACTCCCCCCCATCCGCCAGGTGAAAGATTCCCCTCGCCCCTTTCTCAACCAGCTTCAAACTGTTCCCCGCCAGCTCCTCGCTCGATGATGGCCTGCCCGTCTGATCATTCACAATTCTCAGCGGATGGTTCTTTTGTAAAAACCCCACGATCGTCCGCACGAAATTCTTCCCCCATGGCGCATACAGCCAGCTCGTGCGAATGATCAAATGCTCACATCCCGACTCGCCGATCAGCCTTTCCCCCAGCGCCTTGCTCCTCCCATACGCATTGATTGGCTCAATCGCATCCCCCGGCCGATACGGCCGCTCCCCCCGCCCATTGAACACATAATCCGTGCTGTAATGCACCAGCACCGCCCCGCGCTCCCTGCAT
>DASYUA010000268.1:0-21720 GCA_036001665.1 Tepidisphaeraceae bacterium
GCGTGGGGCGCGTGGGGGGGGGGGGGGGGGGGGGGGGGGGGCTGGTTTGCGGGGCGGTGAGCTTGTTTATCTGGGGGAGCTGCTTCATGACGCCGCTGGCGGGTTTCAATCGGGCAATGAGGACGGCGCGGCAGACAGCGCAGCAGGTGCAATGCTCGAGCAATCTACAGCAGATCGGGATGGGATTGATGCTGTATGCGAACAACAACAATGGAAAATATCCGGCCAAGCTGGGGGCGCTGATTGAGTCGGGGGATGTGCCGGCGAGCGTTTTTGTGTGCCCGCACACAGGGAATTCGCCAGCGCCGGGAAACGGCCTGAAGGGGCAGGCAGCGAACCTGGAGAAGGGGGGACATTTGTCTTACGTGTATGTGGGGCAGAACCTGGATAACGATTCGCCGGCTGAGGCGGTGGTGGTTTATGAGAAGCTTGGGAATCATGGGAACCAGGGGATGAACGTGCTGTTTAAGGATGGGCACGTGGAGTGGTATGACGCGACGCAGATGGCGGTGTTGATGGGGGAATTGAATGCGGGGAATAATCCGCCGACCAAGAAGTGATCCTATCGGCGAGGAGTGCCGGAAGCATCAGCGCAAAAAAAGTGTGGGAGCGAACCGGGGGGAAGTCCGCTCCCACGAGGAAAGGGGGTGGTGGGGGGGACCACCCCGAGGATCGTATTTACTTCAATATTTCTGTTGAACCGGATACTGCCCCGGCCGCCCCATAGCTTAAGCCCTTCTTTTTCTTTCTGCATCTTCCGTGTCGGGCAGGAGTGCCCGATCTACCCAAAATCACTTTGGTGGGCGATGCCCACGCTACATTATTCTTATACGTTTCTTGAAACCGGTTTGGATCGTGAGATATTCCCCTGGTCCGCCCGATTACATTTTTATATTACGCTGTGTTTGCCCTTCTGACAACTTACAGGCTCGTATATTAGTAAACCGAAGCTCAGCAGTAAAGAGCCTGACTTAAAAATTTCCGTTGGTGGCCGCCGCCCACCCTGCATTCAAGAAAAGTGTAGGCAATGTGAGCCGAGAAATCCACCGCGGGGGAAGTTGCCAACAGGCAGGCGCGAGGTTTTTTTGCGGACGAGCACTATAGAACTGCGTGGGAAGCGGAAGTGGTCGATGCGGGCGGCGGATTGGAAGCCGCTGGCGGCGTGGCCGCGGAGCGAGGGGGTGTTGGTGGAGTGGGCGATGGCGAGGGCGTGGGAGAGGCCGTCCTGTGCGCCTTTTTGGACGCGATGAAGGTCGAGGAGGCGCTGGATTCGCCGGCCACGGAAGGTGGGGGAGACGTAGGTGGCGTAGAGGTAGCAGGCACGAGGGCCGGGGTGATAGAGACGGTCGATTTCGGCGACATAGAATTCGTCACGGGTGTAGAGACCGACGCCGGCGGGTGTTTGGCGGCCGTTTTCTTCGATAATGGCGAGGATGGCGGAGGAGCCGGATTGGAGTTGTTCGATGCACCAGGGCTCGTCGAGGCCTTGTTCGGCCTGGATGGAGAGGAGGAGGGCGAAGAGGGGATCGGTGGGAGAGGTGAGCCAGTGGAGGGAGATTGAAGACTTGAAACTCGAGCCTTGAAGCAGTTCTGCTTCCGCGGCGGTGAGGGTTGTGGGGCGGGAGAGGATGTGGAGGGTTTGATGGGTGGGGAAGAGGCGGGATTTGAGGAATTGAGTCATTGAATCATTGAGTCATTGAATCATTTGAAGAAGCATCGAACTGGCGTGGTCAATGATTCAATGAGCCGATGACTCAATGAATCAATCGCCTGAGGCCTCAATGAATCAACAACTTAGGGGTATACTACTGCGAATGGTCGAGCCGTCGAAGATATTGGTGGTGCAGCCCAGTTGGGTGGGAGATGCGGTGATGGCTACGCCCACGCTGCGGGCGCTGCGGGAGCTGTATCCCAAGGCGGAGATTTCGTACCTGCTGAGGCGGTATGTGAAGCCGATTTATACGGGGATGCCGTGGTGGGACCGGCTGATCACCTATCGCACCGGCCGGACCAAGGGGAAGGCGGGGAAGGGACTGTTTGATCTGGCGGCGAGGTTGAGATCGGCCAAATTTGATCTGGCGGTGCTGCTGCCGAATTCGTTCAAGTCGGCGTTGTTGTGCAAAGTGGCGGGGATTGACCGGATCGTGGGTTATGAGCGGGATGGGAGGGGGTTGTTGCTCTCGGACAAGCTTTTGCCGGCGAAGGAGAGGGGGAAATATGTGCCGACGCCGATTGTGCATTATTACCTGGGGATAGCGCGGTATCTGGGGTCGCATCATCGGGATACCAGGCTGGAGCTTTTTGCGACGGACCAAGAGAAGGCGGAGGCGCGAGGAGTTTTGGAGAGGGCGGGGCTGGAAGGGTCGATCAGTAAGCCGGGGCAGTTGGGATTGCCGCCGCTGATCCTGCTGAATCCGGGGGCGCAGTATGGCGAGGCCAAGTGCTGGCTGGCGGAGCATTTTGCGAAGCTGGCGGATCGATTTATGGATGAGCTGGGGGCGACGGTTTTGATTTCGGGCGCGCCCAGGGAACGGCGGATCATTGATTCGGTGCAGCATCAGATGAAGCACGCGGCGGTGGATCTCTCGACCAAGGGGATGACGCTGGGATCCTTGAAGGAAATTATTCGCAGGTGTGATCTGGTTGTTACCAACGATACGGGGCCGAGGCATATGGCGGCGGCGTTTGATGTGCCGGTGGTGACGGTTTTTGGGCCGACGTTTCCGGAATGGACGGAAATAAACTTTGCCAAGGAGAGGAAAGTGTCGGTGAAGGTGTTTTGCGGGCCGTGTCAGAAGAAGATTTGCCCGCTGGATCATAGATGTATGGTGAGGGTGACGCCGTCGATGGTTTATTCGAGTTCTGTGGAATTGCTGCCGAGTGCGAGGCAGATGATTTAATCATTTGGTGATTTAATCATTTAATCATTGAGGAACGGAATGGTCGGGAGAAGCGCGTTAGTTCTGGTGCTGCTTTTGGCGGGGGTGGCGCGTGCGGAAAAATCATTTGAAGAGGTGCGGGGGATATTGGTGGAGAATTGTGTGAAGTGCCATGGGGGGGAGAAGACCAAGGGGGAGTTTGATTTGACGAGCAGGGAGGGGTTGCTGCATCCGGGGAGTGAAGGGGTGAATGTGGTGGCGGGGAAATCATCGGAGAGCAGATTGATGAAGTTGATCAGGCATGCGGAGGAGCCGCACATGCCGAACAAGGGCGCGAAGCTTTCGGAGGAGCAGATACAGAAGATTGGGAAATGGATTGATGCGGGGGTGCCGTATGATGCGCCTTTGATTGTCAAGGGCGGGGCGGCGAAGGGGCATGCGGTTGTTACCGCTGAAGATCGAGAGTGGTGGGCGTTTAGGCCGATTCAGGACCATGGGGGGGGCGCCCATGCCACGATTGATCAATTCGTTATCGAAAAGCTTCGGGAGAAGGGGCTGTCGATGAATCCGGTGGCGGAGAAGAGGAAATTAATTCGGCGGGCGACGCTGGATTTGACGGGAGTGCCGCCGACGGTGGAGGAGATTGATTCATTTTTGAATGACCAGTCGGCGGATGCCTGGGGGAAGGTGGTGGATCGGCTGCTGGCGTCGCCCAGATATGGGGAAAGATGGGGGAGGCACTGGCTGGATTTGGCGCGGTTTGCCGAGAGTCATGGGTATGAGCAGGATTACGACCGGCCGGCGGCGTATCACTATCGAGATTTTGTGATTCGGGCGCTGAATGAAGATATGGGGTTTGATCGGTTTGTGAGGCTGCAAATTGCAGGGGATGAGTTGGAGCCGGCGAATCCGGAAGCGCTGAAGGCGACGGGATTTCTGGGAGCGGGCACGCACGCGACGCAGATCACAGCCAATCAGGTTGAAAAAGAGAGATATGACGAGCTGGATGACATGGGAGGGACGGTTGGGACGGCGCTGCTGGGGATGACGGTGGGATGCGCGCGGTGTCATGACCATAAATATGATCCGATTCCGCAGGCGGATTATTACCGGTTCATATCCACGTTCACGACGACGGTGCGGAGCGAGATGGATGTGGATTTGCGGCCGGAGAAGTATGTAGCGGCGAAGAAGGTGTTTGATGAAGCACACGCACCGTTGGTGGAGGCGGTGAAGCGGTTTGAGAGGGAGGAATTGGCTTCGAGATTGGCCCAGTGGATGAAGAATGGGGCGGAGTTGCCCACGCCGAGGTGGTTGACTGTGGAGGCGAAGGAGGCCAAGGCGAAGAGTGGAGCGGTGTTGAGCAGGCTGGAGGATGGGTCCTATTTGGCTTCAGGGGCGAGCGCGACGCATGACAGCTACACATTTACAGCGCAAACGCCCCTGGTGGCGGTAACGGCGGTGAAGTTGGAGGCGCTGGCGGATGGATCGATGGTGAAGGGCGGGCCGGGGAGAGCGGCGAATGGGAATTTTGCGTTGTCGGATTTTGCCGTGACTGCTGCGCCGATTGGGGGGAAGGAGAAACCAGGGGAGGTCAAGATCGCTTCGGCGAAGGCGGATTTTGAGCAGAAAGGACTGCCGATCGCGGCGGCGATCGATGCGGACAAGACGTCGGCGTGGGCGATCGATCCGCAGTTTGGGAAGGATCACGCGGCGGTATTTTCGTTCGAGAAGCCGGTGGGATTTGAGGGGGGGACGGAGCTGAAGATTACGCTGCGGTTTGAGAATAATGATAAGCATGCGATGGGGAGGGTGAGGCTGTCGCTGACAACGGAGGCCGGGGCGGGGATTGAGGGGGAGAGCGGGCCGCATGTGCTGGTGGAGATCGCGGAGATACTGAAAGTGCCGGAGGGGCAGAGGACGGAGGAGCAGAAGGGGAAATTGCTGGCGGCGTATAAAACGCTCGATCCGGAATGGAAGAAGCTGAATGCGGCGGTGGTGGAGCACGCGAAGAAGGAGCCGAGGCGGGAATTGACCAAGGTGATGGTGTGCAGTGAGGGAGTGCCGGCGATTCGGCTGCACACGCAGGGGGCGGATTTTTCTGAGAAGACATACTTTCTAAAACGCGGCGATCCGAATCAGAAGAATGGGGAGGCGACGGCGGGGTTTTTGCAGGTGTTATCCCGCGCACCCGATGGAGAAGCGCGTTGGAAGGCGACGCCGCCGAAGGAATCGAAGCTGAGTTACCGGCGGACGGCGTTGGCCAACTGGATTACCGATAAGGATTATGGGGCGGGACATCTGTTGGCGCGGGTGATGGTGAATCGGTTGTGGCAGCATCACATGGGGAGGGGCATCGTCGCGACTCCGAATGATTTTGGCGTGCAGGGACAGCGTGCCACCCATCCGGAGCTGCTGGATTATCTGGCGAGCGAATTGATCGCGGGGGAGTGGAAATTGAAGCGGATTCATCGGCTGATCATGACGAGTTCGGCCTACATGCAGAGTAGCGATTTCAATGAGGCGGCATTTGCGGTGGATTCGGAGAATGCGCTGCTGTGGCGGCATCCGAAGATGAGATTGGAGGCCGAGGCGATTCGGGATTCGATGTTGTTTGCGTCGGGGATGATGGATGAAACCATGTATGGGCCCGGGACGCTGGATGAATCGATGAAGCGGCGGTCGATTTACTTTTTCGTCAAGCGCAGCAAATTGATCCCGCTGATGGTGCTGTTTGATGCGCCGGAGCCGCTTTCGAGCATGGGGCAGCGGGTTTCGACGACGATTGCGCCGCAGGCGCTGGCGCTGATGAATAATCCGCAGGTGAGGGAGTGGGCCAAGGGATTTGCCAGGAGATTGAACGGAAAGTCGTTGGAGGGGGCGGTGAAATCTGGATATGAAATTGCGCTGGGCAGAGAGCCAGCGGGCGATGAGCTTCGGGAATCGGTGGAGTTTCTGGAACAGCAGAAGCAAGCGTATGCAGCGGAAGGAAGGAAAGATGCGCTGGAGCTGGCGCTGGCGGATTTTTGTCAGTCGCTGATGTGTTTGAATGAGGTTGTTTATGTGGAATGAGGAGAAGAAACCGCAGAGGACGCCAAGAGACGCAGAGACCGCAGAGAAAACATTTCGAATTGAATTCTCAGCGTTCTCTGCGCTTCTCGGCGATCTCTGCGGTTGAATTGAAATTTGAGCGAGGTGCTTGTGAGCGAGTTTGGCCATCTTTTCGGCGACCCGGGTCGAGCTTATCCGTCGCGGCGCGCTTTTTTGAAGGGGACCGGGTCGGGGTTTGGATTGATGGCGCTGTCGTCGTTGCTGGCGGAATCGGCTGGCGGGGCGCAAGTGGTCAATCCCCTGGCCGCGCGGCCGGGGCATTTTGCATCGACGGCGAAGTCGGTGATCTGGTTGTTTATGAATGGGGGGCAGAGCCAGGTGGATACGTGGGATTACAAGCCGGAGCTGGAGCGGCAGGATGGGAAGGAACTGAAGGGGTTTGATAAGAATACGGGGTTCTTTACGGATCAGGTGGGGCCGCTGATGCGCTCGCCGTTTAAGTTTGAGAAGAAGGGGAAGTCGGGGACTTGGGTTTCAGAGATATTTCCCAACATCGCGAAGCACGTCGATGATCTGGCCTTCATTCACTCGTGTTTTACGGAGACGAACAATCATTCGCCGGCGTTGTTTCAGGTGAACACGGGGATGAGCCGGATGGGGTTTCCGTGCGTGGGGTCGTGGGTGACGTATGGGCTGGGGACACTCAATCAGAATCTGCCGGCATTTGTGACGATGTATGACACGCTGGGGAGGGGGTTGCCCAAGGGGCATGCGCAGAACTGGGGGGCGGGATTTTTGCCGAGTGTGTATCAAGGGACGGCCCTCAATGCGCAGGGCGAGCCGATCAACAACATGGTTCGGCCGAAGGAATTGAGCGATGGGATGCAGCGGCAGCAGCTGGATCTGGTGAATCGGCTGAATCGTCATTACCTGGAGCAGAATCCGCATGAGGTGGAGTTGGCGGCGCGGATTGAAAGTTTTGAATTGGCGTATCGGATGCAGATGGCCGCGCCGGAGGCGCTGGATGTTGCGCGCGAGCCGGAGTTGATTCAGAAGCTTTATGGGCTGAATAATCCGGCGTGTAAGCATTTCGCCAGGCAGTGTCTCATGGCGCGGAGGCTGGTGGAGAGGGGCGTGCGCTTCGTGCAGATTTATTCGGGGGGGATGGAGAATGAGCGAAGCTGGGATGGGCACATCGACATCGGCGGGAACCATCGCCAGTTTGCGGGGGAGACGGATATTCCGATCGCGGGATTATTGGCCGATTTGAAGCAGCGCGGGCTCCTGGAATCGACGCTGGTGATTTGCGCCGGGGAGTTTGGAAGACTGCCGGTGGCACAGAAGGGGGTCAAGCCGGGACGGGACCATAATCCTCACGCGTTCACCACGTGGTTTGCGGGGGGAGGGGTGAAGGCGGGAGTTCATTATGGGGAGACGGATGAGATTGGGCACAAGGCAGCGGTGAATCGGGTGTCGATTAACGATCTGCATGCGACGATTTTGCATCTGCTGGGGATGGATCATGAGAAGTTGACGTATCGGTATAACGGGAGGAATTTTCGGTTGACGGATGTGGCGGGGAGGGTGATGAGGGAGATTGTTGCATAGGGACGACTGAATGAGGCGAAGCGTATAGAATTCGATCATGGAACTGAGATGCAGACTTGGCTCGCAAAATGTTTCGGGGACGCGATGACGCGACTTCAAGCGGGCGAAGCGACTGTCGAATTGGTTTGAAGGGCATATATGGCATGGCGAGTTGAAAACCGACGATTGGCCGTCATTGATGAGCGGGCGGAGCCTTATCTGACCGAGGAGATCAAGGCCGAGCTGCGGGAGAAATATTTCCCGAGGTACCCGACCAAGCGGGCGGTGTTGCTGCCGGCGCTGCATCTGGTGCAGCACGAGTATGGGTGGATACCGACGCGGGCGATTGCGGAGGTGGCCGAGTTTTTGGAGATGGCGCCGGCGGAGGCATTGGATACCGCGACGTTTTATGAGGAATATTGGCTGAAGCCCAAGGGAAAATATCTGCTTCAGGTGTGCAGGTCGCTGTCGTGCGAGTTGTGCGGATCGAAGCCGATCACGGATCATATTCGCAAGAAACTGGCGCTTGAGGTGGGGGAGACGACGGCGGATGGGAAGTTCACATTGGTGGAACTGGAATGCCTCGGGGCGTGTGGAACTGCGCCGGTGGCGCTGGTGAATGATGTGCTGTATGAGGATCTGACAACGGAGACGCTGGACCGGGTTTTGGATGCGCTGCCGGAGGATCCGCACGATTTTAAGGATCCGGCGGTGACGTGGGAGAAGAAGCACTAGCGGGTTGTTATGGCCGAGAAGAAGAAAGGCGCGGGATTTCTCGGATGGCTGGGCCGGCAGGTGGGGTACGTGAAACGGGCCGTGAAGATGGATGTGACGCAGCAGATCATCCATCGGGAAGAAAAAATCGAGGAGGCGAAGCTGCCGGATAAGCCGAATGTGACGCTAAGAAGAACCGTCATCGATGAAGTGATCGTGAAGAAAAAAAAGAATTGAGATCGGATCATTCATGGCATTTACGGAACCAGTATTGACGAAACGCATTCCGCTGGAGCCGACCCGGCGGAAGATTGTCTGGTATGACGACTACGTGAAGTCGGGCGGGTATTCAGCACTGAAGAAGGCGCTGGAGATGAAGCCGGATGAGATCATCAAGACGGTGATCGACTCGGGACTCCGAGGCCGGGGAGGTGCGGGATTCAGCGCGGGGCAGAAGTGGTCGTTTATTCCGAAGGAGAAGAAGGGGCCGCACTACATGGCGGTGAATGCGGATGAGTCGGAGCCGGGGACGTTCAAGGATCGGTATCTGCTCGATTACGACCCGCACCAGATGCTGGAGGGGATTGCGATCGCGGCCATCGCGACGCAGTGCGATGTGGCCTATGTTTTTATCCGCGGCGAGTTTCATCGCGAGGCGAAGATTTTACAGAGGGCGATTGAAGAGGCCTGTCAGAAGAAAGTTTTCGGGAAGCAGGGGATTTTTGGGAGCAACATCAAGGTTGAGTGTTACATGCACCGGGGGGCGGGGGCATATATCTGCGGCGAGGAGACGGGATTGCTGGAAGCATTGGAAGGGAAGCGCGGCTGGCCGCGGAACAAGCCGCCATTTCCGGCCATAGCGGGGGCGTTTGCGCGGCCGACGGTGATTAATAATGTCGAGACGCTCTGCTGTGTGCCGCACATTATCGATCGGGGGCCGGTGGAAGGGCCGAAATGGTTCAAATCGATGGGCACGCCGTCCTCTCCGGGTCCAAAATTGTTCGGGATGAGCGGACATGTGAACCGGCCGGGGGTGTATGAGGATGAACTGGGCATTACGCTGGATCATGCGATCAATAAGTTGGGTGGTGGGATGAAGGGTGGGAAGTATAAAGCAGCGATTTGTGGCGGGATTTCGATGGGAGTTTTGGGGCCGAATCAACTCGATATCAAACTGGATTTTGATGATGTGAGGTTCAGGGGAGGTTGTCTGGGGCTGGGGACGGCGGGCATGATCATCATGAACGAGCACACGGACATGGTGGCCGCATTGCGGAACTGTGTGCGATTTTATGCGCACGAGTCGTGCGGGCAGTGCACGCCATGCCGGGAGGGGGCGACGTGGATGAACAAGATCTTGAACCGGATTCTGGACGGCATGGGCCGGGCGAAGGATCTGGAGATGCTGCTGGAGCTGGAAAAGACCATGGGAATCATGCCGGGAACGACGATTTGCGGCCTGGCTGATGGGACGGCGTGGGCCACGCGGACGTTCATCAACAAGTTTTACGATGAGTTTGCAGCGCGGTGCCCGGAGGAGCCGCCGGCGACGCGGGTGCCGCTGACGATTCGGCGCGGGACTCACAATGTGGCGACGCCAATGGGGTTTAATACGCGGTGAGACAGGATAAGACCTCGATCCAGTTTTGCTGGCGAGGATTCGAGGAATGGGAGTCGAGTACAAAGAATTCGGTTATCCGGATGCAGCGCCAGCGCACACCGCGGCGTATCTGCTGCCGGCCATTCACAAATTATTGCCGACCTGTGATAAACCGCAGCGGATTTTGGATGTTGGGTGCGGCAATGGGTATATTCCAGGGCAGTTCCTGGCCCGTGGGCATCGGGTTGTTGGGATCGACCTGAGCCCGGAAGGCATTGAACTGGCGCGCAAGACATATCCGAACGGGCGTTTTGAGCTGATGGCGGCGGATGAGAAACTCCTGGAAAACCTGGGAGAAGCCCCGTTTGATGTGGTGATCAGCACGGAGGTGGTTGAGCATCTGTATTCTCCGAGGCCGTATGCGCGTGGATGTTTTTTGGCCCTGCGGCCGGGAGGGCGATTTATTCTCTCGACGCCGTATCATGGTTATTGGAAGAACCTGGCGGTGGCGGTTTTGGGCCGGTTTGATCAGCATGCAAGCCCGCTCTGGGATGGAGGACACATAAAGCTGTGGAGCCGCAACACGCTATCAGTGCTGCTGAAGGAAGCGGGCTTCGAGAACATTCAGTTCCGAGGCGCGGGCCGGTTGCCGTACCTGTGGATGTCGATGGTCATGTCAGGCGACAGGCCGGTGTAGTTGCAGCAGGGGTCATCCAGATCCATTTTGCGGGAGTTCGCGACGATGTGCCGGTCATCGCCCTGGCCCATGCCTGCGGCGTGGGTCGATTTGAGCGCGACCGGGGCGTGGATGTGCATCGCTACGAGCGGTTGTTCGGCGATGCTCCGAAACTCTGGAGGGCGGTGCCGCTGGAAGATGCGCAGGTGGTGGTCTATCCGCATCACTATCGCAAAGGCGAGGAAACAGCGCGGGCCGCCGAGGCAGCGCGAAAACGGGGGGTGCCGTGCATCTTTTTCAAGTCCGCGGATGATGCGACACCGGTTCACCTGCCGTATGGGGTGATCTATCGCGATTCGATTGATTCCGCGCAACAGGCGCCGTCAGAACGAGTGCTGGCGGCGTTTGCGGATGATCTGCTGCATGACCGTGGCGGGGAGATGGTGGTGCGCGAGAAGACGGATCGGCCAAGCATCGGATTCTGCGGGTATGTGGGGACGGCGTTCAATCGCGCGATATTTCGACTTACAGGCCGGGCGCAGAAATTCCATGGCCTGTTTCTTCGGCACCGTGTTCTGCGCGGTCTTGGCCGAAGTAGCCGCGTGGACTGCAAATTCATAGCGCGGGCTCGATTCTGGGGCGGGGCGCTGGGCCGGTTTCACCGCAATGTCAGCCGCCAGGTTTCGGTTCGCGAGGAGTACCTGAATAATATCTTCAATACGGATTACACGGTGTGCCTGCGGGGGGCGGGGAATTTTTCCTATCGATTCTATGAGGTCCTGTCCGCGGGGCGGATTCCGCTGTTTGTCAATACGCGATGCGTTTTGCCGTTTGCTTCGCAGATTGACTGGCGGCGGCATTGTGTGTGGGTGGAGGAATCGGAGTTGGAGAGGGCGGGGGATATTCTGGCCGATTTCCACGTGCGGTTGAGCGCAGAGGAATTCAGGGCGATGCAACGGGCGAATCGGAAGTTGTGGGAGGATTGGCTCGCGCCCCTCAGCTTTTACCGGCGCGTGCTGGAATCGGAGATGGCGGCCGAATAGCTGCGGATGGAAAGCTCCCCGATCGCTGGCCAGGTGAAACGGGATTCGATGAGTTTGCGGCCGGCCTGGCCCATTTCGGCGGCGCGCTGCGGGTTCTTCATCACTTCAAGGATGGCATCGGCGATCTTTTTCGGGTTAAGGGCAACGATGTGGCCAGCGCCGACCTCGGCCACTTCTGGGAAATGGCACGCTTGTGAGATGACAACGGGAATCTCGCACGCGAGGGCTTCGGCGATGGCCATGCTGAAGCCTTCCTGACGGCTGGGAAGGCAAAAGCAGGATGCCCCGGTGAGAGCGGCGAGTTTGGCCGGGCCGTAGAGCGGGCCGACGACGTGGACGCGGGCGGCGAGGTTGACGCGATCGATTCGCTGGTGGAAATCGGCCCATGCGCCGTCATCGGGGCCGGCGACGACGAGTTGCAGAACTGGGTGAGACGCTGCGCAGAGGGCAAAGGCGTCGGCCAGATAGTCGAGGCCCTTTTTGAAGTGCAGTCGTGAGAGGAAAAGGACGTAGGGCTTGCCTTCCAGCGCTGGATGGGCCGAGTGAAAGGCGGTTTTGGCGGGCAGTGGTTCCAATTCTTCGAGAAAAACTCCGTTGGGAATGACCTTGCGGCGGTTGTGCAGGTGGCGAGGCTCAAGGAGGTCCTTTTCATCGGCGTTGAGGACGTGAAGGAAGGCGGCGTGATCGAGCATGTTTCGGTAGCCCAGAACCAGGGCAACGCGTTTTTTCAGCAGGCGCTGGCGCATGCTCCAGGGGTCGAGCATGCCATGCGGGGCGATTGCGTAGGGGATGGCAGCGCTGTGGGCGATGCCGGCGGCGGTTTTGAGGATGGGGTCCCATATGCCATGGAGATGAACCATGTTCATGGCGGGAATGATTTTTCCAAGTTCGCGGCCGGCGGCACGGGCCGTGAATCGCTCGAAGCGGGCACCCATTGGAAGAGGATGAGTGCGGACAAGTTCGTGGTGGGGAATGGATTTCCAATAGGCAGCGATCCGGTCAGCGACGGCGGGCGACTCATAGGAAGCGACGTGGACCTCATGTCCAAGCGCAGCCTGGGCAGCGGCGAGGCGGGTGACGACGGCGGGGGGGCCGCCGGTGGCGGGATCGAGCGTGGAAATGACATGGAGAATTCTCATTGAGAGAAGCGGGAGGGATTGTGGTCGGGCGGGAATCCAATCATTGTGCTTTTTGCTATATTAGCCGCCAACTATGGATCTGGCAGGAAAGATCAGCAACGGCAGCGCGGTCGTGGGAGTGATCGGGCTGGGATACGTGGGTTTGCCTCTGTTGAATGCATTTCATCATGGGGGGCATCGGGTCGTCGGCTTCGATATTGATACGAAGAAAATCCAAATGCTCAAGCGGGGGGAGAACTACCTGAAGCATCTGGGGGAGAGCCTTTTCAAGGCGCTGCTGTCGTCGGGGCGGTTTGATGCGACCAGCGACACATCGCGGATGGGGGAGTGCGATGTGCTGATCAGTTGCGTGCCGACGCCGCTGGGAACGCACCTGGAGCCGGACCTGAGCTTTATCGAGAACACGACGGACGACATTGCGCGCACGCTGCGCGCGGGGCAACTGGTGATCCTGGAATCGTCAACCTATCCGGGAACGACGCGGGAAGTGATGTTGCCGCGGCTGGAAGCGCGGGGGCTCAAGTGCGGAACCGATTTTTTTCTGGCCTATTCGCCGGAAAGGGAAGATCCCGGCCGCAAGGACCACAATACGCAGACGATTCCCAAGCTGGTGGGGGGGATCGATCGAATCAGCGGGGAATTGGCGACAGCGCTGTATCGGCGGGCGATTAAGCAGGTGATTCCGGTCAGCTCGGCCGAGGTGGCGGAGGCGGCCAAGATTCTGGAGAACACCTATCGAGCGGTGAATATCGCGCTGGTGAACGAGATGAAGGTGGTGCTCAGCGCGATGGGGATTGATATCTGGGAAGTGATCGCGGCGGCATCGACAAAACCATTTGGTTTTCAGGCTTTTTATCCGGGCCCGGGATTGGGGGGGCATTGCATCCCGATCGATCCCTTTTACCTCACCTGGAAGGCGCGGGAGGTGGGGCATACATCGCGTTTTATTGAGTTGGCCGGAGAATTGAACCGCAGCATGCCGGATTACGTGGTGCAACGGACTTCGCTGGCGCTCAACGAGCGGGGGAAGGCGGTTAAAGGGTCGCGAATCATCGTGCTGGGATTGGCATATAAGCCGGATGTGGATGATGTCCGCGAGAGTCCGAGCCTTGAGCTGATCGAGAAGCTGGAGCACTTGGGCGCGAAGGTGGATTACAACGATCCGCATGTGCCGGCGACGCACAAGATGCGGCGGCATGATCTGAAAATGGAGAGCGTGGCGCTGACGCCCGATGCGCTGCGGAGCTATGACTGCGTGCTGATTGCGACGCATCATTCGGCCTATGATTGGCAGCTCGTGGCGGATCACGCACAGTTGATCGTGGACACGCGAAACGCGATGCGGAATGTGAAGGGTGGGCGCGATCATATCGTTGCCGCATGAGGACCATGCCGGATTCGGGAGCTCCATCAAACTCGATTCGCTCGCTGGCGATTGTGTGCAACGCGCTGCCGCCGTATCGCGTTCATTTTCATCAAAGAATCGTGCGGGAAATGTCGGAGATGAAACTGTGGACGGTCTGTACCCACGAGGGAGCCGACCAGCCGTGGGCGTACGCTCCGCCGGCCGAGATCAACACGGTGCAATTTGGGCCGGGGGAATCGGTGACGCGGCAGAGTCATTCGAAGCGGGCCTGGCATGAGTGGAAGAAGGGGGGAAAGATCATCGAATGGATCAAGCAGGAGCGTATCGGGGCGGTTTTGGTCAATGGGTACAACGATCCCGCGCGATTGCGCATTTTACGCTGGTGCGCTGGGCACAATGTGCCAGTGCTGCTTTGGGGGGATAGCAATATTCGTGGGGACCAGGCGAGCGGTATCAAAGCCGTTGTCAAACGGCGGGTTTTGAAGCGCATCCTGGGCTGGTGCGATGGGATTTTGGCGTGCGGATCGCTGGGCCGGGAATACTTTCAGAAATACGGTGCGCCGAGCGAGCGGATTTTTTATTCTCCGGTTGAGCCGGATTATGACGCGATCAAAAAAAATGACCGTGAGGTTGTGGAAGGTGCTGCTCGGCAATTCGAGCTGGCGCGAGATCGGCGGCGGATCGTGTTCAGCGGCAGGTTGACGCATGCCAAGCGGCCGGATTTGGCGGTGGATTCATTTGTGGCATTGGCGAACGAGAGGCCGAATTGGGACCTGCTGATGGTTGGCGATGGGGCGATGAGGGAGGAGTTGATTGGCCGGGTGCCGCAGAATTTGAAGGCGCGAGTCTGCTTCACGGGTTTTATCGGCGAGCAGGCGATGGTGAGCGCTCTGTATCAGTTGTCCGATGTTTTGGTGTTACCCAGCGATTATGAGCCGTGGGCGTTGGTGATTAATGAAGCGGTGGCGGCGGGGCTGGCGGTGGTGTGCAGCAAAGTGGTGGGGGCGGCGGCGGAGTTGGTGAGGGATGAAGTCAATGGGTTCACATTCCCGCCGGGCGACTTGGCGGCGATGGTCCAGCAACTGAGGGAAGTGACGGCGGAGGGGCGAATTGAGCAGTTCAAAGGCGGATCGGCGGGAGTCCTGGAGGACTGGAGGCGGCGGGCCGATCCGGTGGAGGGGTTGCGGGCGGCGTTGCGGTATTGTGCGGCGGGGGGGAAGGGCCGATAACATGCGCAGGGCTGAGCAAATCGAACTGGATAGGCCCTGGTCGCGTAGAACGGGGTGTGTGGCGGAAGGCAATGCCCGAAGTACCGGCGCAGGTTTGACTTCCCAATTTTTTGCCAGATATTAGAGATCTGATCGCGCGTCACGGGGCGCCCACGGGAGCGAACTTTTTGGCGTTTTAAGGCCGCTGCTTTGGGGGAATTGGCCTGTTGAGGCCCTCTGTAGACCGTCGATTGTTGTCCCTGAGAGGTTAGATATGAGCGTAGCGGCGGTGCCATTGCAATGGGAATTGGCGAGCGAGCCCGCGGAGAGTTTGACCCGGCGGCGTTCGCGTTATTCCTGGGCGCCGTTTGTTGCGCCGTTGGCGCTGACGGGGGTGTCGTGGTTGATGGGGGGGATGCCGATTCTGACCGATGCCGGATTTTTGGCGCTGACGGTGATCTGCGTGATCTATGTGATCCGCGAGATGGCGCTTTTTCCGCAGCGCTTTGGGATTGGCGGGCTGATCCTGTTCGGTGGGACGGTGATCTGGTTCTGCTATGACTACATGACCAACTGGCTGGGGGTGAAGTTTTCCGGAAACCTGCCAATCCTGTCGGGGACTTATAAGTGGGGAGATGCGCCCTATAGCGCTGAAATCCTGGCCAAAGCGTCGTTCTTCCACTCGCTGTTTCTGCTCTTTGCGACGATGGGGCTGCTGATTAAACGCGGGAAATGGCCGACCAGAGTGCTGACGGCGGTTTCGGAGCCGAAAAACCGGTGGGTTTATCTGCTGCTGTTGCTGTTTTTCTGCCTGTTGGGGATCACGCCCTATTTGTTTTTCACCGTCGATCCCTGGTACGAAGCGCTCTACAAGCATATTCGCGGCGGCTATGGGATGGGAATCGGATGGACATTGACGCGCGGTGCGACAATCAACACCAGTAGTCTGATGGCGACGGTTCAGGTGCAGTTGCTGGAGCTGGGATATGTGGCGGGGGCATTCGCGGCGTTTTATGCGATCATGATCGCCCGCAGTGCGCCTGGGAAGATACTGGGATGGGGCCTGTGGGTGTTCTGGATGCTGATGGCGGTTGGAACAGGCGCGCGAAGCAATACGCTGACGGTCGCGATGCCGGCGGTGGCGCTGCTGTTCTTGAAATTCAACGCGAGCGCGGCAGCACTGTTCAGGCGGATCAGCGTGAAGGCTTATGCGACCGCCCTGGTGGTTGGGCTGCTGACGATCGTCGTGGTGCAGTATCAGGGCTTTTTCCGTACGACGCGGTTTGAAGAGCGCGACATCTCGCAACTGTCGGTGACCACCCTCTCGGGGAACACGATGTTTTCGGAGGGATTGATCGGGTATTACCTGGTCCCGGAATACAAGAATTTTCTTTACGACACCTTCCCCGGAGCGGGAATCATCCGCCCGATTCCGCAGACGATTTTTGATTTTGCGGTTGGATTTGTTCCGCGGCCGCTCTGGCCGGGCAAGCCGGTTAACGAGATTGCGATGTGGTACAGCCGGGCGGTGACGGGCGAAAAACAGGACCTGGAGGAGAAGGGCATCACCGGGATATCGCGCGGACTGGTGGGTCACTGGTATTTTCCATACGGGTGGGCGGGGGTGATTGAGGGTGGATTGCTTTTTGGGTGGCTGCTGGGAATCGGCGAGAGGGCGTTGCTGAAAAACCTGCATCGTCCCCTGACAGTGCTGCTGGTGCTGGGATATTTGACGTTCCTGTTCCGATCGTTCCGTGACGTGACATTTAGCTGGGCCTATCCGGTGATCTTCACGGGAATCATTCTGTGGGTGATGGTCAAAGTGGAAAATGCGCTCTTCGGCGGGGGCCCCGCGATGGATCAGGACGATGCGGCAGGGGAAGTCGAGCCGCAGCACGCCGCGGCGTGGCGGGAGTGAGGATGGGCAGTGCGTCCACCGTTCTAAAACCGGCCAGGCCAGGGGCGGCGGTGTCGGCTGCGCCGCGGGTGGCGGTGGTGCAGGATGGGGCGCGGCTGCATTACGCGTTGCCGCTGGCACTCCAGCGGGCGGGAATTCTCCAGCGGGTTTTTACAGAGTGGTTCGTGACGCCGGGCTCCCTGGAGTCGCTGATGCTGCGGGCGGTGAAGTGGGTGTCGCCGGACCTGGGACAGCGCATGGGCGAGCGGAATTGCCCGGCGCTGAGCGCTTCGGCCGTTTGCCGCAATCCATGGCTGGTCCTGCGGCAACAGTGGGGACGGGGGAGATTTCGCACTGAAGTGGAGTTTTTTCAGTGGATCCGGCACGTTGTGGGCCGATGGGTCGAGGGTGAAGGACTCGGGGATGCCAATACATTGATGGGATTCGTGGGGAACATTGACACAGAGCTCTGCGCGTGGGCACAACGGTGCGGAGTAATGGTGGTGGGGGACCAGGTGGGTGCGCCGATGAAGGTGTTCATGCGGCATTGCCTGGAGGAATCAGAGCGATGGCAGGGCTGGGAGCGAATGGGCACGCCGCAGGAGATCCGCGGGCGCTATGAGGCATTGGGGGATGTGGAAGAGCGCACGTGGCGGGAATTGGATCATATCACCTGCGCATCAGCGTACGTGCGGCGGGGATTGGAGTCGGAGGGGGTGGAAGCGGAGCGGATTTCGATCAATCCTTATCCGATCGACGCGTCGGCCTATGCGGTGCCTGATCGACGGGGGCGGGTGGGCCCGGTGACGGTGGGGTTTGTGGGGCGCGTGGGCCTTTTGAAAGGTACGCCGTATTTTTTTGAAGTGGCGCGGCGATTGAGCGGGCGAAATGTGAAGTTTGTGATGATCGGGCCGTTGGGGCTCGATGAATCAGTGGCGAGGGACCGCAAGGGCAATGTGGAATTGGTGGGGCGGGTGCCGCGCTCCGAAGTGGCGTCGTGGCTGGAGAAGTTTGATCTTCTTCTTTTCCCGTCGGTGTCGGAAGGTTCTTCAGGAGCGGTCATGGAGGCGATGTGCAGCGGTCTGCCGGTGGTCGTCTCCAACAACAGCGGTTCGGCGGCGCGGGACGGGATCGAAGGCTTTTCGGCCGCGCACGATGATGTAGAAGCGCTGGCAGGCTACGTGGAGCGGTTGTTGACGGATCAGAAGCTGCGTGAGGAGATGGGATCTGCCGCAAGGCGGAGGGTGGAGACGTTTAATCTGGATGCGTACGGAGCAGCGCTTGCGGCGATGCTTGCGGGATTGCTTGTGGACAAGAGGTCGGCGTCGGGAAATGGCCGCCCAACGGTGAATCATGAATCGCGCCAAAATGCTTGAACTGGTCGGCCGCTTTCCCGTCGTCGGATCAGCGCTGCGCCGATTTGCGCGCCGGTATCCCGAGGGATCGGTGGTGGAAATTCGCAGTGGGGCGGCGGCCGGATATCAGTGGAAGAGATATCACCGCTACGTCAATGGCTATTGGCTGGGGCACTATGAGCTGGAGATTCAGGACCTGTTGAAGTTGGAGTTGAAGGCGGGAGAAACATTTTTTGACGTGGGAGCGAATGCGGGATTCTTCACGCTGGTGGCCGCGAAGCTGGTGGGGCCTGGCGGCCGATGCGTGGCATTTGATCCATCGCCTGACAATGACCGGGTGATTCGCGAGCAGCTCGAACTGAATGGATTGAGCAATTGCGTGTCGGTTGCCAGAGCGGTGGGGGCGCATGCGGGCACGGCGATGTTCGCATTCTCAGCGCCTGGCTCGGCGATGGGGCATTTGGGCGCGGCGACGAATGGGGAGCAGTCGTTGGAGGTGCAGGTCATCACCCTCGATGAGGCGGCAAAGGAGTATGGGCGGCCGAATTTCATCAAGCTGGACGTGGAAGGGGCGGACGTCGAGGCGATGCAGGGGGCGGCGGAATTGCTGCGCGGGGCGAGGCCGCGATGGCTGATTGAGTTGCATGGCGACGAGTGCCAGAGAGAAGTCGGGCGGATGTTGGTTGAGGCCAACTATGAGATTTTTGATCTGGCGCGCAAGCGGCTGGATCCCGCGGTGGGACTGCCGAGGCATATTCTCGCCAGGCCGCGTTAGTTTCAGCGGCAAACTCTCCAGTCTTACCGTTTGATCATGGCGCGCACGCGCGAGGTGAGCGTTGCCCATGTCTGGGGCGCCAGCAATCGAATCATCGGCAGATAAATTGCCCCGGCAATAAGAGCAGCCGCGATCATACGCACAAGGTGATCAACCCGGGTTTGGGCGGGGAGCAAGCGGATGGCTCCGGCGGCCGCGCCGCAGGCGACTGCACTGAGGAGAACCGGGAAGGCGTAGACCTTCCACACATCGCGCCAGGCACCGCCGGCGTGCCTGATGGCGACATACATGGCAATGGGGCCCTCCAGCACGAAATATAGCGCGACGACCTGCGCGACCCGAACGGCTGCGGTGGAATCGGGGCTGATGGCAGACGTGATGAGGGTCAGCGCGAGGAACAACGCAGCGCCGATCCCCAGCAGCATTGAATAACTCTTGAATCGCCCCTGTGCCTGCATCAGGCTGAAAGAGGGGAAGCCAACAGAGCGGAAGGCCATCCCAATGCACAGCACCTGAAGTACCGGGATCGATGGGAGCCATTTGGCGGGGAAAATGGCGTGAATCGCCGGGGCGGAGAGGGCGGCCTGGAGAAAACAGACGGGGATGGCAACGATGGCCAGCACCCGCGCGGCGGCCAGAAAACCGTCGCGCTGGCGGGATAGATCATTGGTCAGCTTGCTGAGCGTGGGAAAGAGAACGCCTTCGAGATTGACCGAAAAGAGAACAATGGTCTGGAGCGACAGGATGTACGCGAAGTAATAGATTCCCACCACCGGCTTGGGGTGGAAAAATCCCAGGGAAAGATAGTCGCCGATCATGACGCAGGCGGCGAAGATTCGCGCTGTCAGCAGAATGAGGCTGTCGCCAATGAGATAGCGCCAGCGCTGGAGATTGATTCTCCACTGAAAGGGGGGATGCACCATAAGCCATGCGATGGCCAGCCGCATGGCCGCCACGATCGGAAGGGGCAGGACAAAGCTGTAGGCGCCCGCACCCATGGCGGCAAAGAGGACGCTGAGGAGGATTCCGCCTACGGCCAAAATGAACGCCAGGATCGCGAAGACGCGAAAGCGCAGGTCGATCTGTATCTTGATCGCCACCACCTGGCTCAGGAGATCGATTGGAGCGGCGATGGCAATGACACTGATCAGCCCAAAGAGCTGGGGGGCTTTAAAGAAATGGGCGGCGGGTGGCGCGATGGCGACCATGGTCAGCGCCGAGAGGAGCCCGAATGCCAGGGCCATCCAGTGGGCGCTGCTGGCCCAGAGGTGATAGCGCTTGCTGCGGCGGACCAGGACCTCTTTCAGACCGATTTGATTAATCTGCGCGGGGAAGGAGGTGGCGGTGAAAGCGAGGGCGACCAGGCCAAAGTCGGCATCGCTCAGGAGCCACGCGAGGACCACCTGGCCGGCAACGGTAATGATTTTGGATGCGATGGTTTGAAGCGCCATCCAGACAAAGCCGACGGCAGCGCGGTGGCCGAGGGAGATGGTCGGCGGGACCACAACTTCCGGGCCGGGCTGATCAACCAAATCCATCGATGCTGGATTCTAGTGGTTTTCTGCACGGACCGTTACATGCCGGTGCGGTTGTCGATGTGAAATGGCGCGGCCGGGACAGCTCTCACACGACCGGAGTGCCCACAGCCTCATCGTAGATGGCTTTGATCTTGGCATTGTTGACATCATTAAACCAGCCGGGGAACAGGAGGATATCGCCGTGACGGACAGCGGCGACAAGCTCATCATGGAAACCATCGATGTCGCCGGCGGTGGTATTGATCACCGAGAATGCCGTGGGATAAGCCACCAGGGCAGACTCAGGACTTGAGATTTGCCCCAGCCGCAGTTCCTGATACGGGGCGGTGTAGGCGTAGTAGCGGGTGGTTTCATGTTCCGGAATCAGCAGGACGTCGGGGAAGGTGTCCATCAGCTTCTTGAAAATCGCCGCATCGTAAATTGATTTCCAGACGTTGGTGTCAACGTAGAAGAGGGTTGCGCCCCAGCGGGTCTTGGCATATTCGATCTTGGCCGCCAGCGTGGAGAAAGGATTTACCAGCGGCACCTGTCTCCAGCCCTTGGTGGTCAATTTTAGACGCTGGGCGCGGACGGTTACGCCCACGCGCAGGCCCGCATCGGTGAATTTCTTGAAATAGGCATCGACCGCGCTACGGTATTCCATTTCCGGCGCGAGCGTCTCGAGCATCCGGGGATCGCCGACATAGTTTATTTTGGGGTACTGCTCGCCTTCCAGGTCCCACACGACCATGCCCTGGGCGTTCATGCTCTTCAGGACAGCAATGCTGTCGTTGGCTGAATGCATGAGGAGCTTGCGGAAGGTTTCTCGCCCCGATTTTGTCCGAACGTCAAAGGCGCCGCCGAAATACCCGCGGGGGTTCTTCAGCGAACCGGCGACATCCGAGTTTGCCAG
>DASYUA010000269.1:0-39043 GCA_036001665.1 Tepidisphaeraceae bacterium
AGAGGAGGTTGAGGGGGGGTGGCGGGCACGGTTGGTCTGGCGGAGGAGCAGGAGGTCGATGGAGAGTGAATGGTGGGGGGAAAAGTGGATGTTTGAGAGTGTGATTTTTGTGAATTTTGGGGGGTGGGAGTGCGTTGTTAGTGGTTGTGGGTTCGGAGGTTGTGGTTTTGGGCATAATTCACACTCCCTTTTGTTGATGGCAAGTGAGGATGACATTGGGCGGATTGGTGCGGGTGTTGGAGGCGCGGAGGGCGATACACCAGGCCCGCGGCGGCCGGGTCAAACTCATCATCCTCCGCGGCATCAGCCGCCGGTGCAGCTCCTGCGGATCGGATAGAATGCTCTGGCGCACCTGAAGCCAGGCATCGCGAATGGAACGTTCAGGGTCTTCCCCCAGCATAAAAGCCCTCTTTTGTGATGGACATAAGGCGGCTTCGGCCGCCGAGTATCCTGTCGGCAGCATAACCATTGTTAGGCATCTGTCAAGGGCCAGAAGTTGGAATTCAGAAGTCGTAATTGTTTACCGTTACCGGCCGATAGGCCTGGAGACGAGGGACACGCACCGATGCGTACATCGGTGCGTGGCGGACAGGAATGTCCGCCCCACCGGCAGAAGCAGGCTGAAAGCCCGCACTACAACAACAGCCGGCTAAAAGCCTGCACTACAACCGGCCGACGCATGGGACGGTAAACAGTTACCAGAAGTCAGAAGTGAGAAGGGCGGAGTAGCCGCAGATGGCGCGGATGACACAGGTTTGCGCAGATCGGAATTCCCCTCCGGACGATACTGGTGATTTCATCCAGTTTCCGGTGGTTGGGGTTTAGGGGGCATTGGGCCTCAACCGTAAGTTTTTTGTTTGCGCTAAATAATTTGCTCGCCTACTATTCCACATGCAGGCTCAACTTGAGATGAGAATCCGACGATTTTATCAGGCACTTGGCGAAGTACGCACCACAGGCACTTCGTCGATTCAGCCGCGCGTTGAGGTCGTCGGAAACCGCGTTAACTACACACTCGATTTCAGCGGCGGTGCATCGGATGCGAAGTTGGCAAATGTGGCGGGTCAGCTGATCGAGAATATCGCATGCCTCAGAGACTACTTGAATGCGTGGTGTAAAAAGAACGGCAAGCCGATTATTGGCGACGCCATCATCAACTCGAATTTGGATGTAGCGATCATCCACGACCTTTGGAATCTGGATAAACATTTCGAGCTCGACAGGCCGCCTCGCTGCAGACTCAATCTGGAGCTTCGGGATATCCATCGTGGGGCACACCTCACCACGCAGGCGAAGGCGGGAAGCTTTATGGCCATAGGCATTGATCCTCACACCGGGCAGCCGGTGGCGATAGGCGATGGTAAGGTTGAGCTTATCGTAGATGCCGATGTGATGGAGAAAGCGGGGAAGCGCATCGGTGGTTTACTCGAAATTGCTGAGCGCGCCATTACAGTCTGGGAAAAAGCTTTCACCGATGTTGGGGTGGTTTTGCCGGCTCGCTGACGGTCGGCCCGCAGCCCGGCAATTCCGCCCGCGAAGCTAGCGTGTTGATGTCTCCTCTTATTCATCCGAGGTCGCTGATGCCTCGTTCACCACCTGGACGCTGGACGAAAGAATTCTGAGGCCGAGATCGTTGGCGGCTCGCCGGGTTTTTTGACGAATCAAACCCATCGCCCCTCTCAGCACTCAGTACTCAGCACTCCCGATTCCCATTCGTGTCCATTCGCCCCCTTGCCGGACTCTCCCTGGGTGGACGCAATCCTTGCCTGCCGCCCCCGCCCCCTATAAAACCATCTCCATGCCCGCCCCGCCGCCCAATCCATCCAATCCCTCCCTCGAGGACCTGCGCCGCCAGATCGACGCCCTCGACGACCAGATCGTCCCCCTCCTCAACGCCCGCGCCCGGATCGTCGTCGAGATCGGCAAGCTCAAGCAGCAAAGCGGCGTCCCTATTTACGCCCCCGACCGCGAAAAAGCCGTCCTTGAAAAAGTTCGCAACCTCAACAAGGGCCCCCTCTCCGACCGCTGCCTCGAAGCCGTCTATCGCGAGCTCATGTCCGGCTCCTTCGCCCTCGAAAAACCCCTCCGCATCGGCTTCCTCGGCCCCGAAGGCACCTTCTCCCACGCCGCCGCCGTCCGCAAATTCGGCTCCTCCGTCGAATACGTCCCCATGGCCGAAATCGTCTCCGTCTTCGAGGAAGTCGTCCGCGGCCACATCGACTACGGCCTCGTCCCCGTCGAAAACTCCATCGGCGGCGGCGTCATCGACACCCTCGACGCCTTCCTCCACTCCTCCGCCAAAATCTGCGCTGAAGTCCTCATCACCATTCATCACAACCTTCTCGCCAAGGAGCCCTGGGAGCAGATCAAGACCATCTATTCCAAGCCCGAAGTCTTCAGCCAGTGCCGCAACTGGCTCGCCGCCACCGCCAAGGGCCGCGACATCCAGCCCGCCCCCTCCACCTCCAAGGCCGCCGAGATTGCCAGTGAACAACCCGGCGTCGCCGCCATCGGCTCCACCATCGCCGGCGAGAAATACGGTCTGCACGTCCTCTTCGAAAACATCGAGGACAACCCCGACAACGTAACCCGCTTCTTCGTCATCGGCCGCGAGCCCGCCCGCCGCTCCGGCCAGGACAAGACCGCCATCATGTTCACCACCGCCCACAAGCCCGGCGCATTGGCCGAGGTGCTCGACGTCTTCAAGGAGAACGGCATCAACCTCACCGACATCGAAAAACGCCCCAGCAAAAAGGTCAACTGGGAGTATTACTTCTTCATCGACGCCCAGGGCCACAGCGACGACCCGGCCATGAAGACCGCCATCGACGCCGCCAAACAACACTGCCTCCAGCTCACCGTCCTGGGCAGCTATCCAAGGGCAACCGAAGTATTATGAAATTGAGGGCAGGGAATCAGGGGGAGGAAACGTGAATAGATTGCAACAAACACCCGGGCACGATGCCGGCGTCATCAATCGGGACAGCACAGACGGGCTGTTCGCCTCACGTCGAAATCGGCTCGGCCGCCTCGGCGATCTCCTCGGCCTCCCGATTCATCTTCCACAGCACGTGAATCGAGTTGATGCCGACGTAAAAATACCCGCTGGCGAAAATCACCAGGAACGGCACGCTGGCCAGCCCAAAGCCCCACCGCAATGCAATGTAAATACAGCAGGCCATGTAGCACCCGAAGGCGATCTCCAGGATCGGCATGGTCAGCCGCGTGAACGTCATCACCCGCTGGGCCCGCCACACCTTGCTCGAAGTTCCGGTCGTGCCGTATTTGAGTGTCCGCACAAACTCGCTGGGTTTACGCCTGATCGCGCTCCAGATGGCCTCGAAAACCGCCTTGGCGTTATTCAGGCTCACACCCACGCCCAGCGCCATCAAAAACGGCATGTAAAGCAGCGACTTCCATCCCGCCTCCTTCCCAAACAGCTCCCGCTGGCCGAAGGCAAAGAAAGTGCTGGCGCTCACCGTGGCCAGGACGAAAAGAGTCGCGCTGAAGATGTGCTGCGACCAGTGATACAACTTGAACGGACTGGCCATGTAGAAAAACATCGGATACGTCAGGATCGTCACCACCACCATCAGCGGATACACGATCGTGTTGGTCAGATGGAAGAACGCTTCCAGCTTCACCCGCTTGGAAAGATTCTTCGACCGCAGGATTCCCGGCAGAAGCTTGATGGCCGTCTGAAACCCGCCCTTGGTCCAGCGGTGCGCCTGCTGCTTGAAGCTGACCACTTCCGGCGGCAGCTCCGCCGGCGCGCAGAACTGGGGCAGATACACAAACTTCCACCCCTTCAACTGCGCGCGATAACTGAGATCCAGGTCTTCCGTCAACGTATCGTGCTGCCATCCCCCCGCATCATCGATGGTGCACCGTCGCCAGACGCCGGCCGTCCCATTGAAGTGCATGAACCGCCCGCTCCGATTGCGGGCCGTGTGCTCGATCACAAAATGCGCATCCAGGAAAATCGCCTGGCTGCGCGTCAGCAGCGATGCATCCCGATTCAGGTGGTCCCACCGCACCTGCACCATCCCTACCCCGTCTTCCTTGAAATAGTGTACGACATTCTGAAGCATGTCCCGCGGCGGAATGAAGTCCGCGTCAAATATCGCAATAAATTCCCCGCTCGCCTCTTTCAATCCCGCCTCAAGCGCCCCCGCCTTGTATCCCGTCCGATTCTCGCGGTGAATGAACTTGATCGGGTATCCCTTGGCCGCCCATTCCTCGCAGGCGCGGCGGGCGATGTCGGCCGAATGATCGGTGCTGTCATCCAGCACCTGGATCTCCAGCCTGTCCAGCGGATAGTCGAGCAGGCATGTCGCCTTGATGATCCGCTCGGCCACCAGGTCCTCGTTGTACATGGGAAGCTGCACGGTCACCCGCGGCAGTTGGTCAAACTCGCCAATCGGCTTGTAATGATTGTGGCGATGCTTGCAGTAGAGGTAGACCAGGATGTAGCGGTGCAGCCCATAGAAGGCGACGGCGCAAAGGATGCCCGTGTAGCACGCCACCAGCAGATACCAGCCGATGCCATTGAACATAAAAAGCAATCTCACTCTGGAGCCTGGAGGGTTACAGCGGCCGCCCTTTCGAGCCGGCCTGGCGGCCAAGCTTCATCTCGCCACAAGGGAACGCGGTTGCGAACAGCAGACCGGGGCCAAAAAATACTTCGCCCCGCCAAACGGGTTATCGGCACAACAGAACGACGTGATTGGACCTTCTCCTTCGAAAGCGGACGCGATCAGTTTCATGCCACCTCGGCTCCCCCGCGCCTTTCGCGATGCGCACAACCCGTCTTACGTTTTAGAACAGGCCGCCATTTTAAGGAAGGGTGAATTCCCATGTCAACAAGGGGGCGGACGACGATAACTAATTTTCATTGCACGGCTTGCAGCGGGAAGGGAGCACCGTGAACCAATTAATATCGGCAATTCGAGCCATAAAAAAAGCCGACCCGGAGCGGGCCGGCCTGTCTATCTTAACTCATGGGCAATCACTTTCACTCTTTGTCAGCCCCCTCGCCCGGCGACGAGGATTCAGTCGAAGCGGCAGCTTCAGCCTTCTCCGCCTTTTCACCCTTATCAGCCTTCTCGCCCTTGTCCTTCTTCTTGCCAAGCTGGGCCGCGAACTGGTGCCGGCGCTCGTTGCGCTTGCGCCGCAGCCCGGCGGAGCGGCGGGCGGTGCCCTTGGGGGGCGTCGATTCCTCCAGCAGGAGCTGAAGGAGACACAGGCTGCCGCCATCGCCGATGCGGTGGTCCGACAGCTTGATGATCCGCGTATAACCGCCGTTGCGGGCCGTGAACTTGGGGGCGACGTCATCAAACAGCTTCTGCACCACCGTCTGTCCCGTAAACTCCTGCTCGTCATCCACCAGCCGGCGGTCGTTGAGCAGGGCGATCACCCGACGCCGCGAGTGCAGCGTCCCGGTGCGGGCCAGTGTGATCAGCTTCTCGGCAAACGCCTTCACTTCCTTGGCCTTGGGCAAAGTCGTGCGGATCTTGCCGTGCTCGATGAGGCTCTGCACCAGGCTTCGGCGAAGCGATTTGCGATGTTCGGTATCGCGGCTGAGCTGTCGGCCGCGGAGCATATGACGCATGGGAAACTCCTGATTTCAAATCTGAAACTGCAAATCACCTCACGACGCCGCTTCAGTCTCCGCTTCCTCGGCCTCGCTCTCCGCGGCCGCGTGTGCCGCGGCGGCCTGCTGGGCGGCGAGGTTCTCGATGTCCATGCCCAGGCTCAGGCCCAGGTCGGCCAGCTTGCGCTTGACCTCACGAAGGCTCGTTTTACCAAAGCTGCGGACCTTCAGAAGGTCGGCATCGGTCTTCTTCACCAGGTCGCGCACGTTCTGGATCTTGGCCGACTCCAGGCAGTTGTTGGCCCGCACCGACAGATCCAGGTCCTGGATCGGCATGTTGAGCTTCGACTGAAGCTCCGGGTCGATCAGCGGAGCGTGCGCATCGCGCAGGGCGGTCAACGCCTCGTCGCTGGCGGTGTCCGAGCCCAGCTCGAAATATTGCACGAACGGATTGAGGTGCTTGCGGAGGATCTTTCCGGCCTCCACCAGCGCCATCTCCGGCGTGATCGTGCCGTTGGTCCAGATTTCCAGGATCAGCCGGTCGTAGTCGGTCTTCTGGCCGACGCGGGCATCTTCCGTCGCATAACGCACCCGCGTCACCGGCGAATAAATGCTGTCAACGTTGATCAGGCCCGCTTCCTGCTCATCGATCCCTTCGCGGTGCTCCAGGGCGGTCACATATCCGCGGCCCTTGCCGACGGTCAGCGTCATGTCAAACGTGACATCCTCGGTCAGCGTCGCAATCACGTGGTCCTTGTCGACAACGGTGATCGCGGGATCGGCTTCGATCATTCCGGCCGTGATCGGCCCGGCCTTCTTGGCCACGACGCGCATCTCCTTCTCCTCATCCGCGTCGAGCTTCACGATCAGGCTCTTGACGTTGAGGATGATGTCGGTCACATCCTCGGTCACACCCGGAAGGCTGGAAAACTCGTGGTCCGCCCCTTTGATTTTCACCTGGGTGACGGCCGCCCCTTCCAGCGAGGAAAGCAGGATTCGCCGCAGGCTGTTGCCGACGGTGGTGCCAAAGCCGCGCTCGAAGGGCTCGGCGGTGAATTTGCCGTATGTTTCTGTGGAAACCTGCTCATCGCGAGCCACCCGCGAGGGCAGCTCCAATCCGCGCCATCGAACTCTCATGTGTGCTCCTTACGCCGCCGGCCGAATCGCAGAAGGTTACCGCCCCAACCGTTAGGGGCCATCTTTCTTCCGCCTCGTCGAACGGAGGCAATGATAATTTGCGATTTGCAATTGCCGATTTGCAATTTGCCAAGCGACGTCTCAATCGCAAACCGCAAATCGCAAATCAAAAATTCCTTATACTCTTCGTTTCTTCGGCGGCCGGCAGCCATTGTGGGGCAGCGGCGTGACATCTTCGATGCCGGTGATCTTCAGCCCGGCGTGCTGGAGCTGGATGATCGCCTGCTCGCGGCCGGCGCCGGGACCTTTCACCTTCACCTCGATCTCAATCACCCCGTGCTTGCGGGCCTGCTGGGCGGCCTGTTCGGCGGCGCGCCCCGCCGCGAACGGCGTGCTCTTGCGGGCGCCCTTGAAGCCGACGGTGCCGGCCGACGCCCAGGCGAGCGTCTCGCCGTTGGTGTCGGTGATGGTCACCATGGTATTGTTAAAGGTCGCCTTGATGTGCGCCACGCCGCGGGTGACGCCCTTGCGAATCCGCTTCTTGACGCCGGCCTTCGCGCCGGTCTGGGGTTTTCCTGCTGCTGTTGATTGTTCGCCCATGGTCTCTTTCTCTATTCGTCCGCCAAAGCGGACCCTGCGAGCTATAGCCCCGCATGTACACGCGGGGTTTCGTTGCTTACTTGCCGAGCTCCTTCACGCCCTTCTTGCCGGCGACCGTCTTGCGCGGACCTTTACGGGTGCGCGCGTTCGATCGCGTGCGCTGGCCGCGAACCGGCAAGGCGCGGCGATGCCGATGGCCGCGATAGCTGCCAATGTCGCGCAGGCGGGCGATGTTCTGCTGGATCGAGCGACGCAGCGCGCCTTCGACGAGGAAACCCTTGTCGATCAGGCCGATGATCTTCGCCAGTTCCTCTTCGGTCAGGTCCTTGGCGCGCCGCTGGCCGTCGATGCCCGCTTCCTTGAGCATCTGGCGGCTGTTGGTCCGGCCAACGCCGTAGATGTAAGTGAGGCTGATCCAGATCGGCTTGTCGGCGGGAATGTCCACGCCCGCGATACGAGGCATAAGGGCTCCAGTTGCAAAATGGCCGCGCCTACTTCTGGCGCTGCTTGTGTTTGGTGTTGCTGCAAATCACCCGCACCGTGCCTTTGCGGCGGACGATCTTGCAGTTCTCGCAGATGCGTTTGACGCTGGTTCTTACTTTCATGTCTTTATCGCCTTGCCGGCAAATCACTTATACTTCAAAAAACCCAAGACCAGTATTGTAGCACAACGGTTTGCAACCCTCAAGCGAGCCGCAACCGTCCACCAGGGTGGTTCATGGAGCCAGCCCTACGCGGCTTTGGTGCCATTGGCACTCCCGTTGGTCAGTATCTCGCAACCCGCCTCGGTTACCGCGATCGTATGTTCAAAGTGGGCGGCCGGCTGGCGGTCTTCGGTTACCACCGTCCACTGATCATCCAATAACACCACTTCCCGCCGGCCCATCACGACCATGGGCTCGACCGCGATCGTCGTTCCCACCCTCAGCCTGAAATCACCGCGAAGCTGCTCGGGAGTCACGAAATTGGGGACTTTCGGCTCCTCGTGCATGCTCCGGCCGACGCCGTGGCCGACAAACTCGCGGACCACGCTGAAGCCGTGCCGTTCGACGTTCCACTGAATCAGGCGGGCCACCTCCGACCATTTCTTGTCGGGCTTGATGTTCGATATGGCCAGCTCCAGCGTCTGCTTGGTGACATCCAGCAGCTTCTGGATCTTTGGAGTTACCCTGCCGACGCAGACGGTCGTGGCCGTATCGGCGCAGTATCCATTGAGGAGCACCGCCGCATCGATCTTGACGATGTCGCCGTCCTTCAGCTTCCGCGGCCCGGGAATCCCGTGCACCACTTCCTCGTTGATGCTGATGCAGGTCCACCCTGGAAAGCCTTCATTGGGCTTGTAGGTGGGATAATTCTTGATCGGCGAGGTCGCGCCCGCCTTTTGGATCGCTTCGGCGGCGATTTCGTCGATCTCGCGCGTGGTCGTCCCCACGGTGCAGGCCGCCTTCATCCGCTCCACCAGCCGCGTGAGCACCACGCCGGCCTGCCGCATCATTTCGATCTCGCGCCGGGATTTGAGCACGATGGGCATTACTAATACTGTCTTCCTTTGATTCGCTTTCCTTTTCCACCACCCGGACCACTCAGGAATCCGCCATAGTTGCGCATCAGCAGGTTGGCTTCGATGCGCTGAACGATATCCAGCGCCACACTGACGACAATCAGCAGTCCGGTTCCGCCGAGGAAGTTGGCGATGCCCTGCGGGATGTCCATCGCCGTGCTGACGGCGGTCGGCACCACCGCGATGATGCAGAGGAACGCCGCGCCGACGTAGGTGATCCGCATCATCACTTTTTCCAGGTAATCCGCCGTGCGCTTTCCCGGCCGCAGGCCGGGGATGAAGCTGCCATAGTCGCGAAGCTGATTGGCCATCTCCTTGGGCTGGAACTGAACGGTTGTCCAGAAATAGGCGAAGAAATAAATCATCACCAGTTCCAGCAGCACATACAGAAAACGCCCGTACCCCATTTCGGAATTCAAAAAGTGGATCGTATTGGCGTACCAGCTCCTGTTCGCCGGATCGAGCGCCTCGGCGAACTTGCTCAGAAGAAGCGTCGGGAAAAGCATCAGCGACTGAGCGAAGATGATCGGCATGACGCCGCCATGATTGACGCGGAGAGGCAGGTATTGCCGCTGGCCGCCGTAAATCCGCCTCCCGCGCGTGTGCTTGGCCTGCTGGATGGGAATCCGCCGCTGCGCCTGCGTGATCAGGATCGATCCCGCAACGATGAATACGAACGCGCCCATTAAAAACAGAATCTTACCCGGCCCAATGCGTCCCTCACCACCCCCGCCGACGGATAGATCGCTCTGATAGACAAGTTGACCAATCGCCGCCGGCATGCGGGCGACAATGCCCGCGAGGATGATCAAGCTGATGCCGTTGCCCAGCCCATACTCATCGATCTGTTCCCCCAGCCACATCAGGAATACGCACCCGGCCGTGAGCGATATCAGTCCCACGAACCAGAATGCGGCCGAACTGGCAAACGTGCTGAGCATGTAGTGGGAGCTGCGCATGTAACTCAGCCAGATGATCGCCTGGATCATGCACATGGGAACGGTGGCGTAGCGCGTCCATTCCTGAATTTTTTTGCGGCCGGTTTCGCCTTCCTTCTGGAGTTTCTCGAGCGTGGGGACGACGGTGGTGAGGAGCTGGAAAATGATGGACGCGGAGATGTAGGGCATGATCCCCAGTCCAAATACCGTGCTGGAATTCAGATCGCCGCCGGAAAAAAGGGCGACGTAGTTCTTGATGCGATCGCCGGCGCTGTCTCCGGTGCTGAACTTGTTGGCCGCAAACTTGCTCTGATCCACCCCCGGCAGCGGCACGTGATAGCCGATGCGGTAAATCGCCAGCATGAACAGGGTGAAGAGCACCTTGTTGCGAAGCTCGGGGACGCGAAAGATGTTGATGAAAGTCTTGAACATGGCCTGCTTTCCGCAGTTGGGCGACGTTCACCCGCAAGATGGGACGGGGCAAGCCCAATTGGCTTGCCCCAGCATTGTAGACGGCCAATCGAGCATTGGAGTTCTTATTCCGCCTTCGGCTCCTCTTTTGCCTCCGGAGGCTTCTCCGGCTTCTCCGGGCGTTCCTTCTTCTCGGGTTTTTCCTTCTTGCCTTCGGCCTTCCCTTCGGCCGGCTTCTCCCCGCCTTCAGCGGGCGCTTCCTCCACGATCTTCTTCTTGGGAGCGCGCGGGACAAACTTGGGCTTGGGCTTGGGGAAGACAAACTCCTCGCCCTTCAGATTTTGTGCAGCCCCGCCCGCGGCGGTGATTTTCTGATGCGCTGACTTGCTGTACCACCCCGCAACCACGGTCAGTTTCTTTGACAGGTCCCCGTTGCCCAGAATTTTCACCCCGACCTTGGCATTCGGCACCAGCCCCGCTTCGATCAGCGCATTGACGTCGACCGTCGATCCATCATCAAACTTGTTGAGCTGCTCGACGTTGACGATGTACCAGTTGGTCTCGAAATTTTCGTTGGAAAAGCCGCGGGTGGGCAGGCGGCGGAAAATCGGCGTTTGACCGCCTTCGTGGCCGGTCTTCCAATACGGGCCGCCGCCGCGGGCACTGGCGCCCTTACCGCCGCGGCCGGCCGTCTTGCCGTGGCCGCTGGATTCGCCGCGGCCCTTGCGCAGTGATCGCTTGTAGCGAGGGGCCTGGGAGACGATTTCGTGGATCATGCTCATGAGAAAATCCTAATTCATCCGCTGATTCTGCCCGCTTCAATCCAATTCGCCGGCGCCGGCCTTAAGGGCCACGCCTCGAATCCGCTCGACCTGTTCCCTGCTCTGAAGGTTTTTCAGTGCGGCGATGGTGGCCTTCACCAGGTTCTTGGGGCTCGTCGAGCCGTAGGCCTTGGAAAGAATGTCGGTAATTCCCGCCAGTTCCAGGCACGGCCGCACGCTCTTGCCGGCCGTCACGCCGGTGCCCGGCCGGGCCGGCACCAAAACCACCTTGCTCGCGCCGCTGGTCCCCTGCACCTGATGGGGAATGGTCGTCCCCTTGAGGTTCACCTTGAACATCGCCTTGCGCGCATCCTTGGTGGCCTTTTCCACGGAAGGCGGCACTTCGTTGGCCTTGCCGTAACCAATTCCGATGCTTCCGCGACGATCGCCCGCGACAACCAGAGCGCCAAAGCTGAACGTCCGCCCACCCTTGACCACCTTGGCGCATCGATAAATCCGCACGACCGAAGATTCAACTCCGCCTTCCTCGCCTTCGCTCCCGCGATCGCGGTCACCGCGGCCTCTGCCGCCGCCGCGCTGCCCGCCGCGTCCACCACCACCGCCGCCTCGTCCATCGCGCTGTCCGCCACCGCCGCCTGCGCGTGGCGCCCGGCGCTGCGGCGCGGCGGGCCTTCCTGGCGCTGCGGTCTCGGCCGCCGGCGCTTCGGGCGCTTGCGCCTCCGCCGCGGGCTGCTGGGGGGCTGGTGTTTCGGTCGGTTGCTGCTGCTGTTCTTCTGCCATATCTCGCTCGATTCAATTGCAGGCTGAAGCCCGCACCACAAACCTGTCCGGCGGAGCCGGACCTACAATTTTAGAATTTCAATCCTGCCTCGCGCGCCGCTTCGGCCAGTGCCTTGACGCGGCCGTGATACATCCGCCCGCCGCGATCAAACGCCACAGCGGTGATGCCGGCCGCCTTGCCGCGCTCGGCGATTGCCTTGCCCGCCGCCTTGGCCGCCGCGACGTTCGAACCATGCTTCAGCGACCCGCGCACTTCCGCGCTCGTCGTGGCCACCGCCGCCAGGGTGCGCCCGGCCATGTCATCGATGAGCTGCGCGTAAATGTGCTTGCCGCTGCGGTAAACCGACAGCCGCGGGCGCTCCTGGGTGCCGAAAATATTCGCCCGCACGCTCCAGCGCCGCCGGTCAAGGCGTTTTTGTTTTTCTACATTCTTATCTGCCATGGCTGCCTCAGTGCTGAGTGCCGAGCACTAAGTACTGAGTGTTCTTACTCAGTACTCAGCACTCATTACTTTCGACTTATTTTGCTCCCGTGCCGGTAACCGCCTTGCCCGGCTTGATCTTCACATATTCGCCTTCATAACGAATTCCCTTGCCCTTGTAAGGCTCGGGCTTTCGCACGCGCCGAATATCGCTGGCAAACTGGCCAACCGCCTGCTTGTCCGGCCCGCTCACGTGAATCTTGTTGCCATCCACCTCAACCAGCAGCCCCTGGGGCAGCGACAGCGAAATCGTGTTCGCGAATCCCACCGCCAGCACCAGGTTTTTGCCCTTGATCTCCGCCTTGTATCCGACGCCCTGGACTTCCAGCGATTTTTTATATCCCTTGGCCACGCCTTCGATGTAATTCGAAATCAGCGAGCGGGTCAGCCCGTGCAGCGCCTTGCTCTGCTTCTCATCATCGCGGCGGGTGACCACCACTTCCTTCTTGGCATCATCCAGTTTCACATCAATGGCCGGATGGACCTGAAGCTGAAGCTTTCCCTTGGGTCCTTCGAACTTCAGAAGATGATCCTGCACGGCGATCTTGACGCCGCTGGTCACGGGCACTGGTTTTTTTCCGATACGGCTCATAATTCACCTGCTCAACTCATTTAGCTCACGGTGCACAGCAGCTCGCCGCCGACATTGGCCTCGCGGGCGCGCCGGTCGCTCATCACGCCCTTGCTGGTGCTCACCACGGCGATGCCCATCCCATTGAGCACCTTGGGAAGCTCATCCACTTTCTGATAGAGCCGCCGCCCGGGCTTGCTCTCGCGCTGCAGCTCGTGAATGACCTTCTCGCCGTTGTTGGAATATTTCAGGCGAACCCGGATCTGGCCCTGGTTGGTGGCATCGGCGATGACGTCGAATTCATCGATGTAGCCTTCTTCCTTGAGCACCGCGGCGATGCCCTGGCAAATCTTGCTGTTGCGAATGAGCACGAGCCGCCGGCCAACCCGGTTGGCATTGCGGATGCGGGTCAACATGTCTGCGATGGGATCTTGATTATTCATCGCTCAATTAATCCTTCAGTACTGAGTTCTGAGCACCGAGTGCTGAGTGAGTGCTTTTCTCAGTACTCAGCACTCAGCACTCATCACTTCTCCTACCAACTGGCCTTCTTCAAACCAGGAATCTGGCCCGCAAGGGCCAGCTCGCGAAGCATGATCCGCGACACCTTGAACTTTCGCAGATTCCCGCGCGACCGGCCGGTGATCTGGCACCTCAGCCGCGAACGCGTGGGGCTCGAGTCCCGCGGCAGCCTGGCGATGGCCGCGTAGTTCTTCTCTTTCTTGAGCTGCCGGCGGATGTCGGCGTATTTTTTCACCAGACCTTCGCGGCGCTTCTGCTTCGCTACCCATGCTTTGGTTGCCATAGATTTACCTGTCCTGCTTCGTATGTTCCCGGAAGGGCATGCCGAAATGCCGCAGCAATTCGCGCCCGTGATCCGGGTTCTTCGCCGTCGTCACCATGGTGATGTTCATCCCCTGCTGAAACGTCACCTCGGCCCCGTTCACCTCGGGAAACACCGTCTGCTCCGTGAACCCAAAGTTGTAATTGCCGGCCTTGTCAAAACCGTTGGGATCGAGGCCGCGAAAGTCCTTCACCCGCGGGATCGCCAGCGTGATCAGCCGATCGAGAAACTCATACATCCTCTGCCCGCGGAGAGTGACCTTCAGGCCCGTCTCCATTCCTTCGCGGACCTTGAAATTCGCCACGCTCTTCTTGGCCTTGGTCCGCACCGGCTTCTGCCCGGCGATGACCGACAGTTCCTTCTCGGCCTGCTGCATTTTGGCCTTGCCTTCGCCGCCTTCGACGGCGAATCGGCCCACGCCCATCGAGATCACGATCTTCTCCAGGCGCGGCACGGCCAGGCGATTCTTCTGCCCGATTTTTTCGCCCAGCGCCGTGGCGATCTCCGCCCGATAGCGCTCGTAAAGCCGCGCGGGCGGCGCTGGCTGCTGCGGCCCTTCATCCGCCATTTCCTCGGCGGCCGCGGGGCCCTTGGGCTTTTTGGCCTTCTTGTCGCCCTTGCCGCCCTTCTCGCCGCCTCCGCCATGGGCCTTGTCGCCGCCCTGCTTCTGGCCTTTGGGCTTCTTTTCCTTGTCGTGATCGTGTTTTTCTTTTTCCGACATAGCTATCCCGTAGGTCCGGCTGTGCCGGACATTCGCGTCCGGCACAGCCGGACGTGCTTCACGTTATCTCTTGCCGATCCTGCCCAGATCAGTCCCGCTGCGGACGGCGATGCGGTGCTTCTGCCCGTCGCGCACTTCCGTGCGGATCCGCGTGCCGCGATTCCCGCCGCCGGGATCCATCGGCATCACGTTGCTGATGTGGATCGGCGCATCCTTCTGAATGCGCCCACCCTGCGGATTGCGCTGGCTCGGCCGCACGTGCTTCCACACGCGATTGACGCCTTCCACCACCACGCGCTCCCTGGCCGTCAGGATGCGCAGCACCTTCCCGGTCTTGCCCTTGTCGCGTCCCGCGATCACCACCACGTTGTCGCCGCTTCTTATGTGTCGTCCCATGGTCTCTCTCGTTGCTCACACCACTTCACTCGCCAGCGAAACAATCTTCATGAAATTCTTCTCGCGCAATTCGCGGGCAACGGCTCCAAAGATACGCGTGCCGCGCGGATTGTTGTCCTTGTCGATTACCACCGCCGCGTTCTTGTCAAAACGCACATAGCTGCCGTCGTTGCGCCGGGTCACCTGCTTGGTCCGCACCACCACGCAGCGGATGATCTCGCCCTTCTTCACATCACCGGCGGGAATCGCCTTCTTGACGGCGCAGATGATCACGTCGCCCACCCGGGCGATTCGGCGCTTAAAGCGGCCCTTGCTGCTGCTGCCTTTGAGCACCTTGATGCACATCGCCTGCTTGGCGCCGGTGTTGTCGGCGATGTCAATGTATGTCTGCTGCTGAATCATGGCTGCTACGCTCCGTCTTTCTTAGCGCGCTTCCGGCGCTTTGCCGGTCATAATTTCCTCGGCCGAAACCTGCACTGCCTGCTCCGGCGCCTTCTCGACGATGCGGATGAGGCGGTGATGCTTGGTCTTGCTCAGCGGCCGGCACTCGGCCAGTTCCACCTTGTCGCCCTGCCTGGCCTCGTTTTTCTCATCGTGGGCGTGAATCGTGGTGCGGCGCCGCAGGTACTTGCCGTATTTGGGATGCTTGGTCTGAAAATCCACCACGACCGTGATCGACTTGTTTCCCTTGTCGGAAGAGACAACGCCGACGATGGTCCGCAGGAGCGCGCGGGGAGTGGTTTCGCTTGCGGGCTGCGAGCCGGTTTTCTTTTTCGTTTCTGTCATGGTTGCCTACTCTGCCTTTGCCTTCGTCTTTGCCTTTTCCTTCGTTTTTCCCTCTGACTTCTTCTGCCCCTCCAACTGCCGCTCGCGGAGGATCGTCTTCATCTGCGCGATGTCCTTGCGCGTCTTGCGAAGCAAACTGGGATTCTCCAGTTTCTCCGTCACCGCCTGCGTTCGCAGCTCGAACAGGTGCTTCTGGAGATCCTTCATCTCCAGCTCAATCGCGGCCGTCTGCTTATCCCGGATCTCTTTGATCTTCATCGCTCTGTCCTCATGCAACCGCGTGCTTGCGCGAGATAAACCGGGTGCGAACCGGCATCTTGTGCGCCACCCGCGACAACGCCCGCTTGGCCGTCGACTCATCCACGCCGGCGATCTCGAACATCACCGTCCCCGGCTTCACAATCGCCACCCAGTATTCCGGCTCGCCCTTGCCCTTGCCCATTCGCGTCTCCAGCGGCTTTCCCGACACCGGCTTGTGCGGGAAAATCCGGATGAACACGCGACCTTCACGCTGAAGATAGTGGCTGCACGCCACGCGCCCGGCCTCGATCTGCCGCGCTGTCACCCAGGAGAGCGACAGCGACTGCAACCCATACTCACCAAAGGCAACTGTATTGCCCCGGGTGGCCTTGCCTTTCATCTTGCCACGCTGGCTCTTCCTGAATTTCACCCGCTTAGGCATCAACGGCATAACTGGTCCTTATCTGCCAATCGCAAATCAAAATTCCCATTACCTTCGGCCACGGCGCTGCGGGCCGCCCGGCCTGACATCCGTCTCCAAGACCTCTTCGCCATACATCCCGCGATAAATCCACGTCTTGATCCCGATCGTCCCGTAGGTCGTGAATGCAATGGCGTATCCGTAATCGACATTCGCCTGGAGCGTCGTCAGCGGAATCGAGCCGGTGACGCTCTGCTCGCTGCGGGCAATTTCCGCCCCACCCAGCCGCCCGCTCACCACCATCTTGATCCCCTTGGCGCCGGCCTGCATCGTCGCCTCGGCCCGCTGCTTCAGAACGCGGCGGAAACTCGCCCGCTTCTTCAATTGCTCGGCAATCGCCTCGGCCACCAGCTGGGCATTCAGATCCGGGTTCTTCACCTCGATCACCGTGACCGGGCCGACCTTGCGCTTGATGAGGTCCTCAATCTCCTCGCGGAGCTTGTCGACCTCCGCGCCCTTGGGGCCGATGACCAGGCCGGGACGCGCGGTCCGCAGGGTGATGCGCACTTCCTCGCGGGTGCGCTCAATGAGGATGTCGCTGACGGCCGCGAAGGGCGGGCGGCGGTTGAGCTTCTTGTCGATGAATTTACGAAGCCTGTAGTCCTCGCCAAGAAACTCGCCGTAGGCCTGCTTGGTGGCGTACCAGCGCGACTTCCAGTCTTCGGTGATCCCGATGCGAAAACCCAGAGGATTTACTTTTTGACCCATGCGGCTACCTGTTTCTCGATTTTATTTCTCGCCACGCTCATCCAGTGTCACCACCAGATGGCTCATCTTTTTCTGAATCGCATACGCCTTGCCCCGGTCCTTGGGCTGAAATCGCTTGATGATCGGCCCGGGATCAGCCCAGCACTGTTTCACAAATAATCCCGTCGTGTCCGCCTCCTGCTCGCTGGCGTTGGCCACCGCCGAACGCACCACCTTGTCGATCAGCACCGCCGCCCGCTTCTTGCTGAAGCTGAGCAGCGCCAGCGCATCATCCACGGCGCGGCCGCGAATCAGGTCCATCACCAGGCGCGCCTTCCGCGGTGCGATGCGGGCGAATCGATGTTTTGCCGTGAATGCCATGTCTCGATCCTTCAATTACTTTCCTGTAGGTCCGGCCGGACATTTGTGTCCGGCACAGCCGGACCCACGCCCAAACTTATTTCGCCGGTGCGGGAGCAGGAGCGCCGGCAGCCGCCTCGGCCGCCTTGCGGCCACTGTGGCCACGGAAAATCCGCGTCGGCGAGAATTCGCCCAGCTTGTGGCCCACCATGTCTTCCTGCACGAACACCCGGATGAACTTGTTGCCGTTGTGTACTTCAAACGTGTGCCCGACAAACTCCGGAATGATCGTGCACGCCCGCGCCCACGTCTTCATGGGCTGCTTGGCCCGGTTCTCGTTCAGCTTCGCCACCTTGCGGTAGAGCTTCTCATTGACAAACGGGCCTTTTTTCGCGCTTCTGCTCATATTTCATTCCTATCAACTACCAACTGCCAACTATCAATTTCCTCTACAGATTCACCGTCTGCGGCCGCTGCTGGAACCGTCCGAACTTCCGCCGCCGCAGGATCAGCTTCTCACTGTTCTTTCTCGGATTGCGGGTGATTCCACCCTTGGCCGGCACGCCCGTCTTGCTCACCGGATGCCGCCCGCCGTTGGATCGGCCTTCGCCGCCGCCCAGCGGATGATCGATTGGATTCATCGCCTTCGCCCGCGTGTGCGGCCGAATTCCCATGTGCCGGCTGCGCCCCGCCTTGCCGATGCTTACGTTGATCCAGTCCAGGTTCCCAAGCTGGCCGATCGTCGCCCGACAGGCGCTGCGCACCCGCCGCATCTCGCCCGATGGCAGAATCACCACCGACCACTCCCCCTCCTTCGCGCCCAGCCGCCCCACTCCACCGGCTGAACGAATCAGCTTCCCACCCTGGCCCGGATTCATCTCAATATTGTGGATTTCCAAACCCGCCGGCACATTCGCCAGCGGCATGGCATTGCCGATTTCCGGCGGCGCCTGCGGGCCGCTCATCACCGTCGCCCCGGCCGTCAAGCCTTTGGGCGCCAGGATATAGGCCTTCTCACCATCTTCGTACCTGATCAACGCGATGAAACAGCTCCGGTTCGGATCGTATTCAATCCCCTCCACCTTCGCCGGCACATTGTCCTTCACGCGCTTGAAGTCGATGATGCGGTACATCTTCTTGTTGCCCCCGCCCCGGTGCTTGGCCGTGATCACGCCATGGTGATTGCGGCCGTTGGCGCGGATCGTCTTGGTCAGGAGCGACTTCTCGGGCTCGAACTTGGTCAGCTCCTTGCGATACTCCAGCACGCTCCCGGCACGCCTGCCGGCCGATGTCGGGTTGTAATATCTAATAGGCATCGCTGTCTTCTTTCCGTGGCACGGGCGCCTCGCCCGTGAGCTCCTAAAAGCAATCAGAACAAATCAATCCTCGAATTCTCATCCAGCACCACCACCGCGCGTTTCCAAGAACTGGTGTTGGTCATCTTGTATTTTGCACGACGGGGCTTCCCTTTGCGGTTCATCGTCCGCACATCCTTCACCTTCACCGAATACAACTTCTCCACCGCATCGCGAATCTGCTGCTTGTTGGCGTGCTGGTGCACCTGGAAGGAGTACGCATTCCGCGTCTCCTGCTGCCGGGTGCTCTTCTCAGTCACCAGCGGGCGAATGATGATGTTCACGTTGTCCATGATGTTCCTGCTCGCTTATCAGGCCAATATCTGCTGAATGCCGGCCTTGGTCGTCAGCAGCGTCTTCGTGGTCAGAAGGTCCCATGCATTGAGCTGCGCCACCGTCGTCATCCGCGTCTTTTGAATATTCCGCGCTGACCGCTCGAGCATCGCGTCGTGCGCTGGCAGCGCCACCAGCACGCTCCGCTCGATCCCCAGCGCCTTGAGAATCTTCACCACGTTCTTCGTCTTCGGCTCCGGCAGCTTGATCTCATCCACCACGCGAATTTCATTGCTCTGGATCTTCGATAGAATCGCGCTGTCCCGCGCCAGCCGCCGCATTTTCTTGGGCATTGCCAACCGCCACTCCTTGGGCCGCTTCTGCTTGGCATGACCGCCGCCTTTTTTGATGGGGTTGCGGATGCCGCCAGTGCGGGCATTGCCCGTCCCCTTCTGGCGGAACATTTTGCGGGTCGAGCCGGCAACTTCGCCGCGCGCCAGCGTCCGCACCGTCCCCTGCCGCTGATTGGCGTGATACATCACCAGCGCCTGCTTCAGCAGGTGCGGGCGAATCTCGCCCCCCAGCTTGGCCTCATCGACCTGGAACTTCTCGATCTCCTGGCCATCCTGGTTGTAAACCGGAATCTCTATCATCGTCTCTTCCTAACTTGGTGGCCTAACTTAGTGGCCTAACTTGGTGGCCTACTTGGCGGCCTCTTCCTGCGGGCGAATCCGCGCTGTAATGCTCTTGCGAATGAACACAACCGAACCGTTCGCTCCCGGCAGCGCGCCTTTGATCAGCAGCAGGTTGTTTTCGGGATCAATCTTGACGAGGGGATGATTGCGGGTGGTCACCTGATCGCTGCCCATGTGGCCGGCCATTCGCAGGCCCTTCTTGGGCTTGCCGCACTGGCCGCGCCAGGTCGCGTGCGACGCGATTGAGCCCGGCGAGCGGTGCTTGCGCTCCGTGCCGTGCGAGTTGGGCTGGCCGCCGAAATGGTGGCGCTTCATCACGCCGGCAAATCCCTTGCCTTTGCTCACGCCAATGACATCGACGTACTTCACATCCCCGAAAATGTTCACATCAACCGCCGCCCCCGGTGTCTTATCGGTCTTGTCTTTCAGCCGAATCTCTCTGAAATGCCGCTTGGGCCCAACTCCCGCCTTCCCCGCGTGCCCAATCAGCGGCATCGTGCTGTACTTGGGCTTGATGTCATCAAACCCAAGCTGCACGGCGTTATAGCCATCGCTCTCGACGGTCTTCACCTGCGTGACATGGCACGGTCCGGCCTGCACGACGGTCACGGGGACAATGCTCCCCTTCTCATCGAACACGCAGGTCATTCCCAGTTTTTTTCCAATCAGTGCAGGCGTCATATGACTACCCGGCTCTTTCTAGCTGTTCAGCAAACGCAAAAACATTCTCCACCGGACGCGTGGCCTTTTCGGCGAGCGGGTTCTTGGCTGAACCCCACGGTCCATCAACTAAAAATGCCCCTTGAAAGCAGGGGCATATCACAGCGTGAGTCTTAGGCCTTGATCTTCACGAACACACCGGCCGGAACGACCAGGCGATTAAGCGCCTCAATCGTGCGGGCGGTGGGCTCAAAAATATCGATGACGCGCTTGTGAGTGCGCATCTCGAACTGTTCGCGCGATTTTTTATCGATATGCGGGCTGCGCAACACCGTATATCGCTCGATCCGCGTCGGCATCGGAATCGGGCCGCACACCCGAGCGTTGGTCCGCTTGGCATGGTCGACGATCTCTTTCGCCGACGCATCCAGCGCCCGATGGTCATAGGCCTCCATGCGAATTCGTATCCGATCACCGGTCATAAATTCTCGATCTTACGTTAAGTTCATTCCCAAACTGGAGAAACAAAATCTCCGCCCACCGGACAAAATCCGACGGAGGGAAGACTTTATCCGCTATTTCGCGGGTGTCAAGTTGCAGCGCATCAACGTCATCACCGCAAACGCCGTCCCATACGGCTTGTGGTAATCCCACATCGGAAAATCCCACCACGAACCATCACTCTCCTGGTACTTCAACACCCCGTCCGCCACCACCTTCGCGTATTTCTCCCTCTCCTCTCCCGAAAGCCCCTCCACCAGCCGGGCGGCATAGTAATGCCCAAAATAATAATAGTACGGCGCTGTCGCATACCACGAATCATGCGGCAGCGGCCGCTGCCGGCCCATCTGCAAAAAATCATGCTCCTTTTCGAACAATTCAAACCCCTCCATCACCTGCTTCTGGCCGATTTTCGGATTTCCCCAGATCAGCAATGAAAAATTACCCGCCTGCGTCCGCCCCACGCTCCCCCGCGGCAGGTTATACGCCGCCCGCGGCACATACCGGCTATCCACACCATATAAATACGCCCCATTGGGCAGCCGCATCTCAACCATCCGGTTGATCGCCCGATCGATCATCCGCTGCGGCACGTTCAATCCCGCCTGCTTCGCCTCCCACAGCGCAACCAATCCCGCCGCCGTCCCAAAGCTTGTCGGGTCCATCGACGGCGTCGCCGCCCCCACATCAAAATCGTAGTAATTCCATCCCCCCATATACGTCTCATACCGCCCCAGCCGATCCAGATGCCACGCGGCCGCCTTGGCCACCTCCGGACTCTTGTTCTCCTTCATCTCAATCGCCAGCGCCTGGAGCGCATAAGTATGGGCCCACGTGTTGTAAAGCAGCATCCCATCATCCCGCCGCGCCTCCCCATATCGAACTAGATACTCCACCCCCCGATCGTGCGCCTCCTTTTCCCCCGCTTCCCGCAATGCCATCACGCACAGCGCAGTCGTCCCCACGCGAAACGCATCCAGCGACCCTGGCACCATGCTGAACACTTCAAACCCGCGCGTCACCCGCCCCGTTCCCCACGACCCATCCGGCTGCTGCGACTTCACCAGAAATTCCACCCCTCGCTCAATCGCCCGCCGCCTCCGCGCCTCCCGTTCCTGCGCTGATTCACCCGCCGGCCGCGTCGCCGACGCATCCACGGCCGCCTTGGGCGCGCTCCCCCCACTCTTGCACCCAGCCAACCCGCACATCACCACCACAACCCAGAATCTCATTTTCCCGCCCGCGCCAAGATCTCATCCCCAACCGCCAACCCCTCCTTCACTTCCACTTTCTCCCCATCCGACTTCCCCAGCACCACCGCCCGCTCCTCGACTTTCCCATTTTTCTTCAGTGAAACCTTCCCCCCCGAAACCGCCGCCACCGGAATCACCAAAACATCCTCAATCTTCCCCGCCTCGATCTTCACCGACGCCTTCATCCCCGGCACCAGCCGCGCATCCGTCTGCGGCAGCGTGATCGGCGCTGCAAACCCAAATCCCGGCGGCGAAATCCGGTTCCCCCCCACCACCGCCCCACAAGTTCCGTCATAAGACATTTGCGGAAACGCCGCTGGCGTCACCCGCGCCCTCATCCCCGGCTCCACCCAAAACGCCTGCGCCTCCGTCAGATTCACATCCATCTTCAATCGCCCCGGATAGACCACCCGCATCACCAACTGCCCCGCCGTCAGCTTGTCCCCCGCCTTCGGCGCACGCTTATCGCTCCCGGGTTGCACTTCCGGCAACTGCTCATACATCACCATCCCATCTTCGGCCGCCTTGAACGAGAAATTGGCCACATCACTCTTTAAATCCCCCAGTTTCTGCTCCGCCTGCTCCACCGCGATTCGCGCGCCCGTCAAACCCGCCTTGCGCGTCACCGCCGTCTGCGCCTGCGTGTTCTTTAGACTGGCCAGCGCCTGCCGCGCCTGCTCCACCGAATCCACCGTCCGCTGTTTGACGATCGGATAATCCAGCGACTTGGTCTTATCCCGCTTCTCCTCCTGCATCTTCAGCATCTCTTTTGATACCTCCAACCTCCGCACCGCCCGCTTGATCACGATATCTGCCGTCGCCGTCGTCAGGTCTTCTGTCTTGTACATCTTGCGAAGCTGATCCAGCTCATCATCCTGGTCCTCCACCGAGCTCTTGGACATCTTCACCTGCAAATCCGCCAGCCTCAGCATCTGCGGGCCATCCACCTCCTCAAACCACTTCAGCCCCGCCTCCGCATTCTTCAAACCATCCTCCGAAATCCGCAGCGCCAGCGCATCGCCCTTTGCCCCCAGCTCCGCATCCGCCTCCGCTTTTTTCAGATTCGCCCGCACTGTCGCCACCTCATTCTCCGCCCCCTCCACCGCCCAATTGATCGGTTTGGGATCCAACTCCAGCACACTCTCCCCCTTCCTCACCATCGCCCCATGCGCCGCCGCCGAAACCACCGTAAACTGCCCCGCAAACGCCCTGGTTTTCAGCTTCACTTCATAGGGCTCCAGCGCCGCCAGCGTGCTGTCGGTCTGCACTTCCAGCTTCAGCGTCCCCCTCTTGACCGTGTAGTTTTCGCCAGAAGGCTGCGTGCTCGGCACCGTCGCAGTCTTCTCAGCCGCAAATGAAAACCCCGCCACTGAAATGATCGCCAGCAAAATCGTCCATACGCGCATCGCTCGTCTCCTCAACGACCCCGTTTCCCCACGGGATCATATACTCACGAGCGATCCAGATGTAGCGTGGGACCTGCCCCAGAATGACATGGCAATCGCATCTGGCCACCGAGTGGTGGGGCGGACATTTTTGTCCGCCTCTCGTAGGGGCGACTTCAGCCACCGTGCCCTGTGGCCTCGACACCCTGATACGTGCCGAGATTCCTGTCCGTCGCATCGCATTCAGCCACTAAACGATTCGCTGACATGCAGCACCCCTTCCGTGACCCTTTTTCCCAGGCTTGAACCCCGGCAGATTACCTTCCCACCTCAAATCCAACAAATAAAAAAAGGGCGACGCCGAAGCGCCGCCCAATGGGGCCATTACTTAATTTGATTCGATCTTACGCCACTTCTTCCAGCACCGCCGCCTTCACGCTCGCTGGCGCTGGAGCATATCTGAGCGGCTCCATCACCGAGCTCGCCCGGCCCGTGCTCATCGAGCGCAGCTCGGTCGTGTAGCCGAACATTTCGCTCAGCGGCACCTCGGCCTCGACGATTCGCGTGTTGCCACGCTGCTCTGAATTGACGATCAACCCGCGGCGGCGATTGATGTCGCCATTCACGTTGCCGACAAATTCCTCCGGAGTCGTCACCACCAGCTTCATGATCGGCTCGAGCAACACAAGACCCGCGCGGCGGCAGGCTTCCTTGTAGGCAATCTGCCCGGCCAATTCAAAGGCGATCTGCGAGCTATCCACCGCGTGATACGAGCCGTCCGTCAACGTGATCTTGATGTTGATCATCGGATAATTCGCCAGCACGCCCGTCTTGGCGGCCTGCCGCGCGCCATATTCCACCGACGAAATGTATTCCTTGGGAATCGAGCCGCCGAAAATCTTGTTCTCAAACGCCACGTTGTCTTCCCACTTCAGCTCCTCTTCCTTGGCCTGCGCCTCGGTGAACGGCTCCACCTTCAGAGTACAATCGCCGAACTGTCCGCGGCCACCGGTCTGCTTGACATGCTTGCCGCGAGCCTCGGCCAGGAAGCTGATCGTCTCTTTGTACGCCACCTTGGGCTTGCCGACCAGCACATCGACATGGTGGTCGCGGGTGAGCTTCATCCGAAGGATTTCCAGGTGCAGCTCGCCCATGCCGGCGATGATCGTCTGCCCCGTCTCATCGTCATAGCTCGCCTGGAACGTCGGGTCCTCGCGCTTCAGCACCGTCAGCGCCTCGCCCAGCTTCTGCTTGTCGGCCGCCGTCTTCGGCTCGATCGACATGCTGATCACCGGCTCGGGGAACGTCGGCCGCTCCAGGATCACCGGATGATCCTGATCGGCAAGCGTATCACCCGTCAGCGCTTCCTTGATCCCCACGATCGCCACAATGTCCCCGGCCTCGGCCACATCCAGCGGATTGCGGTCCGCCGCGTGCATCTGGAACATGCGCGAAATGTTCTCGCGCTTGCCGCGATTGACGTTGAGCACCCGGCTCCCTTTTTCCAGACGCCCGCTATAGACACGGACGTAGGTCAGGTCGCCGTGCTGGTCGTTGACAATCTTGAAAACCAGCCCGCAGAACGGCTCGCTGGGATCGCTCTTGCGAGCCACCAGCTTCTCCGGGTCCTTCGGATCGTGCGCCACGATCGGCGGCAGGTCCGTCGGCGCGGGCAGATAATCCACCACGCCGTCAATCAGCCTCTGCACGCCCACATACTTCAGCGCTGACCCGCAGAAAACCGGGTGCATCTTGAACGAAATTGTGGCCGCGCGAATTCCTTTGCGCAGTTCCTCTTCGGTCGGCTCCTGGCCCTGGAGATACTTCTCCATCAGGTGGTCATCCGTCTCCGCCACCTTCTCAATCAGGTCGTGCCGCCACTTGTTAAAACGTTCCTTCTCCTCTTCCGGAATCGGCTTCTCAATCTGCGTCTTGCCCTTGTCCTTCTCATCCTGAAGGTTGTAATAAATCGCCACGCCGCGGATCAGGTCCATGATCCCCTTGAACGTGCTCGACTGCCCAATCGGAATCTGCACCGCCACGGCCGGCGCGCCCAGCCGCTCGCGAATCGAGTTGAAGCTGAAATCAAAGTCCGCCCCCACCTTGTCCATCTTGTTGATGAAGCACAACCGCGGCACCGCATACTTCGTCGCCTGACGCCACACCGTCTCCGACTGCGCCTCCACGCCTTCCTTGCCGTCAAACACGGCCACCGCGCCGTCCAGCACCCGCATCGATCGCTCCACCTCGGCCGTGAAATCCACGTGCCCCGGCGTATCGATCAAATTGATCGTGTATCTCTGTCCAAACCGGTCCCACGGGCAGGTCGTCGCGGCCGAATTGATGGTGATCCCGCGCTTCTGCTCTTCCGGATCAAAGTCCATCGTGGCCGTGCCTTCGTGCACCTCGCCCATCTTGTGAATCTTCCCGGTGTAATAAAGGATGCGCTCGGAAACAGTGGTCTTGCCCGCATCGATGTGGGCGGCGATCCCGATGTTGCGAATCTTGGTCATGTCGCGTGGCATAAATCCTCTTCTCGTGTAACGGGCGTCTGGCCCGTATCTCTTCGGCTCAATTCTCAACCAACACAAAACCCGCAGATGGCTCCGCGGCAATCATTGCGACTGCCGTCCCAACCTCCTGCGGTCGGGAAAACGGCCCCTGCGGGTCTGCTTAACCTCTAAGTCCGTAAATCGAACGGACTGAGCTTCGATTGTCGCTGGCCGAAGCTCAATTTCCTGCTCGGGTCAAGGCTCATACTGACCCGGCAGGGCTTCGGTCAGCATGAGCCATCAGTTTGGCTCGATCTTCACGGCTGCTCCTTTGTTAAACCTGGCGCCAAGGCGCGTCTTATCTTACCGCAAAAGCCTGACGCGCCATAGCCACCCTCGGTTGCAGGATATACGTTACAGACCCGGGCTAAGTTTCCCGCCACCGAACAAATCCTGCGATCATGGGGGCTAGCGGAGCGAAATAAGTTATCGTCAGTTTTTAGCACGTCAAGCAACATTTTCATGCCTCCATCCCACCGATCGACCAGGCGAATAAAGAAAAATCATAAGAACTAGACTATTCCTATAGAGAAATAGTAGAATTGCCAGCGGGGGTACCATTAATATATAAAGCAACGCGGCTGAGAGGTGCGCCATGATCATAACCTGGAAAGACAAGCTCACCGGGACCATCCCCGACGTTCTCGCCAAGGAAATCGACGCCTTCGAATCCCAGATCGCCCTCCGCAAGCTGGGAAAAATCGAAGAGAAAGTCTTCGCCGAAACCCGACTCCGCCGCGGCGCCTACGGCCAGCGCTACGACAACGGCCATCGCCACGACGGCCAAAAGACCCAGGACCTCCCCTACCCATCCCTCACCAAGGGCCCCGACACCATGTGGGATGCCCCCGGCATGCAGCGCATCAAAATCCCCTTCGGCGGCCTGACCCCCCAGCAAATGATCGTCCTCGCCGAGCTGGCCGAGGAATATTCCGACGGCATCTGTCACGTCACCACCCGCCAGGATTTCCAGCTCCACTTCGTCCACATCGAAGACACCCCCAGCCTCTTCCGCCGCCTCGCCGCCGCCGGCATCACCACCCGCGAAGCCTGCGGCAACTCCGTCCGCAATGTCACCGCCTGCCCCCTCGCCGGCGTCTGCCACACCGAAACCTTTGATGTCACCCCCTACGCCAAAGCCTGCGCCTACTACCTTCTCGGCCATCCCGACACCCAGGACTTCGGCCGCAAATTCAAGATCGCCTTCTCCGGCTGCAAACAGGAAGCCTGCGCCCTCGTCTCCATGCACGACCTCGGCGGTATCGCCGCCAAACGCACCATCGACGGCAAGGAAAAGCGCGGCTTCGAGCTCTACGTCGGCGGCGGCCTGGGCGCAGTCCCCCATCAGGCCAAACTCTTCGATGAATTCCTCCCCGAAGAAGAACTTCTCCCCATGGCCCGCGCCATCGGCCGGGTTTTCGCCCGACTCGGCGAGAAGAAAAACCGCAACAAAGCCCGCCTCAAATTCGTCGTCCAGAAACTCGGCATCGAAGAATTCAAGCGCGTCGTCCTCGAAGAACACCGAACCATGCCCGATGATCCATCCTGGCGAAAATATTTCGACGAAATCCCCCGCTACGAGGAAAAACCCGCCTTCATCGGCGTTCCCCTCAACGGCTTGCGAAAACCCGAAGGCTTCGACGAATGGGCCGCCACCAACATCTACCCCCAGCGCCAAAGTGGCTTCGTCGTCGCCACCGTCACTCTTCCCCTCGGTGATGCCACCTCCGATCAAATGCGCCAGCTCGCCGACCTCACCCACCGCTACGCCGGCGACCACGCCCGCACCACCGTCGAGCAAAACATCGTCCTCCGCTGGGTCCCCCACAACAAAGCCGTCGACCTCTATCGCGAGCTCAAGGAAATCGGCCTCGCCCAGGGCGGCGCTGGCACCATCGTCGATGTCACCGCCTGCCCCGGCACCGACACCTGCAAGCTCGGCATCGCCTCCTCTCGCGGTCTCGCCGGCGAGCTCCGCAACCGCCTCGCCGAAAAATCCGTCAACCTCGACGATGCCATCAAGCACCTCCGCATCAAAGTCTCCGGCTGCTTCAACTCCTGCGGCCAGCACCACGTCGCCGACATCGGCTTCTACGGCAACTCCCGCAACATCAACGGCTACACCGTCCCACATTTCCAGGTCATGCTCGGCGGCAAATGGGAGGACAATGCCGGCTCCTATGCACTCGCCATGGGCTCCGTCCCGTCCAAGAAAATTCCCGATCTGGTCAATCGCCTCACCGACCGCTACGTCGGCGAGCGCCAGGGTGAAGAATCCTTCCAGGCCTACTGCGGCCGAATCGGCAAGAAAGCCCTCAAAGAAATCGTCGATGAATTCACCCCCGTCCCACCCCACAACATCGATCCCTCCTTCTACAGCGACTGGGGCGATCCCCGCGAGTTCACCATCGGCGACATGGGTGTCGGCGAGTGCGCTGGCGAAGTGGTCTCGCTGGCTCAATTCGGCTTCACCGCCGCCGAGACCGAAGCCTTTGAAGCCCAGCTTCTCCTCGACAACGGCCAATTCCGCGAGGCCGATGAAAAGGCCTACAGCGCCATGCTCAAGGGCGCCCACACGCTCGTCCAGCTCCAGTGGCTCGACGCCCCCACCGATCCTAACACCATCGTCAACGAATTCCGCACCCGTTTCGTCGAGACCAAGCTCTTCTGGGATACCTATCACGCCAACCAATTCGCCAACTATCTCTTCACCCGCCATGAGGCGCCCGATACCCGTTACACCCAGGACACCGTCCACAAACTCGTCGAAGAGGCCAACCTTTTCATCGACGCCGCCCACAAATGCCACGCCAAATATCAGGCCTCCCTCAACGTCCTCAAACCCGCAACCGCCTCCGCCATTTAGGCCGGCTCGATGGAAACCCACAAGATCATCGTCAAGTTCTTCGCCGAAACTGCCCCCGCCATCCGCGGCGAGCAATTCGTTCCCATCTTCCACTCCTGGATTCAGCAACAGGCCATCCCCGACCATCTGCTCATCGACGTCGCCGACTATCAGCACGTCACCGGCGGCCCCGGAACCGTCCTCGTCGCCCACGAAGCGAACTTCTCCACCGACCGCGAAGATGGAAAACTCGGCCTGATGTACGCCCGCAAACAACCCGCCACCGGCGACTTCTTCCAGCGCCTCCACCAAGCCTTCCGCGCCTGCCTGCACGGCTGCGCCCGCCTCGAATCCGACACACAGCTCCGTTTCAAAACCAGCGAAGCCATTGTTCGCCTCAACGACCGCCTCCTCGCCCCCAACAATCCCGAAACTTACAGCTCGATCGAGCCCCACCTCCGCAAATTGGTCAACCAGCTCTACCCCAACGCCGACACCCTCCTCGAACACCATCCCCACCCCCTTCGTCTCTTCGAAGTCCATATCAAGTCCTCGGCCGCTCCCCCTCTTTCGACTCTCCTCCAGCGCCTGGACTAAGCGCCTTCTCCACCAGTTTTCTCTCCGCCTCCCCCATCGGCAACTTCAATGCCGCCTCATGTCCCCGCTCCGACATCTTCCGCCACGTCTTCCGCAAAATCCCCACCAGCTTCGCCTCATCATGCTCCTTCGCAAAATCCGCAAAGTAGTTCTCCAGGAACACCAGACAAATCACATCCTCCAGCAGCTGCGCCTCCGCATCCTCCTTCAGCCGCTCCTTGCGAAGCAGCGACTGCACCCGCCCCACCGTCACCTCGTCATATCCCGCCTCGCGCATGATCCCCCCCGCCACTTTCGCGTGAAACCCCGCCAGCTCATTTCTCCAGCGGTGATATCCCGCCCGATCCATCGGATATTTCTTTCGAGGGATCTCCCACCTCCGGATGTGCTGCGATCGCGCTGCCAATCTCAACGCCTGCGACGCATTCGGCTCCAACTTCTCCAGCCACTCGCTCATCCGCTGCGCATAAACCAGCTCCTCCCCATCCGGATCCTCCGCGTTGGCCGCGTCAAACCGCTCCATCGCACTGCGAAATTTTCCCGACTCCACATCCATGCTTGTGATGCCCGCCACTATACCTCCCCCACCCCTCTCCTTATAATCGCCCCCGGTAGCGCGGACATTCCTGTCCGCCATCCGCGACCAAGGAGTAACGCGTGGCCAAACGATCGCCGCTGGCGGACAAATTGAGCGAAGTGAGGGACCGAATCGCCGCGGCCTGCAAAAAAGCGAATCGCGAGCCCAACGAGGTCACCCTCATCGCCGTTACCAAAAACGCCGCCCCCGAGCAAATCCGCGAGGCCCTCCAGCTCGGCGTCGGCGACCTGGGCGAATCCCGGGTGCAGGTCCTCACCCAGCGCGCAGCCCAAATCAACGAATTCTTCCAGCGCCAGCAAACCCGCACCGACAGCTCCATGCCCTCGCGCCTTCGCTGGCACATGATCGGCCACCTCCAGCGCAACAAGGTCAAGCCCGTCCTCTCCGTCGTTGATCTGATCCACAGCATCGACAGCCTCCGCCTCGCCGAAGAGCTCGACCTCCAGGCCGCCAAGATGGGCCGCAAAATCCCCGTCCTCCTCCAGATCAACGCCAGCGAGGAAGAGAGCAAGCACGGCGTGGCCGTCGGCGCATCCGTTCACCTCGCCGAGCAAATGGACTCGATGCCCAATCTCCAGTTTATCGGACTGATGACCATGGCCCCGCTGGAAACCAAAGGCGACGTCGCCCGCCGCTGCTTCGCCCGCACCCGCGAAATCTTCGAAGAGCTCAAATGGCACAAAATCGGCGGCAATCTCCTCCGCCACCTCAGCATGGGCATGAGCAACGACTTCGAGGCCGCCATCCAGGAAGGCGCCACCATGGTCCGCATCGGCACCCTGCTTTTCGGCGGCTCCAGCGCCGACCACGACGACGCCGACGATTCCCCCGACCTCGACGCCCAGCTCCGCCGCAAGGCCGCCGAAAAACCGTAGGGTTCGCTCCGCGAACCTCTCCAGCCGGCCGATAATCCCGTAGGGTTCGCTCTGCGAACCGCCCATACTTCAATGCCCGACATCGACTTCTTTGCCTTCTTCCGTTTCTGGCTGGCGACCATCGTCACCATCTACGCCTCCGTCATCACCCTCCAATCCTTCCGGAGCTGGTATTTCTGGCTGGCCGGCAACGACAAATACAGCTCCCTGCTCCGCCGCTATCTCACGGTCCACGGCCTGCGCCTGCGCTTCAAAACCTTCTGGGGCGATGTCCTGATCTGCGGCCTGCTTTGGATCGCCTTCTTCATCATCTGGCATGCGCAATCGGTCTTGAACGACGCCAACGACACGATTAAAAGTGCCAACGGCTCGATCAAAAATATCCATGTCCACAGCCCCCTCCAACATTCCTGAGCCCAAGATGCTGCCCGCCGGCTCCGCATCGCCCAGCTCCCCCGCGCCCCAACCCGCGTCCGCGTCCCAACCCGCGCCCGCCACCGTCGAAGTCCTCCCCGCCCGCACGCCCGCACGCCAGCTTCACGAGCTCCCCAAAGATGAGCTCAAAACTCTTGCTGAAGAATTCGGCCTCGACCCCTCGCGCCTCCAGACTCCCCAGCACCTCGTCGCCGCCGTCCACGAGCGCAGACAGCTCATCGCTTCGATGGACCGCGAGGCCATGCTCGACGTCATCAAATGGGCCCGTCGCCCCGTTCCCCTCAACGCCAGCAAGGAACAACTCGCCCAGGAAATCGTCCGCATCCGCAGCATGCGCTTCAACGGCCTCTCGCAGCGCGGCCTGCTCGCCCTCGGCAAGCTCCGCAGCGTCTCCATCAGCGAAAGCGACGCCGTCCCCGTCCTCATCAAGAAGCTCAAGAAGCAGGAAGGCTTCTTCACCCGCCTCAATCGCCGCCGTCGCAGCATGCTGGGCTCCCTGGTCTCCAGCATCATCGGCGAGGATGAGAAATCCAGCGACTACCAGTTCCTCCCCCCGCAGGATGCCGACGCCGAAGCCCCCAAAGCCGTCCCCCCATCGCGCCCGGCCACCATCAAAGAAGAAATCGAAGAATCCGGCCTCTTCGGCGGCATCGCCGGCCGAATCAAAAAGTCGGCCGACTCCTACGTCAACCAGAAGCTCGACGAAATCGAAGCCCGCATCGACCGCAAGCTCGACGAAATCGACCGCCGCCTCGGCGAATGGCGCGACAAGGAAATCGCCAACCGCATCCGCATCCTGAAAATAACCCTCTGGGCCTCGGTGATCGTCGGCGTCGTCTCGCTGCTCTACTCCTACATCGTTCACCTCATCAACCTGTGGCGGTCGTGACGCGGGTGTTGGTTCACCTCGCGGTGGGTTTGTTTCGTCAAAAAACTCGATGCCAGGTGAAGCGAAAGTGGCGTTTTTGAGGCACTGGAGGGTCTTTTGCCTTGTTGTGGTGGGTTTGATTGGCTTTGTTTTGTCGCGGGGGGAGGCGGAGAAGCAGAGAAAAGTTTCCTGGGTGGTTTGGGGGGCCGTTTTTTGCAAAATTAGCTCTGTCCTGAAGTTGCGCGCGGGATGGGGGAAGAATTTCGGGGAAAAACCGACCGAAATCGACCGAAACCGACATGGAACCGACCGAAAACCGACATGGAACCGGTCGGGAATGACATCGCAATGATTTCGAGACGGTTGTCAGGCGATTGGTAGAAGGAAATTGGCTTCGTTTGGCTTTTGCGTGTTGTTGCTTTGTCCATCGTGAGTTGCGAGCAGCGTCGAGAGTGTTGCGCGGATTGACGTGGGCTTGAGGGGAGGGAATTGAAGATCGAAGCTCGAAAATCGAAGACCGAGGGCACCCGCGGCGGCGGGTAAACTGCGAGAGAGCGGTTGTGAGTATGGCGTGCTGCGTGCTGAGCGAAAAGCATTCCCCTAGCCCCCCTTTTGAGAATTTACCATCTGACGAGCTAATCATCTGATCATTGGCGCGTCAGCGGATTCTCATAGGACTACTACGTTTTGGGCGGGCGGTTGTTCGGTTGGTGGGGTATTTTTGTCCACGACTTTCACGAAGGGGCACGAATGAGGAGCAGAGTTGAACGCAGATGACGCAGGTGACGCAGATCAGACTTGGGCTGACAACTGCCCCTCCGGAGGACACCGGTGATTTCATCCAGTTTCCTCTGATAGGCTAGCTGCGTCCCCGTATCATGCCCCTCCGGAGTAAAACTGTCCCCGTCCCCGTTTCATTCCTCGTCCCCGGTTCACTCCTACTTGTCCTTCTTCTCCCGCTTGCCCGCGATGTCGAACTCGGTCTTCCTGCCCGCGTTCTCCACTGCGCCTTTCCCTTTGAGCTTGTCCCCGTCGATCGTGAACTTGTACTCGACGGGAATTTTGTTCTCCCCGAGCACCCGCACGGCGGAGAAGGTCAGCTCTCCATCCTTCAGTTTCACGTCCTTGAGTTCCGCCTCCTTCTGGTCCGGCCAGCTCATCGTGCCGGCGAGCTTGTCCCCGTCCTTGGTGATCGTCAGGGTGGCCGTTCGCTGCTGGTCGCCGATCGCGTACTCGAGCTTCCACGTCCCGACCGGGCCTGCCTTCTCGTCGGCCGCGCGGGCAAGGCCGCAGAGAGCGAGTACCAACGCCACCGAGAGGATCGTCTTCATGTTTGCCTCCAAAAAGTGGCGGCGGGGAGCCGTCCGACGCGGACCGCCTGCAGCCGCTGACTGCGATTCTAAATAACTCCTCCCAATAGCGAAAGTGCCCGCCGTTGCCGCTGTTTGGGCCGTCGGTACAAGCCGCCTTCGATCCTCGTGCACCTGATCGTCCCGGTCGTCGCGGACGCGCAGCCGCTTGAACTGGTGCATCAGGGCCAGCGTCTGCTCGACGGGCAAAATAAAGGTTCGCGTCACCTTTAATTCACCCCTTTAATTCACCCCGACGGGCAAAATAAAGGTTCGGGCAAAATAAAGGTTCGCGTCACCTTTAATTCACCCGGGCAAAATAAAGGTTCGCGTCACCTTTAATTCACCCACCTTTAATTCACCCACCTTTAATTCACCCGCGTCACCTTTAATTCACCCCTTTAATTCACCCGACGGGCAAAATAAAGGTTCGGGCAAAATAAAGGTTCGCGTCACCTTTAATTCACCCGGGCAAAATAAAGGTTCGCGTCACCTTTAATTCACCCGTCACCTTTAATTCACCCCGCGTCACCTTTAATTCACCCACCTTTAATTCACCCCGCGTCACCTTTAATTCACCCGCAAGTCCAGCTCTATTTGGGTCATAATACGCCGCTTGGAAGGGAGAAGGGGGTCACTGCAGGCGACCCCCTTTCTGCGTCTTCCTGGCCTTCCCGTCTGCATCAGAGCAAAAAGAAAAAGGAAGACCACCATCGGCGGTCTTCCTCTTTGATCAGATTAATGATCCTGTAATCGCTGCTTTAGTAGCGACTGCTTCCGCCGCGGCTGCCGCCGCCGCCGGAGCGGGGGCGCTCCTCGCGGGGTTTGGCGACGTTGACGGTGAGGGCGCGGCCGGAGTGATCCTGGCCGTTGAGGGCGGCGATGGCCGCCTCAGCCTCGCCGTCGGAGCCCATCTGGACGAATCCGAAGCCCTTGGAGCGGCCGGTATCGCGGTCGGCGATGATTTCGGCGCTGGTGATGGTCCCGTGAGGCGCGAACAACGATTGGAGATCGGAGCCGGTCACGTCATAGCTCAGATTTCCGACATACAACTTACTGCCCATAGAATTCTCCTTTACGAAAATTGGGCGCCTGACCTGTAGGTTTACTTTTCTGGTCAGTGCTGAAAAGAGGCCAAAATCCGGCCCAGGAAGGTAGGAGGAAAACAGGCAGCAGGAGGGATTTTTGCTAGAAGTCCCGGGAGACACCGAGTAGTCGAACTTACCTCACATCACTGTATGGGAAGGAGGCGGGAAAGTCCAGTTAGAATGCAGCAATTCTTTGAGATCACAATTTGGGCGAAATCGAGCGGAATCGCAACCACCTCTAACTATCCGCACACTTAGATTTTCATGGTGGCAAAAAGCGCATCGTTGGTTTTGTGCTTCTTCAGCACATCCAGCAGCGTGATCATCCCCTGGGCGGGTTGCATGTTCATCAAATGCCGACGCATCGCCCTTGCGGCATTGAGCTGGGTAGGGTTGAGGAGCAGTTCTTCTTTTCTTGTCCCGGATTGGGGGATGTTGAGCGCGGGGTAGATCCGCTGATTCGCCAGATTGCGATCCAGCGTCAATTCCATGTTGCCCGTGCCTTTGAACTCTTCAAAAATGACCTGATCCATCCTCGATCCGGTATCGATCAGGCAAGTGGCCAAAATTGTCAGTGATCCCCCATTCTCGATCTTTCTCGCCGCGCCAAAAAGCCGCTTTGGAATCTCCAGGGCGCGGTTATCCAGCCCGCCAGACATGGTCCTCCCCCCCGAAGGCCCGCCGACATTGAACGACCGGCCAACCCTCGTGAGAGAATCCAGCAGCACGACAATGTCCGCCCCAAATTCCACCTGCCGCTTGCACCGCTCAATCACCAGTTGAGCCAGATCCAGGTGTTTTTCCACAGTGTTGTCGTTGGAAGAAGCATAAACCAGTCCCGGCACGTTCCTCCGCATATCCGTCACTTCTTCCGGCCGCTCATCGACCAGAAGCAAAACAAGCTGGACCTTCGGATAATTGGCGTGGATCCCCTTGGCCATGTTCTGAAGCAAAATCGTTTTGCCCGAGCGCGGCGGCGCGACAATGAGGCCGCGCTGGCCGAAGCCGACTGGGGAGAGAATGTCGATGCAGCGCGTGGTCAGCTCATCCGGGTTGTGCTCGAGCTTGATCATGGGGTGGGGATCGATCGGGGTGGACTCGTAGAGGCCGACCTTGTCGGTCCACTCGCCGGGGGGCCGTTGCTCGATGGCATTGATGCGGGAGAGATGCCGGCCCTTGGTTGCGCCTTTGAGCATCAGGCCGGGGCGCAGGCGCATTTCGCGGATCATCTGCTTGGTGACGATGACTCCCCCGCGCAGGGGGCGCAGGGGATGGAGCGGGTCGCGGAGCTGGCCGTCGCTGCGTTCGTCGGCTACTTGCAGGATTCCTTCTACTTCGTTGTTCTGATGGTCAGGCATGTTCAAAAATCCGGGGACAAACTAATGGTTCGCGGGGCGAACCCTACACTCGTTCTTGTGGTGATCAGCCATGTTCGAAAATCCGGCGGCAGGCCAATGGTTCGCCGTGCGAACCTGCGCATGCGTTGATGATTAAACGAATCCCCCGTATGACCACAGATGCGGTCGCGGCCGCCCGCGGCGACAATTCCAGACTGCTGTGGAGACTTCACGCTTCTTTGGACACGGGGAACAAATTCCATTCCGCGCGTGATCGGCCCCTTACTGGCCTTTCTGCCCGTTTCTGCCTTGGCACCCTCCGCAGCGTGACGTGAAGTCCTACGGGAGACTCGATAACATACCCGACTTACGGCCGGGAGCAAGCGCCAGCGCCTCTCGTAACAGTCAGGCAAACGTCAGGAGCAGCCCATGTCATTGTTGACCAGATTGCAGGAGGACATGAAAACCGCGATGAAATCAGGCCAAAAGGAGAGATTATCGGTCCTCCGCATGTTGATCAGCGACGTGAAGAACATCGATCTTCAGACCAAAAAACTGACCGAAGAGGAGACGGTGGCCGGTTATGGCAAGAAATTGCGCAAAAGCATCGAGGAGTATGAAAAGCTGAACAAAGCGGCCGAGGTGGCCCAGCTTAAGTCCGAACTGGCGGTGGTGGAGGAGTATTTACCCAAAAAGGCCTCCGGGGCCGACACGGAACGGCTGGTGGATGAGTTTTTGAGCAAGAATTCCTTCACCGAGAAGGAGTTTGGTAAGGCCATGGGCATGTTTATGAAGGCCCACGGCGCAGCCGTCGATCCAAGCCAGGCCAACGCCATGCTGAAGCAAAAGCTGGCCGGGAAATAGGCGGAATCATCGATTCTCGGATCGGAAATCCAACCATGCGCCTACAACCAATCAAGTCTGAACGTGATTATCGAAACGCGATGAAGCTCATCGATGCGCTGATCGACGCCAGGCCCAGCACCCCTGACGGTGATCGTCTCGAAATTCTCGTGGCGCTGGTTGACGCGTGGGAGGAAAAGCATCATCCAATCGATCCACCCGCGAAAGACTCCCGGTGGGGGCGGCTTTAGCCGCCGTGAGAGCCTTGAACCCGCTGCTAAGCCACCGCAGTTCCAGACGGATTTCATTCCCCGGCTTGAGCAATCGGTCTGGTGCTCGGCCTCGTCGTCGGCCCTTCATCTTCATCATAAAACCCCGGCTCGACCGGCGGCGGCGCGCCATAAATCTTGATCCGCCGGTATTGCAGATAAGCCTCGCGCATGAAGATGTACGGATCGATGGCCGCGTCGTCGCGGAAATTGATGGCCGCGTTGGCCCGCGCGCGATCCTCGGCCAGGTTCAACACATCCAGCGGAATCGACACATAATCCGGCAAATCCACATAGTGCAGCACGTTCGTGTACATCCCCACCGGAATTCGCGGCACATCGCGAAACGTCGACGGTCCATAAAGCGGCAGCACCAGATACGGCCCGGGACCACCTCCCCATTTACCGATGGTAATGCCAAAATCGTTCGAATGTCCCGGAAGATTCCACTTGGTGGCCACATCAAAAACCCCCGCAACGCCAACCGTGCTGTTGACTCCCATTCGGACCGTGCTGGCCAGACCATCCTTGATGTGACCCTGTAGAAAGTCGTTAAGAATCACGTTGCCGTAGCTGAGGTTGTCGAAAAAATTCCCCAGCCCGTGTCGAACCGGCTTCGGAACAACCTTGGTGTAAAAGTCAGAGGCCGGCTTGAGCAGGATTTTATCCAGTCCGTCGTTGACCTTGTAGATGAACCGGTTGCACTTCTCGAACGGGTCAGGATTTTTAGGATTGTGGGCACACCCGCCGCACAGAATAAAAAACGCGAAGGCCAGACACAGGACGGCGACCCTCCAGAAGATGCGGCTTGGCATGAATGACCTTCACTCGCCTGTTGCTCGCGCCCAGCGCTTACTTGTCCGCGTCGGCGGTGCGCGTGGGTTTTTCGCCGCCGGCGGCGGCGTTTTTATCGTGGAGCATTTTCAGCAGCTTGTCCATGCCGCCATCCTTCATGATCACCAGAAACTGCACCCGAAACGTGTTGGCCATGCTGATGCCGGCGATGTGGATGTCAATGACCTTCCATCGCTCATCCTTCTGCCGCATGCGAAAATCCACCTTGGCGATTTCCTCCTGCACCCCATCCTTGGGCCTGCCAAGGATGCGCGTCTGAATGGTCGCGTCGCCCTTAACTTCCGCCCGATCCCCCACGATCACCACTTCCTCATCGTCATACCCCTTGGTGGATTTGGTGGCGATGCCCAGCATGTGTTTTTTGAATTCATCCACAAACTGCCCCCGCTGCGCATCGGAAATGTCGCGCCAAGCCGGCCCGATCGAAAGCCGCGACAGCGTGTCAAAGTCGATCATGTCCTCAATCACAACCCTCATCTTGTCCGCGCGCTGCTGCTGATCGAGATTGCGGTCCTGGAGAATGGCCAGCATCTGCGAAATCCCCGCCTGAGCGGCAGCGCGTGCCGGCGAAATTGCAGCGCCATCCTGAGCGGCCGGAGGCTGAGCCGGGGCCGCGGCCGACGAATTGGTGGGAATAAAAATGCCCAGAATGATGGTGGCAACGGCGGATCGAAGAAGTCGACTCATTGGTGTGGCACTCCGTTACGAACTCCGCCCGCGCTATCGCGGACACGGCCTCATGCCTACCCATCGAACACTAACCACCCTGTTCTTTAGTCATCATAACATTTGCCCCGGAAAAATGGCCATCAAGAAACTGCCCTCAAAACCTGCGCAATCGCGTCTGCCGGCCAGGTCGAGGCTGCTTTCCGATGCTTAAACCATGACCGCACATGGTAGAATCACACCGCTCACGAACGCCCTGAGCACCGGCACCGCTTAGCGCCATACTGGTGCTTCATCGATCGGGAGCAGGAGGACAATGCAGAACTTACTCATCGCGCTTGGAGTATTCATTCTGGCCACCGCAGCCTGCGCCCC
>DASYUA010000270.1:0-24121 GCA_036001665.1 Tepidisphaeraceae bacterium
CGCGGATGCGGAGGAGAACGGGTATTTGAATGGGCTGAGTTATCAGTTGGCGGGTGGGGGGTGGTTGAGGCCGAGTTATGCGGGGGAGGCGCTGGCGGGGGCGGAGGATGTGGGGGAGACGGCGGCGATGGCACAGTGGAACACTGGCGGGCAAGCCGCCAGTGGCACGAGTGGGATGCCGCCGGGGGAGGAAGTGTTTGATCCTGATGAAAATGATCCGCTGGCTGGGGGATAAGCGGTGGGAATGCGAGTGAATAAGAGCAGAATATCGCCCGCCCTTGACTGATCGCCCGGCCGGGCGAAGCATATTGCCATGAACTTTGTGGCCTGGAAGATGCTCGTGGGGGATCGGGCGAAATACATCGGCATCATTGTCGGGCTGACCTTTGCCTCGCTGCTGATCACGCAGCAGGCGGCCATCTTTGTGGGGTTGATGTCGCGCACCTATGGGGCGATCACCGATATGGGGCTGCCGGACATCTGGGTGATGGACAAAAAGGTGCAGTTCATCGACGACGTCAAGCCGCTTCAGGATACGCAGCTTTATCGCGTGCGCGGGATCGATGGAGTCGAGTGGGCGGTGCCGCTTTACAAGGGGCTGCTCAAGGCGCGGCTGGACAATGGGAATTTCCAGACCTGCAACGTGATCGGCCTGGATGATGCGACGCTGATTGGCGGGCCACCGGAGATGGCCGAGGGGAAGCTGGAGGATCTGCGGCGGGCGGACAGCGTGATCGTGGACATCGTCGGCGCCCAGGACAAGCTGGCGCACCAGGAGACGCCGACATCCAGGCCGATTCCGCTGAAGATCGGGGACACGCTGGAGCTGAACGATCATCGGGCGACGGTGGTGGGGTTGTGCAGGGTGGGCAGGACGTTTCAGTCGCAGCCGGTGGTTTATACAACTTACTCGCGGGCGACGACGTTTGCGCCGCGGGAGCGGAAGCTGCTCTCGTTCGTGCTGGTGAAGGCCAAGCCGGGAGTGGACCCCAAGGAGCTGTGCAAGCGGATCGAATCGATCACGGGGCTGGCGGCCTACACGCAGCGCGGATTCAAGGACCTCACGTTCTGGTATTTCTTCAAATACACGGGAATTCCCATCAATTTTGGCATCTCCGTGGCGCTGGGATTCATCGTCGGCACGGCCATCGCCGGGCAGACGTTTTACAATTTCACGCTGGACAACCTGCGGCATTTCGGAGCGCTCAAGGCCATGGGGGCATCCAACGGCACGCTGCTGCGGATGATCATCCTTCAGGCGATCACGGTGGGGGCCATCGGATATGGGCTGGGCGTGGGCCTGGCTTCGCTCTCGGGCGCTGCGTCGGCCAACAGCGAGCTGGCGTTTTTGCTGCCGTGGCAGTTGCTGGTCATCACCGCCGGGGCGGTGTCGCTGATCTGCGTCTTCTCCTCGCTGATCAGCATCCGCAAGGTGATCAAGCTCGAGCCGGCGATCGTGTTTAAGTCATAAGTCAGTAACACAGTTGACAAACTTAACACCGTTAACTAACATGCGGATGTTATGGGAAGTCAGGAACGGCGAGTACGCGAGCGCGAGGAAATCCGCACCAAGATCATGGATGCGGCCCGCGAGCTCTTCGCCAGCCAGGGGGTGGAGGCGGTCTCGATGCGGAAGATCGCCGATGCCATCGAATATTCCCCCACCGCGATCTACCTGCATTTTGCCGATAAGGATGCGCTCCTCCAGGAGCTTTGCGCCCATGATTTTGGCGCGCTGGCCAGGTCATTCGCGGATGAAGCGCGGATCAAGGACCCGGTGGAGCGCATCAGGGCGCTTGGCCGCAGGTTCATGCGATTTGGATTGAAGCATCCGAATCACTTTCGGTTCATGTTCCTCACGCCCAGCAAGGCCAGGGAAAAGATCCCGCAAAAACAGCTCGAGAAGCGAGGCGATCCGGAGCAGGACGGCTACGCGCGGCTGCTGCTATCAGTTCGCGAGGCGCTGGCGGCGGGACGTTTTCGCCCGGAATTCAAGGATGAAAAGCTGGTGACGCAGACGTTTGCGGCCGCGGTGAATGGCGTGGTGGCGCTGCAAATCGGCATGGGGAACGATCCGTGGATCGACTGGGCGCCGCTGGAAAAGCGCATGGAGACCATGCTCGATGCGATCTGCCGGGGGATGACCGTGCGTGATAGCGCGAAGGCGGGCCGGCGATGAATTATCTGGCGCTGAAAATGCTCGCCGGCGACCGGGCCAAATACGTCGGCATCGTCATGGGCCTGACCTTCGCGTCGCTGCTGATCACGCAGCAGGCCGGCATTTATTCCGGCCTGATGACCCGGACCTATTCGCAGATCACCGATACCTCCAGCGCGGACCTGTGGGTGACCGACCCGGAGGTGGAATTTGTCGAGGATATGAAACGGATGCTCGATCGCGAACTGTATCGCGTGCGCGGCGTCGAGGGAGTGCAATGGGCGGTGCCGGGCTTCAAGGGATATTTCAACACGCGCCTCCCCGGCGGCAAGATCGCCGTGGCGTCGGTGATCGGCATTGATGATGTCTCGCTGATCGGCGGGCCGCCGGAAATGGTCGAGGGCAAACTGGAAGATTTGCGGCAGCGCGACGCGGTGATCGTCGATATCGCCGAGGCCAGCGGCAAGCTTGCCCGCCGGCCGGCGCAGGCGGGAGATGCGCCGGCGCCGCTGAAGATGGGAGATGTCCTGGAGATCAACGACCGGCGGGCGGTGGTGGTGGGATTTTGCAGGGTCTCGCCGAGTTTTTACTGGCAGCCGGTCATCTATACGCTCCACTCGCGCGCCTCCACCTATGTCAGCAGCGAGCGCCGGCCGCTGAGCTATGTGCTGGTGAAGGTGAAGCAGGGTTATGATCACGCCGACGTGTGCGATCGGATCAATCGCGAGACGGGATTGCTGGCCCAGACCTCGGGGCAGTTTTCGCAGAGCACGCTGGATTATGTGAACCGCAGCACCGGCATCGCCATCAATTTCGGCATGGCCATCGCCCTGGGATTTGTCGTGGGGGCGGCCATCGCGGGACAGACGTTCTACAATTTCACGCTCGACAATCTGCGCTACTTCGCCGCCCTCAAGGCCATGGGAGCATCGCATGGGACGATGCTGCGGATGATCCTCATTCAGGCGCTGGCGGCCGGATTGCTCGGATATGGTTTGGGCGTGGGCGCGGCCACGATATTCGGAAATCTGGCCGGCCAGCAACTGGCGTTTCGCCTCTCGTTTCCGCTCCTGGCGGGGAGCGGGCTGGCGATCGTCTCCATCTGCATGGTGGCGGCGGGATTCAGCATGAGAAAAGTGTTGCGGCTGGAACCGGCGATGGTTTTTAAGAGCTAGGTGTTTGTCATGGTAGCCCAGGCAATTGACATTGCGGTGATGTGCAACCGAGTGACCAAGACTTACGGGTCCGGAAGCTCGGCCGTGACGGCGCTGCGCGGGATCGACCTGGAAGTGCGAAAAGGTGAGCTGATGATGCTGGTCGGGCCGTCGGGGTGTGGGAAGACGACGCTGATTTCCGTGATGGCCGGGATTTTGGATCAGGATGATGGCCAGTGCACGGTTTTTGGCCGCGATCTCAAGCACATGGGGCAGTGGGAGAAGACGAATTTCCGCGGGCAGACGATTGGGTTTGTTTTTCAGGCGTTCAATCTGCTGCCCAGCCTGTCGGCCGCGGAAAATGTGGCGGTGCCGCTGCTCATCAACGGCGTGCGGCGACGCGAAGCGGTTGCACGGGCAAGTGATGTCCTTTCGCGCGTGGGGCTGGGCGATCGGACCCATTCGCTGCCATCTCAATTGTCCGGCGGCCAGCAGCAGCGCGTGGCCATCGCGCGGGCGCTGGTCCACGACCCGAAATTGATCGTGTGCGATGAGCCGACCAGCTCGCTGGATCATGAAACGGGGCAGAAGGTGATGGAATTGATGAGAGAAGTCGCCCTGGGAGAAGACCGGGCGCTGGTGATCGTGACGCATGACGCCCGCATCTTCGAGTTCGCGGATCGGATCGCCAGGATGGATGATGGACGGGTGGTGAACGTTCAGGAAAACGAAAAGGCAACGTAGGATCCGCACTGTGCCACTGGCGGCTTGTCCGCCAGTGTTTCGCTTCGGCACTGGCAGCAAGCTGCCAGTGGCACGAGATTGAAGGAATACGGTGAATTATGTTCCGGAAATTCATTCTCCCGCTGATCGCTCTCGCCGGTGTGTTGTTCGCGATCAGGACGGTGGTGATCGGCCAGCGCCAGCCGATACCAGCGCAGCCGGTGGCCGCGCCGTCGAAGTCGCCGTTTAAAACAGAGGTGGCCGGCGCAGGGATCATCGAGGCCAGCAGCGAAAACATCGCCATCGGCACCCCTGTCGGCAACATCGTGACCGACGTCAACGTGAAGGTCGGCGACAGGGTGAAAAAGGGCGATCCGCTGTTTCGCCTGCGCGATTCGGTGACGGCCGCGCAATTGGAGGTTCGCAAAAGCACGCTGGCGTCAGCGCGGGCGAAGCTGGAGCGTCTAAAGAGCCTGCCGCGCCCCGAGGATCTTCCGCCGGCCGAGGCGCGGGTGGAGGAGGCCAGGGCGCAGTTGGAGGATGCGAAAAATCAGCTTGCCCTGTGGGAGTCGGTGAAGGATCCACGGGCCGTCGTGCGCGAGGACCTGGACCGGCGTCGTTTTGCGGTGAAAGTGGCCGAAAAACGCCTCGCTGCCGCGGAGGCGGAGTTGAAGCTGCTTCGCGCGGGGACCTGGGCCCCGGACATCGCCATTGCCGAAGCGGAAGTGGTCTCGGCCGATGCGGCGGTGAAAGAGACCGAGGCCGACATCGAGCGGCGGACCGTCAAAGCGCCGGTGGAAGGAGAGATTTTACAGGTCAAGGTCCGGCCCGGGGAATATGCCCAGACCGGCCCGCTGGCCACGCCGCTAATGCTGCTGGGTGATACCGAAAACCTTCACGTGCGCGTGGATGTGGATGAAAACGATGCGTGGCGCGTGAAGCCCAATGCGGCGGCCGTGGCGCAGGTGCGGGGGAATTCATCGCTCGCCACTCCCCTGCACTTTGTGCGCATCGAGCCCTATGTCGTGCCCAAGAAATCCCTGACGGGGGAGAGCTCCGAACGCGTCGATACGCGGGTGCTGCAAATTCTCTACAGCTTCAAGCGCGGCAGCCTGCCGGTCTATGTGGGGCAGCAGGTGGATGTTTTCATCGATGCGCCGGCCATCACCGACATCGGGGAAAACGGGACGACGCGGCCAGGCAATGGCGCTGCGGTGGGGGGGCAATGAGAAAGTTTTCAGCTTCGTTATTGATTCTGTTGGCCGGTTGCACGGTGGGACCGGATTATCATGCGCCGGCGACGCAGATACCGGACAGCTTCAGCAACCGTGGGTCCGGCTCTGCCGGACAATCCTCCGACGACTCGACCACCCGTCCCGTTTCGCTGGCGCAATGGTGGGGTGCATTCGAAGATCCAACGCTCAATGCGTTGATAGAACAGGCCATCAAGTCCAATCAGGATTTGAAAATCGCCGAGGCGCGGGTGCGCGAGGCGCGGGCATTGCGGACGGTGGCGGGCGCAGCGCGATGGCCCAATCTGGATGCCAGCGGATCGTATAACCGCACCCGCAGGAGTGAGAATATCTCTGGTTTTGCGGGTGGATTTGGTGGAACGGGCGGGGAGACCGGCGGGAGCGGCGGCACTGGCGGATTTGGATTTGGCGACCGCGATGAGGATTTTTATCAGGCCGGATTCGATGCCAGTTGGGAATTGGATGTCTTCGGCGGCGTGCGCCGCTCGATCGAGGCGGCCAACGCAGATCTGGCGGCCGTCGAGGAAAACCATCGTGATGTTCTGGTGAGCCTGCTGGCCGAGGTGGCGCGAAATTACATCGAGCTGCGCGGGCTTCAGCGGCAGCGGGTGGTGGCGCTGGCCAATGTGGAATCGCAGCGTCAGAGTCTGGAATTGTCGAGCTCCAGATTTAAGGCGGGTGTTGCCAACGAGCTGGATGTGAAGCGGGCCGAGGCGCTGGTGGCCGGCAGTGAGTCGGCCATTCCGCCAATCGAAGCGGCTATTCAACGGGCGATTCATCGGCTCAATGTCCTCGAAGGCCGCCAGCCCGAGGCGAAGCTCGAAGAGTTGTCGCAAGAGCGCCCAGTGCCGACGGCGGTCGGTCAGGTACCCGTGGGCCTGCCCTCCGATCTGCTGCGGCGTCGGCCCGATATTCGCCGCGCCGAGCGCGAACTGGCCGGGGCGACAGCGCGAATTGGCGTGGCCACGGCCGATTTATTTCCCAAATTCTCCCTGACCGGCTCGAGCGGCCTTCAAAGCAGCGATCTGAGCGACCTGCCCAAGGCCAGCAGCGAATTCTGGTCGCTGGGGCCGGGTTTTCGCTGGCCGATTTTTAGTGCGGGCCGGATTCGCGGCAATATTCGCGCGCAAAATGCCCGCCAGGAGCAGGCGCTGGCGCGCTATGAGCAAACGGTTTTGCTGGCGCTGGAGGATGTTGAGAATGCGCTGGTGAATTATGGCAAGGAGCAGGAGCGTTTTCGTTCGCTGGACACGGCCGTCAAAGCCAATCGGCGCTCGGTGGAGATGGCCAGCGAGCTGTACACCCGCGGAGTGATTGATTTTCTCAACGTCCTGGAAGCGCAGAGATCGCTGTTTGCATCCGAAGATCAACTGATCAGCAGTGAAAAGGCGCTGTCGGCGGATTTGGTGGCGCTCTATAAAGCTCTCGGAGGCGGCTGGGAGAGGAATTGAGTCATTGAATCATTGATTCATTGAGGGCGCATCCCGGATGCCATGCTCAATGACTCAATGAACCGATGAGTCAATGATCCAATTAAACAAGAAGGGCCGGGTTATTTGAAAACCCGGCCCGCGAGGCTCAACCATGGTGCTGTCTTCCTAAGATGCAGCCTCGCCATCTCCTGAGCTCGAATCATCCTTCCCCACCGGCTCCTCCGCGGGCGGCGCAGTCGGCGCTGCGTCCTCCTGCAAATCCTCGTCGAACGCCGGTGTGGTCTGCACCGCCGCTTCGGCCAGGGCAACTCCCTCGCCCACCTCCACCTCCGAGATCACATCCTCCAGCCCCGCGTCGATGTCGGCGATCACATCGGCCGGCAGCAGCTCCTCGCCATCCACGATCACATCAGCGGGAAGGAAATCCTCACCCTCCACAACCACATCGGCGGGCAACAGCTCCTCAGCATCGGCGACCCCATCGGCAGGGAACAGGTCTTCATCGAACGTGACCACGTCGGCCGGGAGCAGCTCTTCATCATTGCTGTCGGCGGCGAATTTATCGGGCGTGAAATCATCGGCTTCGCCCGCGAGATCGGCCCCATCGCCAATATCTCCAACATCGATGGCGACCAGCGATTCACTATCGAGCACGGCCGACGACTCGATGGCGGGACTGATAATCTCGACCCTGTTCACAGTTTCAGCGGGCACAATCGCCACGGCCGGCGAAGCGGCGGACAGCGACAGCGAGCAGAACATCGATGCAACAGATGCCAGCAACGTCATGACAGCTCCTATAAAAAAACTCCGCTCAGGTGTAGTGCGTGCAAGGGAATGATCGGAAGGGAAGGCGCGCAGGCGTTAAATTTCGTGCGCGCATTTTCAGGTGTGCCAGGGGTGAGTTTTGGGCCTGTTTTTCAGGCCGATTTCGCGTCCGGATAACCAACAATCCCGGCCCGCAAAATCCCCGCCAGGGCCTCGTCCGATAGCTGCACGGGATTGTATTTCATGCTGCTCGATTGCCGCGCCAGAGAAATCATCAGCGGGATGTGCGCCTCGGTCAGGCCAAATTTTCGCAGTGGAGGAATCTTCAACAGGCGCAGCAGGTTGTCCATATATGTCTGAAGAACCATAACCCCAAAGCTGGTGATGGTCCTGGCAATCGTGATGTAGCGCGCCAACGTCGGATGCTGCTGATCCTCCGCCTGAAGCGCAGCGACATTCGCGTTGATCACCGCGGGCAATAACGCAGCGCAGATCACTCCATGTGGAATCGGAAAGTGAGCACCAAGCGGCGCGGCAAATCCATGCACCGCACCGAGGCCGGCGTTGGTGAGCGTAATCCCACTCAGCAGCGCGGCCAGCGCCATTCGCTCACGAAATATGACTTCAACGGGATTCTGATACGACCTGAGAAGGGATGACGCGGCCAGTTCGATGCCCTGGATCGCCAGTGCATCGGTCATTGGATTAGCGCCAGTTGAAGTGTAAGACTCGATGAGCTGACACAGCGCATCCATTCCGGAGCTTGCGATCACCTCCTCTTTTATCTCCCGCCCCAGCTCCGCATCCACAATCGCCACCCGCGGCAGAAGAAGCGCGCTCCGCATGCTGGCCTTGAACGTGCCGGCCGTGAGCACCGCGTTGCGCGTCGCTTCCGCGCCTGTGCCCGCTGTTGTGGGGATTGCAATCCAGGGCGCGGCCGGCTTTGTCAGCTTCTGTCCCTTCCCAACGACCTCAAGATAATCCAGGGCGCTGCCGCCATTGCCCAGTAATCCAGCCACGGCCTTGGCCATATCGATCGCGCTTCCGCCGCCGACGCCGATCACCCAATCGCAGTCGATCCTTTTCGCTTTCTCCGTGATGAGATCGACATCCTCAACCTTCGGCTCACCGCTCTGGCGAATGAAAGTAAGCCTGATCTGCTTGCCCTCGAGAATCCTCTTGATGCGCAACAGATCCAATGAGTGCTCATCACCGGCATGAATCACCAGCGCAACCGAGCCAAATGGCGGGCCCACCTCCGCCAGGCGGCTGATCTGGCCTGCGCCAAAGACAATCCTGCCCGGCGTATTGAATTCAAACGGTTCCATCGCCAAAAAATATGCTGTTGTGCCTCACCCCCACCCGCGGCTGCGCCATCCAGTCCACCACCTTCTCCTTCCACCTCAAATAATGCTCCGTCTGCTGGTGCTTCGCAAAATCCTCCCTGGTCTTGTACGCCTCAAACAAATGCAGCCGATTCGCATCATCCTCCGCCTGCGAAACATCATAGCGCACGTTCCCCGGCTCGCGCCGGCTGTTGCGGGCGTTGTCCAGCGTCGCCTCAATCAATTTCTCCCGGAATTCCGGCTTCGCGAAAATCGTCACCGACACAATGTACATGCGCGCCTCCGCATCAAAGTTAAATCAGCTTCCGATCATCCGGCAGTTCCTCGGCCAAACCATCCAGCGGAATGCGAATCATCTGCCACATGATCCAGCACTCGATCCCAAACGGCAAAAACCCAAGCAACCCGATGATCGGCATCTCAAAATACCGATAGTGCTCGGCCGGCCCCAGAAACGGCAGATGATACGTCCACTTGGCCAGCGCCCAGTAATTCCAGAATTCCCACAGCAACCCGCAGATCAATCCCCCCGCAAAAGCCGCCAGCGTCCGGCCATACCAACCCCTCTGCCAATCCCCGAACATGCTCGGCCGGCCAAGCTTCAAATTGAGCGGGTCCAGCAGAAAAACCAGGCTGCACCAGAGCGTGAGGTTGGTGATCGGATCGCGATGCACCAGCGGCCAGACAAACATCGCCATCCCGACGATCAGCGACACTACTTTCGCCCACCTGGGAATCCGATACGCCGGGCTCCGCGCCCAGTTGAAGAGTCCCAAATTCAGCAGCACCTGCCCGCTCATCAACATTCCAGGCACGATCGTCGCAAACGCCAGAAAATATCCGAAAAAGCGCCGCTGAAACTCCACCGGAAACCCGATATAGCGCCACGCCCGGATGAAATAAAAATTGATCCAGTCAAAAACACACCAGATGAAAATCGAAGTGAGCGCCAGCAGGAAGAAATGGTGCGGCCGGCGCCGAATCGGACTGTCCCCCTGCGCCGCCAGAATCCCCTCGATAAACAGCAGATACCCCACCCACACAATCGCCGTCATGTTCACGGCCATGTACCGCGCGGCCCGCCCGATGGAAGTGGTGGGGGGGCTGTTCACTTTCAGCGCCTGAATTTCCGAATGGCTCTTCAGCGATCCCCGGCGGGAAAGATAAACATCCGTAAAAAGCAGCGCCTCGCAGACGAGAATGATCAGCAACCCCGCCCACAGCGTCACCGTCGGCCTCGGCCGGATAAACAGCAGCGGTCGCGGAGAATCCAGGACGGTCATCGCCAGTATAGTAGCACGGGCATCTTGCCCGTGTGGAGTGCGAAGCGCACGGCCACGATTCCGCCGTTACGGCTGCTCCTGCTCCTCCTGCACCGTCTCCTCCTCCGCCAGATGCAGCGAAGCCTGCGGATAAGTCCTCCGATGCTCCTCCGGCGCTGGATCAATAGTCAGATCGCTCGACCCCTCCTCCTGCTGCACCAGAATCTTCTTCTCGCGAATCAATTCCAGCAGCGCCAGGAACACCCCGATCATCTCGCTTCTGCTCTTGCGTCCTTCCAGCAATATCCGCAGCGACAGCCTCCCCTCGCGCAAAAGCCGGTCCTCAATGTCCGCCGCGTGCAGGTCGATCGGCGTGTCATCATAAATAACTTCGTGATATCTCGGCTTCCTCTGCCCCAGATCCTTCATCAGGGCTGTAAACGCCGTCAGCAGGTCCCAGACCTGCACCTCATCCAGATCCACCGGCGGCGGCTCATCACTCTTCACATCCCGGCTCGCCGGCACCCGCGGAAACCGCTGCTGGTGCATTTCCTGCTGCTTCTCCAGCGCCATCGCCGCATCCTTGAACTTTTTATATTCCAACAGCTTCTGCACCAGCTCATAGCGCGGATCGGCCAGCTCCGCCGCCGCGGAATTTTCACCGCTCGCCGTCGCCGGCGCCTTGGGCAGCAGCATCGCCGACTTGATCTCCATCAGCGTCGCCGCCATCACCAGAAAATCCCCGGCCACGTTGATATCCAGCCCCTCCTCCTTGCTCAGATCGCGCAGCATCGTCACATACGCCATGTACGATTCGGTGATCCGCGCAATCGGGATGTCGTAAATATCCAGTTCGTCGCGCTTGATTAGATAGAGGAGAAGATCCAGCGGCCCGTTGTAAACATCCAGCTCAACGCGATACTCCAAGACCATCCTTGTCAGAGTTGGCTTGATTTTAGTGCCCGTGCTTCGATAATCCAGCGAAGATCCAGGCCGTTCAATCTCTTCCGCCGGGTATTTTGATGAGTAAAGCTTCCAGGTCAGTGGCCCTCCGCAGTGCTGGTTTTGCTGTAGTTTTCTTCGTGGCCACAATCCTCATGCATGCCATCTTCCACTGGAATATGCCCAACTCCGACGAGCTGCGTGATACGCTGGGAGGCTCGATCCTGGGATTCTTCGTGGGTTTGTATCTGTTCGGAAGGCGATAAACAGGCATTTTTTGCCGGTTCGGCCGCTGACTCCTTTTCATGGACAATTCCATCCGACAATTCGCCCAACAGCTCATCGAGGCCGAGGCCAGCGCTGTCAAAGCCGTCGCCGCCACGCTCGACGAGGATTTCGACCGCGCCCTGAAACTCATCCGCGAATGCAACGGCGCGGTTTTGACAACCGGCGTCGGCAAAGCCGGCATCATCGCCCGCAAATTGGCCGCCACCTTCGCCTCCACCGGCACCCCCAGCCACTTCCTCCATCCCGGCGACGCCCTGCACGGCGACGTCGGCGCAATCCGCACCGGCGACCTCGTCGTGATCCTCTCCTACTCCGGCGAGAGCGATGAAATCCTCCGCCTCCTCAGCGTCATCAAAAAACTCGACCATCCCGTCATCGCCATCACCTCCAGCGACAAAAGTTCCCTCGCCAGGCACGCGCAAGTCGTCCTCAAACTTGGCCAGATCGAAGAAGCCTGCCCGCTGGGATTGGCCCCCAGCGCCACCACCACCGCCATGCTGGCCCTCGGCGATGCCCTTGCCCTCTCGGCCATGAAAATGCGCGACTTCACCGCCCAGGACTTCGCCCTCTTCCACCCCGCCGGCCAGATCGGCCGCAAACTCATCAAGGTCAAGGAAGCCATGACCTTCCGCCTCGGCGAGAATCTCCCCATCGCCCCCGACGCCCTCAGCATCAAAGATGTCCTCGTGAAAGTGAGCAGCATCAAGCGCCGCAGCGGCGCGGTCATCCTCGTCGATAACGATGGAAAAATGTCCGGCATCTTCGCCGACTCCGACCTGCGCCGTCTCCTCACCGCCCACGGCGCATCCATCCTCGACAAACCGATTCGCGAAGTCATGACCAAAAACCCCAAAAAAATCTCCGGCGACAGCCTGGCCAGCGAAGTCATGGCCATCATGAAACAATTTCGCATCGACGAAGTCCCAGTAGTCGATGCCGACAATCGCCCCGTCGGCCTGATCGACGTGCAGGACCTGGTCGTCCTGAAAATGTTCGACGTCGAACCTGAAACCTGATGTAGGGTGGGGCTTGCCCCACCGTTCCCGCATGCGACGATGCGTGGGGTTCGCTTCGCGAACCGCTCCGGTGAAAACGGTCAAAATTATGCGTATCCTCGTCCTCCTCGCCGCCACTCTCGTCCTCGCCGCCATCGGCTTTGTCGTCTATTGGACGATGCAGAGCCCCGACGGCCGCCAGCCGCAAAATCCCCGCGCCGGCGGCAAACATCTCGCCGCCACCCTTCCCTCCTCCGGCGAAGGCTTCGGCCCCGGCGAGCGCGTCTGGTGGAACCGCTACGACGCCAAGGGCGAGCGCACCAGCCGCATCCGCGTCTCCCGCTACAAGCCCCTGAAGGATGGCCGATTCTTCGTCAACGACCCCGAGACCGACTTTTTCCTCCACAACGGCCAGGTCCTCCACCTCGAAGGCAAAACCGGCTACATCATCACCCAGGAAAATATCGGCCGCGGCAAAAATTCCCCCGCCGGCGCTCCCAACCGCTCTCCGCGCAGCGGCGATCTCAAGGAAGTCGTCCTCAAGCTCTTCGAAGATGAATCGATGGACAAGCCGCCCACCATGGTCATGACCATGAACAACGCCTCGTTCGACAACGAGACGTTCCGCATTCAAACCGAGGACTTTGAAGATGCCAAGGGCAATCGAGTCCCCGGCGACCGCGTCCCCATCCAGATGCGCGGCGACGATTACGACTTCGACGGCCTGGGCCTGCGCCTCCAATACAACGAAGTCGATCGCCGCCTGGAATATCTAAAGGTGTTCCACGGCCAGCGCCTGCTCATCAAGCATCCCGGAAACTTCCGCCAGCAGCGCACGCCGGCCACGCGGGCCGCCGCCGCTTTCATCCCCATCCCGCCCATCGCCGGCATCGCCCTCGCCGCCGCCGACCCATCCGCCGTGCGCGAGGCCGCTCCCAAACCGGCCCCCCGCGATGCCGCCCCCCGCCGCCCCCGCCCCCAGGTCGTCCCCGCCACTCGCCCGAAGGAGGAGCATCCCGCTCCCGTCTATCGCGCGGTTTTCAAGGATTCCATCGTCATCACCCAACTCGATCAGCGCCTGGCCACGGCCGATGAGATGCACGTCGATTTCGTCAGCGAAAGCGACGACCTCGTGCCCGGCGCTTCAACCACACAACCCTCATCCCGTTCCTCGACCACTCGCCCCGCCCGCGCTGGCCGAACCCGCGCAGGTCTGGCTGTGCCGGACACGTCCGGCGGAGCCGGACCTACGCGAACCAAACCGACAACCCGTCAACTCGCTTCGGCCGCAACCCATCCCGCCACCAAACCCACCACCAATCCCGCCGACCAGCCTCTGGAAATCGTCTGGACCGGCCCCCTCACCATCACCCCCATCCTCGGCGACCGCCCCGACCGCATCGCTCCCGGCGAAGCCATCGTCAAACTCATCGCCAGGGAAGGCCGCTTCGTCGAGCTCAATCGCGAGGCCAACGCCATCAAGAGCAACATCAAAGCCGGCACGATCACCCACTGGACCCTCGATCAGGGCGCACGGATCGAGGCAGGCCCCGGTGTCCCCGTTGAGATGACCGACACCCGCGGCACTCACATCACCACCCGCACCATGCTCTTCTCCCAGGCCGACGGCACCGCGTTGCTCCTTGGCAAGAGCCACGCCGAATTGCCCACCGAAGAAGGAACGGGTTCAAAAACGCTTCCCCCCAACGCCAGGCCCGAGATGATGGCCGTCGATTGGCTCGAGCGCTGCACCCTCTATTTCGAAGGCGATGATCCCGACAACCTGATCATCAATCGCGCTGATCTGGTCGGCGCTGTTGGCGTAAAGACAAAACAGATCCAGATGAACTCTGACGCCCTCAATCTCCATTTTGCTCCGCCGCAAGCTCCTCCCACCGCCCCGGCCGCCCAACCCACTCGCACCAGCCCCGCCCTCCGCCAGCTCGACGCTTTCGGCAACGTCAAATCAATCCTCACCGGCCCCAACGGCCCCGGCGACATCCGCAAGCTCGACTGCGACGACCTCAAGCTTCGCACCGCCAGGGCGCCCGACGGCCGGCTTTATGCGCGGAGCGTCGATGCCATCGGCCACGTTCACACCATCGATCCCAAGAGCGAATTAACGGCCGGTAATCTGCACGCCGTGCTGGGCGTCCCCTCCACTCAGCCCACCACCAAACCCACCACCCGCCCAGGCCGCAAGGCCGACATGGACACCGGCGAGCTCGAAAGCCTCGTCGCCCACGACAACGTCCACGCCATCATGGATGATGGCTCCACCGCCGACGCCGACCGCCTCGACATCTCCGTGAAGGATGGCAAAAAAGCCATTACCCTCCAGGGCCAGCCCGCCATCGTCACTCGCAAAACCGGCACGCTCATCGGCGAAATCATCCACATCGTCCCCGACCTCCAGCAGCTCAGCGTCACCGGCCCCGGCCGAATGGACGGCGTGCAGCGCTCCGCCCCAGATCAGCCTGCGCGGCCCGTGACCGTCATCTGGGAAAGGAACCTCCTCGGCCACGACAATGTCATCGAATGCGTTGGCGGCGTCATCATCACCACCATCGGCTCCGACGGCAGCAAAGACATCGCCCGCGGCCGCCAAGTCACCCTCACCACCACCCGCCCCACAACCCAGCCGGCCACCCAGCCCGCCGGCGATGCGAAACTCGCCCAAAAACTTCCCACCACCCAACCCCTCGCCTCCGCCAAAAAACCCACGACCAAACCCAGTGACTTTGATGTCATGGGCGATCGCGAAATCGAAAGCGTCATCCTCGACGGCAGCGCCCAGGTCACTTCAACCATCACCGACGCCAGTGGCGCGCTCATCCAGATGCGCCACATCGACGCCGAGCGCATGGAGTTTTACCAAACCGATCCCAGGGCCAGGCGCCTGGTCATTCCCGTCCCCGGAGCGATGATCACCGTCGACAATCGCCCCCCCTCCACCCAGCCGGCGGCCGGCGGCGACGACGACCCCATGAGCATGCGCGGCCAGCTCGGTTTCAAGTGGGGCAAAAGTCTTATCTACGATGAATCCCAAAAACAGGTCGTCATGAGCGGCGGCGTTCTCGTCGTCCGCCAGGAACAGGACCCCAAGGCCGCCCAAACCCGCATGACCGGCGACACCCTCACCGCCGACGTCGAGCCCCCGCCCCAGCCGGCCACCAAACCCACCACCAAACCCGCCGGCGCACCCGCCAGCCCGGCCGCTCCGATGAAGATGCAGGTCAAAAAGGTCCACGTCGAGGGCAGTGTCGATGTCGTCAATGGCGGCCTGCACCTCAAGGCCGAAACCATGGACTATGATCCCGAAAAGCACGTGATGACCGCCCGCGGCTCCGGCCGAAAACGCGTGCAAAAGATAAACGACAAGGACATGGAAGAGGCCTCATTCGACGAGTTTGTCTATGATACGGCCAAGGGGACGGTCATCAGCTCGAAGAACGCGATCTTCACTGAGCAGAAGTGACGGTATAAAAATGGCCATGAAATTCGATCACGTCGCGATCCCCTCCAACAACATCCCCCAGAGCGTCGAGTGGTATCGCCAGCATTTCGGCGCCTCGGTCCTCTACCAGGATTCGAGCTGGGCCTTCCTCCAGGTCGGTGGCGCCAAGCTGGCCCTCGTCAGCCCCCAGCAACATCCCCCGCACCTCGCCATCGACGTCAGCGAAGAAGAACTCGCCGCCGCCTCCAAACAAACCGGCGTCCCCATCGACAAACACCGCGACGGCACCAAGGGCATCTATCTCCACGACCCCTTCGGCAACGCCGTCGAGCTGATCTGCTATCCCCCCGGCGGCACGATTTACAACAAGACGTAGCACGGGCATCTTGCCCGTGTCCGCGTTCTCCTCTTCCTCCCTCTCCCGGTATTCCGGGAGGAGGGTCGGGGTGAGGGTCCTCGGTTGGGTCGGGCACTCCTGCCCGACATTCGCTGGTCTTCGTAGGGTGGGGCTTGCCCCACCGCCTCTCCAAACTCTCGTAGTGTGGGCACTGCCCACCTCCCTCCCTATGATTCTCCGATGACCCCCTCCTACCTCTCCGAAAAATTCTCCAAAGCACTACCCTACGCCCCCTATCTCGCCACCGGCACCCCCGAGCAGCAGCGCCGCTGGACCGACGTCTACAACGCCGCCAAACTCACCCCTGCCCAACTTCAACTCACCTCCGGCTTCGCCCGCCAGATGAAAATCCTCATCGTCAGCGGCATCTGGTGCGGCGATTGCGTCCAGCAGTGCCCCCTCCTGCAAAAAATCGCCGAATCCCGCCCCGACCTCATCGACCTGCGCCTGGTGGACCGCGACCAACACCGCGACTTGATTGAGCAATTAAGAATCAACGCCGGCGACCGCGTCCCCCTCTCCCTTTTCCTCGCCGAAGACTTCGAGCTCTGCTCGATTGAAGGCGACCGCACCCTCTCTCGCTATCGCGCCCTCGCCCGCTCTCAACTCGGCGCCTCCTGCCCCATCGGCATCGCCCCTCCCCCGCCCGACGAGCTGGCCGCCACCCTCCAGGACTGGCTCAACGAATTCGAGCGCATTCAGATGATGCTTCGCCTCAGCGCCCGCCTCCGCAAAAAACACGGGGATTAAAAGCTGGATTAAAGCCCCCGGTAGACATCTTTCCGGTTGGCCACGATCTGAATTTCGACAACACGATCGGAGTCGTCTATTTCATAGACGATGCGCCAGTCGCCAACGCGGATTCGGCACAATTTTCCCTGGCCCGGTCAGTTTCTTGTAGCCATGGGGACGCGGGTTGTCGCCCAATGCCAGGATTGCCTTGTCAACCCGCCCCAGAACCGTGCGTGGCAATCTCGATATGTCCCGTTCGATGCCGGGACGGTACTGGATCCCATACTTCACGCCAGCCCCAGTTTTTTCCGCAGTTCTGAATAAGGTTTGGCAGGTCCGGCGGCTTTACGCCGTTTGGCTTCTGCAATGTCCCCTTTGTCCTGCGCACTAATCTCCTCGGCCCTGCTTTGAAGTTTTCTAAAATCATCCTCCGCGAGAATCACAAACTTCTTTCCCGCCAGCTGCACCGTTTGAAATGTCATCGTGGTTCCTGTTCTACGTCCTCCAATTCTACTCGATCCTCCTCGGACAGAGCTAACTTCTGAAAAACGCCTTCCCCTTCGCCGGCAAACCTCCGCTAAAGCGGACCCTGCGAACTCTAAATCACTCCAGCAGCAACCCAAACTGTCGCTGCAACAAATCCGCATCAGTCGCGAAAACGCTCGCAATGTTCGACGACGCCACCCGCGGAAGCTCCGCCGCCACCGCCGCCGCAATCGCCGGCGATGCTACACTCGAACTCACGGGGGCAGACGAGGAAACACTCGTCGCTGCCGCCGGCGCAGCGGCCACGGCCGTCGCAATCGCATACAGCGTCACCGTCCCGCTGATCTCATTCGCCACCGCCAAAAGCGGCTGCCCCGTCGGGCTTTCTTCGGCCGGAATGAACTTCACGCCCTCCGGCCCCAGATCTCCCGCCAACCCCGAATCGATCGCCTTCGTGAAGTCGCGGTTGTTGATGTACTGAAGGAACTGCGGCGCGGCCGGATCGGTCACATCGAACACCATGATCCCGCCGATCCGCTCCAGGCCGAGGAATGCATAGGTGCGACCGTTAATCGTCCCCAGCGCCAGCCCTTCGGGCTCCGGCCCCTTGTCATCCGAGCGGTCCTCGAGAATGTTGTTACTGTTGCTGGCATTGAAGAATTCCGGATTTGCGGCCGCGGTGATCTGCTCCAGATCATCGCCCGAATCGTAGATCAGCGTTCCATCCGGGGTAAAAATCGAGAACGACCGGCCGCCGAACGAGTAAAGCTCGTCAAAATCACCATCCCCATCGGTGTCGCCCTGAGTATTGGTGATGCGCAGCCGCCCCAGATTGGCGGTCTTTTTCAGGTCGTCGCCGTCTGGAAAGACCGTGGGATCGAGCTTCACTGAGCCGACCCGCGCCTCTTCCGCAAAGCCGCTGTAGTCGCGGGCATCGCCTTCGTTGGCGGTGACGATGAAAGTCTGTCCGCCAAACGAATAGGAATAAATCGCATCTGGCTGGTACATCCCCAGGACCGGCCAGTTGGCGATGTTGATCTTGGTGTCTCTGTCAGAGGCGTCTATGCCATTGCCGGGGGCATTGTGGTTCTTGTAGCCCAGCGGGGTGATGGCCGTGATGGTGGCCGACGGGATGTCGAGCGTGGCGATGGCATTGTTTTCCTGGAGGCTGACATAGGCGGTAACGCCGTCGGGGGCGACGGTGATGTACTCGGGCTCGATGTCCTGCGCGACGGTGGCGTCGGGCCCGTAAATGCGCACCCCAGCCGCCCGCAGCTCGGCGATGTCATCGTTGAACGAGGCAAACGAGGCGGTGGAAACGTCCGCTGCGGTGAGCTTTTTGATATTGCCAGCGCCCAGACCTTTGGAAAAGTGAACGATACTCACAGACCCTTCAGCGTCGATGGAATCAGGCTTGCCATAGCTCTTGGGCTGCCCTTCATTGGCAACCAGCAGGCTGGGCCCGTCTGGAGTAAAAAGGACCATGTCAGGCGTGGCCCCCACGGGAAGCACATTGATCAGTTGTCCGTTGGTTTTAAAGAAGGCGACCGACCCGGGCAGGAAATCGCCCTCGGGATTGTCCAAAGCCACGGCCACCACGCCATCGCGCACGGCCACCGAGTTGGGAGAGCCGACCGCCGACACATCCACCGTCTTGAACAGCACCGGATTGGACGCATCCGCAACGTCGAGAATCGTCAGCAGGTCATCCTCCGCACTGATGGCAAAGAGCCTCTGAGTGCGGGGATCGTGGGCCACGATTTCGGCCGTCTTACCCGCGTCAATGCTGGAGAGGACCGAGAGCTCAATGCCCGCGAACAACAGCCGCGGTTCAAGTGACTGAAACATGAGATTCCTCCTTTGTGTCACCCAAACAAATGGTGATTGCCCTGCATGGATTTGCGACTGCGGGAATTTACCGAAGGAAGCGCCGAGAGGTCAATTCTCGTGGCAAAAAAAATGCGACTTTTTGGCGAAATTGTTTTTGAATCTTTGATGAAGAGAATCTTAACGGCGGAAAAACGTCTTCCCCTTCGCCGTATACTTCCCCAGCCGGTTATTCACGTACAACCCCTCCAGCAAAAACTCCCCAACCGCCGCCAAAATCCCCGGATCGCCCCCATCCAGCTTCATCTCCCTGGCCAATCCCAGCGCTGCATTATTCAGCCCCTTCACCGCCTTCATGTTGGCCACAAATTCATCCGCGCTCAGCTCATCCCCGGCCGGGAACGTGAGATTTGACTTGAACTGCTCGCTAATTGATTCAAACTCCCCAGGTTCCGCATATCGCCCAAACACCGCCTTCACCGCCTCCCCCGTCAGCGACTGAATCAGCTTGTCCTCCGACCCATCCTCCTCGGCCAGCGTCATCTCAATCTTTCCCCGGCACGATGCGATCAGATGATGCAAATCGCAAATCCGCGGCACCACCCGCTTCTCCCCCGTCACCATCCCCCGCCTCTCCGCGCTGGAAACCACCGTCTCCATGTTCGCAATGCTCGTGCGGACAGAAACTCCCGAAGCCTGCGACACGTGCGGCGAAGACCGCGCCAATCTCACAATCTCCTCCACGATCTCCGCCACAAACTGCGGCACATCCACCCGCACGCCGCTGGCGCTCGTCCCTTCCGCCCGGCTCAGCCACGCATTCTGCTCCGCAATCGCCATCCCCTCGGCCGCCGTCTCCGGATAATGCGTGCGTATCACCGACCCAATCCGGTCCTTCAGCGGCGTCACGATCCGTCCCCGATTCGTGTAATCCTCCGGATTGGCGCTGAACACCAGGCACACATCCAGATTCAATCGAATCGGATACCCCCGAATCTGCACATCCCGCTCCTCCAGCACGTTAAACAACCCCACCTGAATCCGCGGCGCCAAATCCGGCAGTTCATTGATCGCAAAAATCCCCCGGTTCGACCGCGGAATCAGCCCATAGTGCATCGTCGACTCATCCGACAGATACCGCCCCTCCGCGTGCTTCACCAGATCGACTTCCCCGATCAAATCCGCGATCGTCACATCCGGCGTGGCCAGCTTCTCCTGATACCGGTCCAACCGATGCACCCACTCGATCTTCGCATCATCCCCCTGCTCGGCCAGCAGTCTCTTCCCCACCTTGGTCATCGGCGCCAGCGGATCATCGTTGATCTCCACCCCCGCGATCGTCGGCATCCATTCATCCAGCAAATCCGGCAGCATCCGCAAAATTCTCGTCTTCGCCTGCCCCCGCAATCCCAGAAACAGCAGATCATGTTTCGAGAGAATCCCATTGACGATCTGCGGAATCACCGTATCCCGATACCCCACGATCCCCGCAAACAACTCTTCCTTGCTCTTCAGCTTCGCGATCAAGTTCCGCCGCAGCTCATCCTTCACGCTCGATGGCCGATATCCCATCTCCTTGAGCTGCCCAACCGACATCGCCTTGGGATGATTCATGATGCGAAGATCATAGGATGGCCAGCGGCCCCTTCGCCACCCCGTTCATCGCCGCCCCCGCTCGCTTGTCCCTCGTCCCTTGCACTCGTGCCACTGGCGGCTTGCCCGCCAGTGCTCAGCCTCAATATTACTGCGTCATCGCCGGAAACTGCCCCGCGAATTCCCGCGAAACCCCGTTGAGCCACACATATTGCGGATCAATCTTGTGCGGCGTCACCAGCCGCGCGATCACCAGCGCATAAGTGGCCGAGATCAGCAGTCCCAGCGTCCCGCACAGCGCATAGTAGGCCGGCATCTCACGCCCCGGCACATTGGCCGCGATGAAAAAGAACGCGATCGACGCAAAAAAAATCAGCCACGCGATCCAAAGGTGCATTCTCCGCCGCGACCGGTGCTTCCCACACAGGCCCACATAAATCGTCGCCTTCTCCTGAATCGACATGGCCACGATCGCATAAAACAGCAGCCCCGGCAGGATCAGCAAATACACCCATCCCGGGTGCCACGTCAGCTTCCGCTTCAGCGGCTTCCCCTCGGCCGGCGCACAACACTTGATGCACTGCGGCGGAAGCTGCGCCTGCTTGTGCATCACCAAAATCCCCCCATAATTCCACACCCCGCCTCCCCCCACGCCCGTCGGCGTAAAATACGAAACCGGCTGCACCACCTCCGCCTGCCCCGGCACACTGATCAACGATCCCTGATCCCCCGCCTGCGGATACCCCTGCGGCTGCTGCTGAGGAAATTGCGGCTGCTGCGGCGGATAACGCGGCGGAACCGGCCCTTGTGACATTCTGTATCTCCTTCCGCCCAATTCTAATGAATTCCCCAATCCTTGTCCCGCCCCTCCCTCCGCTCCTAATCTTACTCTCACTCCTGCTCCTACCCCTCTTCTTATTCTTACTCCTACTCTTCATCCTTCTCCTCTTCCCCCTTCTGACTTCTGACTTCTGAATTCTGAATTCTTACTCTTCCTCCTCCTCCTCCTTCGGCGCCTCTATCCTCTGCCCCGCTTCCGCCCACGCATCCACATATTTCGTCCGCGACCTTGGCTCCTGCTTCCGCGGCAAGAAAAACCTCCCCGGCCGCAGCACCAGCAAAAATATCGCCGCCAGACTCGTCAAAATGATCGCCAGCACCAGCGCCGATATCGCCGCCAACTGCTTCTTGGCCATCGCATCCGCCCCCTGCGCCGCCCGCAACGCCGGAACCAGATACAGATCGGTCACCAGAAAAATGATCACCCACGCCGCCAGCATGAAACCAATCAGCGTCAACAATGGCCGGGTAAAGCGCATGGACCCACAATTAAAGCACCGGAAGTTCTCTCCGCCAATGCAACTATTCACCCCGTCCACCACTTCCACGTGCGATATTGTATTCCCTCCATAACGACATATATTGATTTGTTGCCGAGCCTGCCCGCTCGGCTTGCTTCTTCTCCACAACAATTGCCGATCATGTGTGGGAGATCGAGGAACTGGTGACGCTTCTGCCCCGGTGAGTGGGGCGGTAGAATGCCCGCAATGCAGCGTTCGACCAGACTGCGTTTTCTGCTTCAGCCCAAATATCGTCGCCGTGCGGCGATCGGCCTCGCGGGGCTATCGACTGTGGGATTGATCGGGGTCATTCTTTTTTTCGACACGACTTACAGTCAGCGCAGCCCGGCATCGCGGAAATTCGTCGACATGGTTCTAGGCATCTCTTGCCAACTTGTTTTCTGGCCCTCGTTCGTGTTTTTGCTGATGACGTTTAGGTCCGCTCTGAAGGAGAGTAAGTTGCTCGATCTTTGCCAAACCTGTGGCTACGACCTCCGAGCCAGCCCGGAACGCTGCCCGGAGTGCGGAACGGCGAAGGCAGTTTCAACCGACTCGGGCGGAAAAAATATTCCAATTTGAAACTGACCCACTACCCTCAAACTGGTCAGATTGACAACAGCTTCAACCAGACTGGAGCCCGCACGGAAGACTTCGAGCTTCCCGACGTGGTTACCAACGAGGATATTTCAGTCCCCGAACCCTCGGCGCTCTTGCTTCTGATCAGCGCCCTCTCCGTCATCTCCCTCAGAGCCCGCCACCGCCCACGCTGACCATCTCCCAACTCCCTCATCCACAACACATCATCTCACCCCCATGCGTGTTGCGCCTGACTGTTGCCCATATGACTTTTCCAAAAAAAATCTTTCTCACTTTCCCTTACGAAATCCCCGATTCCGTTGCGCCACCCATTCCAAAACGTGCCCGTTTGCGCAACACGGCGGGATATATAGAGGAGATGTGTTATGGGCAACGCCTGGCAAGCTTGTTTCGGGTGGCATGGGCAGCTCCGCGTAAAAGGCCCCGATGCCCGCGCTCTCTTCTCATCCGTGTGCATCTGTGTCCATCTGTGGTTTCCCTCCTCCTCTGATCAGCGCAAATCTGCTTCACCTGCGTTATCTGCGTTCCACTCTTCTCCGGGGGCGCTTTTACTTCCAAATGGGGCGATTCGGGGGGCGCTTCGGGAGCGCTTCGGGGGCGCTTTGGCTGGTTTGGGGGCGCTTTCCGAGGCCTTCAAAATTCATAATTTCAGTCAGATCAACGCCTTGCTCATCCGACCCTCGCTACATCTTTTTTCTCCTCCCACCCCCTCCCCCTCGCGCCTTTTCAGCATGTGCAAATCCCCAATCGTCTTAACCCCCGGCCGCACCACCTCTAATGCATCTCATCTCACCCGATTTTGCGACAAATGCTACAAATCAAAAAATGCCCTTGCGCCACTCTTCTTCGTCATTGGACATTCGACATTCTTTCGTTATTCCTCATTCGTCATTCGTCATTTTCCCACCACAGCGGTATCTTATCATAGACACATGTTCCGCTTACTCCCTTTGATCGTTTTGACCCTCCTCCTCGCCGTCCCCTCCCCCGGCGCTGCCCCCCCCAAACCCCTCCCCCCTCCCGCCACCCACCAAATCAACTTCTCCAAGGAAATCAAACCCCTCTTCGAAGCCGCCTGCATTAACTGCCACGCCAAAGGCAAAAACAAAGGCGGCTTCTCCCTCGAAACCCGCGAATCCCTCCTCAAAGGCGGCGACACCAGCCCCGCCGCCATCCCCGGTCAATCCGACAAATCTCTCGTCGTCCGCCTCGTCGCTGGCCTCGAACCCGACTCCATCATGCCCAAAAAAGGCACCAAGTGGACCCCCGCCCAGGTCTCCCTCCTCCGCGCCTGGATCGACCAAGGCCTCCCCTGGGACCAATCCATCAATTTCAAAAAACCTGAACCCGCCAATCTCCTCCCCCCCCCC
>DASYUA010000271.1:0-3900 GCA_036001665.1 Tepidisphaeraceae bacterium
GGGGTGTGGGTGTATGGGCGTGAGGGAGCGCGGAGGAGGAGGGGATGAAACGTGAAACGTAAAACGCGATGCCTGAGGGCAGGGAATCTCCTAAGATACGGCTGGGTGGGTGAGAGCAGAGCATTTCCTTCCCCCTTTCGCGGCAAACTGGGCCGGAGGTTCGCGGAGCGAACCCTACACAGTATCTATACGTTTTAGATTGGCGTTTGTTCGGTGAAAACTCGGAAAATCAGGGAAATGGAGAAATTTCTCACGGAGGCGCGGAGGCATGGGGACATTTGGAGAGGGAACGCCTCAGCCGGGCGAAGACGTTTCAGCAAGTCGATGCGTGCCAATTGCGAATTCGCCGGCGGCTTGCCAACAATCCGATCGCCGAGAAGATGGCCAGCGCGGTGGGCTCGGGCACGGCGGCGGGACCCAAGTCGTTGGGGGGGTCAAATTCGCCGGGAAGGAAGGTGAAAACCCGGGCCTCATCGACCACGCCGCCATAAGCCGGCGCAGAGAAATTATCGACAAAGTTTCCCATGGCAAGGAAGTCGGCCGCGAACGCAGGCAAGGGGCCACCTGCGAAGCTGCCGACCTCCGCTCCCTGCACGAAGAGCCGAGTTGTTAGGCCGTCCGCCACGATGGCGATTTCGACGGGTTGATTGGGAACTGCGGGGATGCCGGAGAGGATGGTGAAAACGCCGCCGAGGATTCCCACGTATTGTCCACCCTGGATTGCCAGTCCCAGGCCTCGGGTGGGGGATTCAAGCGGGGAGCCGGAGCCGCCGTTGTAGAAGAAGCGGCCGTCCCAGGCGAGGCCTGGGGCTGGTTGGACGTAGGCCTCCAGGCCATAATTGGTAACAAGAGTGGGCACCGCGAGCGCGGCGTAACGCGAATCGACATTGGTGAAATCCATCGACCTGGTGCTGCCTGGCGCGATGCCGGCATGGACTGGCGGGCCGCCGCCTCCGCCGATGCAATGATAAAACTCCAAACCGACTTTAGCGGCATTGATCGGGCTGACGTTGTCGATGGTTGGATCAACTCCCGGCGCACACGGGAGCACCGCCCCATCATCTTCGCCAAGGCGGTAGAGCCGCTCGTTTTTCACCGCAGCCCCGGCCGATGCGGTCAAAGTCAATAAAGCCAACGCAGCGATGGATTGCCGTTTCATGAAAGCCTCCTGCCTGGAAAACATCCGTTCGGTGGGGGAAGACGTGACCGAGAGCCCACACTGTCAAAATAGCACAGGTTTTTCGTCTGGGCCAATTATTCGGTTTTTTTAATTTATTATGATTCTGTCAGTTGTAGCGGATATGAGGGTGCGGGAGCGTGAATGCTTGAGCCTCGTTTTGGGCCTCACCACACGGTTGCAGATTCAACTCCCTAGCGCCCATCCCCCTCCGGGGCCGGTTTCCGCTATAATCGAGGGCTGGCAACGAGGAAGGCTGTGTATGCGCCACTCAACTGTGATGAGAAAAACAATTTTGAACATCGTGGGTTTGTTGGTGGTGGGCTTCGTCGTGGGGGCAGCGCCGAAAGGGCCGGCGACTCGGTCGGGGGTGACGCGGGGGGCGGGGCAGCAGGGGGCGGAGGCGAAGGGGAATGCGGCGGTGAACAAGGCGGTGGGGGTGTTGGTGAAGGAATTTCAGACGCATCTGAAGGACCCGGTGAACGAGATTCGCAAGGAGAGCGATTATTTTGTGAGGGAGCCGGACGGGGATGTGACGCAGGAGGCGATATTGGCGGGGCTGGAGAAGCGGCAGAATGGAGATTTGCGGGTGGATGGGTATGTGAAGTGGCAGTTGTTGTCGGGGGTGAAGGGGAAGTTTGATGCGAAGTTGGCGCAGCGGGCGCAGGGGGTTTATCAGCGAGCGCCGCAGGCGGTGATTCGGCCGGGGACGGATGAGGTGGAGAAACGGAGCCTTCAGCAGATGCTGCCGAACCGGGTGGAGAGCGCGGAGGTGGCGGATGAATACAATCGGGAGTGGAACGAGAAAGTGTTTCGGGCGGCGCAGGCGAATGGGCCGATTTTGAAATATCGCAACGAGCTATTTGGGAAGCTGCCACCATCGGTGGCGATGTTTCGGCTGGGGTTGCAGGATGCGTATGCGCGGGTGATGAACGGGTATGCGGCGGATTTGTTTGTGGAGGAGATTGAGAAGGAGATTCGGGACTGGTCGCGGGAGGGGAAGCCGGCGGAGCTGGTGGATCTGGCCGATCTGCTGGGGGGATTGCAGCGGGAGATGACTGGAAAAAATCCGCGGTCTGCGGAATACTTGACGCAGGTACACTTCAATGCGAAGGAGAACAAGCTGAGCTGGGAGAAGGGCCGGGCCAATTTTGCGAAGGAGAAGGACCTGGAGGATCTGGCGAGTTATCTGCGGAATCGGGCGCAGGCGGCGGCGGCGGCGGGGGATCGACGAACGAAATAGGACAGGGGCAAGGGATTAACGGGAAGACGGGAAAAACATGGCCATTAAGATTCGGATACCATCGCCGCTTCGCAATTACACGCAGGGGGCGGACGTGGTGGAGGGCAGTGGGGCGAGCGTGGGGGAAGTGTTGAATAATCTGAAGAGCAAGGCGGCGGGGATTGAGACGAGGCTGTTTAAGGGGGAGAACCAGTTGAACCGGTTTGTGAACGTGTATTTGAATGATGAGGACATTCGGTTTTTGAAGAATCTGGAGACGCCGGTGAAGGAGGGGGATGAGATTAGTATTATTCCGGCGATAGCGGGGGGAGTGGATGGTTTTACAAGGTAAGTTGGGGATGGTTTTGGCGAGTTTGTATGATTGTTGAAAGGGAAGCCGGCATCAGTTAAATCCGCAGATGCATGGGGGGCGTACCCCCCCTGCAACCCCCCGAATGCAAATGCGGGGGAGGAAGGGAGGAAGGGGATGGAAAGGGGTGAGAGGGCTGGCGCGAGACGGGACTCGCTGGCCCTCCGGTGCCCGGTCAACACAGCCACTCGCAGGCGGACAGGTAGCGGGGTTGGATGTCGAAATAGTGGCAGGAAGCGCGATGGCCCAGTGTGTCAGAGTGCAGGATGGCTAGAGAGAACTTTATGGCAGAGGCGAAATTTTCACGGCGGTGCTGGTTCACGTTTCCCACCAAGAAGCAGGTGGAGCAGCCGATTATCTGGCAGATGTCGCGGAAATTTCCGGATGTGTCATTCGACATTCGGCAGGCGAGCGTGCAGAATGAATTGGGGATCATGGCGGTGTTGCTGAGCGGGAAGGAAGAGGAAGTGAAGGCCGCCATCGAGTTTATCCGCTCAAAAGGGGTTACTGTTGAGCCTATCGAGAAGAGCGTCATCGAAGGGTGATGCTTTTGGTGAAGGAAACTTGTTTTAAATAGTGACACGGGCAAGATGCCCGTTATACGGAAGGAAAAACACGGGCGAGACGCCCGTGCTACGAATTTTATGGCAGAGAAACAGATTGAATCGAAGATCATGTCGTATCTTCAGTCGTCGGGCGGGAGGCCGCTGCGGCCGAGGAAATTGGCGCGGGAGCTGGAGGTGGGGGAGCAGGACTATCACGCGTTTCGCAATGCGCTGCGGGAGTTGATGCACCAGGGGCGGGTGGTGCTGGGTGGGGGTGGGTCGGTGGTTTTGCCGACGCAGAAGCAGAGCTCGGGGGCGATTGTGGGGGTGTATCGGCACAATCGGAAGGGGTTTGGGTTTGTGGAGCCGCGCGATCCGGGTAGCCATGAGGATTTGTATATCCCGATCGGGGAAAATGGGGGGGCGATCAATGGGGACATTGTTTCGGCCAAGATCACCAACTCAAGAAGAGGGAGCGAGGGGAAGACGCTGTATGAGGGGCGGGTGATGGAGATTCTGGAGCGGACGCAGAAGCGGTTTGTGGGGACGCTGGTGAAGGAGAGCGGGCAGTGGATGGTGCTGCCGG
>DASYUA010000272.1:0-47313 GCA_036001665.1 Tepidisphaeraceae bacterium
GGGGCGCAGCCGCACATGACGAAGGATCCGATTGTGATCGCGGCCGAGTGTGTGCTGGCGCTACAGACGATCGCCAGCCGGGAGGTGAAGGCGACGGAGCCGGTGGTGGTGACGGTGGGATCGATTCATGGGGGGACGAAGCACAATGTGATTCCGGATGAGGTGAAGTTGCAGTTGACGGTGAGGACTTATAAGGATGAGGTGAGGGAGCAGGTGATTGGGGCGATTGAGCGGATCGTGAAGGGAATTGCGGCCAGCGCGGGAGTTCCTAAAAACCTGGAGCCGATTGTGGTGGTGAAGGATGAGTTTACGCCGGCGACGTATAACACGCCGGAGCTGGTGGAGAAGGTGGTGGTGTCGCTGAAGGCGATGGTGGGGGAGGAGAACGTCATTAAAAGGGAGCCGACGATGGGGGGAGAGGATTTTGGGAGATATGGGAGGGAGGAGCCGAGAATTCCGATTTGTATGTATCGGCTGGGGAGCGTGAAGCGGGAGGCGATTGCGGAGAGCAAGAGGCCCGGGGGGAGGGGGTTGCCGAGTTTGCATTCGTCGAAGTATTTGCCGGAGCGGGAGGCGATTAAGGTGGGAGTGATGACGATGAGTGGGGCGGCGATGGATTTGCTGGACATGGCGAAGAATTGAAGACAAGGGGGCAAAGGCAGGGAGATCTGCCCGTGGTGCCTTATCGTGATATCGTGACGAAAAGTATTGATGAATCGCGCAATGGGAGTTTGGGGGAGTTGCTGATCTGGGTGGCGACACTCATGGCGTTGGGGCTGGCGCTGATCGTTCTACCGATCATGTTCAGAGGCATCAAACGGCCATCCGATTTAGGCCAGGAGCCCAGGACAGTCAAAGCGATCATGCCGGGTTCATCGATGCCGATTATGGTGGAGGCGAACGAGGCCTTTGCGCGGATGGAACGAGTACGATATTGGGGAGCAGCGATGCTGGGCGCGTTGGTTGTCGCAGTGTCTTGTTTTGGCCGAACGCTGGAGATGCGGTTGCGGGTGTATGGCGTCCTTCTGGTTTCGGCACTGTGGGGCGTGGCGTTGGAGTTTATTGGGGTATTAGTTCTTTTGTAGCGAGTAGATTTCGTACATCTCGTACAGGGGGGCTGGGGGATTCAGTCGAGAGTAATTGTCGCGAAGATGAGCGAGGAGGTCCTTGGCAGCGTTGGCGTAGAGTTTGGGAACGATGACGGCCACGGGGCGGGCGGGGCAGTCTTGCTGGAAGGCGAAGGGGAGGTCGGCGGTGGTGTTGGTGAGGCGCGCGTTGAACGCTTCGATCGACCAGACGTGCATTTTGATGGGGCGGTCGGCGTAGTACCAGAGAGAGGGGTGGACGTCGCCGGAGATGAGGATGACGGGGGTGTTGGCGTCGGGGGAAGCGAAGCGGACGGCGCGGGCGAGCATTTCTCCGTCGTAGGGCTGGTTGGCGCTGGTGAGGTTGGGGTCGAGCAGATGGGGGAGGTTTTTTTTGAGATTGATGGTGGCGAAGAGGATGAGGAGGAGGATGGCGAGGGTGTGGGCGGGGATGGTGAGCCGTTTGGGGAAGAGATTGATCAGGTGAGCGAGGGCGAGGGCGGAGGAGAGGGCGAGGAAAGGGGTGAGGGGCCACCACCACCAGGCGTGGGCGTGGGAGCCCTGGCGGCCGATGAGGAGGTGGATGAGGGAGAAGAGGAGAAGGAAGAGAGGGAGGGAATTTGCGATTTGCGATTTGCGCTTTGCGATTTGGGGAGGAGAGCCCTCACCCTGACCCTCTCCCGGAGTACCGGGAGAGGGAAGAATGCGGCGGAAGAGGGTCAGGATTAGCCAGATCGCGCTGAGGAGAAGAATGGGGAGGGTGTGGTGGGTTTGGTTGTAGTACCAGGCCATTTTCAGCCAGGCGAGGAAGGAGATTTCCTGGGAGGGGGTGGTGCCGAGAGTGCGGGCGCGGAATTGGGAGAGCATCCAGGTCCAGTCGTTGGTGGCGACGAGGACGATGTGGGTGTAGAGGGCGGCGAAAATGAAGAGGGAGAAAAGAGAGAAGAGGAGGATGAGGGGCCAGTGTTTGAGTCTGTGCTTGAGGAGGAACGAGATCGTGGCGAGGGGGACAAGGTAGAAGGCGGGCCAGTCGGTGGCGGCGGCGAGGGTGAAAGCGACGCAGAGGAGAAGGGAATTTTTAATTGTGGGGTTGGCGTTGAGGCGGAAGAAGGCGGCGATGGTCAGCAGGGTGAGGAAGATGAACTGGGGATTGATGAATTCGGGTTGAGCGCCGTAGTAGAGGACCATGGGGAGAGAGGCGTAGATGGCGGAGGCGTAGAGGGCGGCGACGGGAGTCTTATTTTTGAGCAGAAGATACAGGAGAAGGATTATGCCGAGGGTGGAGAGGGCGAAGGGGAGGCGGGTTTGCCAGTCGCCTTGGCCGAGGAGCTTGTAGCTGAGGGCGATGGCGAGGGGCATGAGGGGAGGGTGATGAGAGTAGAAGCGGACGGGGGTGTCGGGCCAATGGCCGATGGATTGGACGGGGACGCCTTTGTGAATTTGCCAGGGGAGGTGGAGATAGTTGCGGGCCATGATGCCGTACCAGGAGCCGACGCCTTCAGCGGTGGAGTGGAAAGGGATGTTGAGGAGGTAGAGGCGGAGGATGGTTGCGTAGAGGAGGATGAGGGAGAGAAGGAGGTAGTGGAGTTTTCGTGAATTGAACATTGAACATCGAACATTGAACATTGAACAGCGAAGGAAATACAGAACTTTCAATGTCCAACTTCCGACGTTCAAAGAACGAGGAAATCTCGACACAACTTGCGCTGGCGAGCCCCTCACCCCAGCCCTCTCCCGATGGGAGAGGGGTTGAACGCGTCCGCGAGAGAGATTTATCAGAACACGTCGTTGGTTTCGCCGGCGGGGTTGTTGAAATCGATGATGCTGTCGACGGCTTCGGTGAGGAACCAGTCGAGGTCGCCGCCGCCGGTGAGGACGTCGGCGGAGCCGTCGTTAAAGACGGTGGTGGCGGGTAGAAGCTGCGGGACGCTGGTCTTCAGGTCGGTGATGCGGACGCCATAGGCGGAGGCGGCGAGCCAGCGGGTCATGATGTTGGCGAGATTGGCGAGGTTGGCATCCCAACTGGTGGTGCCCCCGATGAGGATGTCTTCGCCGAGGCCGCCGTTGAGGTTGTCGACGCCGATGCCGCCAATGAGGATGTCTCGGCCGTTGCCGCCGACGAGGGAATCGATGCCGGAGTTGCCGACGAGGACGTCGTTGCCGAGGCCGCCCTGGAGACTGTTGTTCACGCTGTCACGGCCGATGAGGAAGTCGTCGGCGGAGCCGCCGATGAGATTCTCGATTGTCAGTGCGCCGCCGGTGCCGGTGGCGGCGTTGCCGGGGAGATCGGCGGTGACGGGTGTGGTGTAGAGGCCGTAGTCGAGGGTGTCGGTGCCGGCTCCGCCGGTGATGGCGCCGCCGAAGACGACGGCCGGGCCGAAGATGAACCCGTCGTTGGCGACGCCGCCGGTGAGATTTTCGAAGCTTGAGAAATCGAGAGTGCCGGGCGCCCCGATGTCACCGGCATTGTTGGCGGTGAGGTGCCAGGTGCTGGCCACATTGCGGCCGATGAGCGTGTCGGAGGCGGTGCTGCCGACAAAGGCCTGGATGTTGATGAAGCCGATGGGCACATCGGTGGCGACGCCGGTTTGGAGAGTGACGGTGACGGGGGTGGAGCGGAGGCTGTAGTCGAGAGTATTGGCCAGGCCCACGCCATTGAGTGCGCCGGTGATCGAGCCGCCGGTGGCAAACCGGAAGGAATCGGTCAGTGAGCCGCCGGTGAGATTATCGAACGCGGTGAAGGAGATCGCGCCGTTGATATCGCCCGCGCCTGCGCCGTTAATGGTCCAGATGTTGGCCACGTTGGCGGCGGTGAGGGTGTCGGTGACGCCGGTGGCAATGAAACGCTCGATGCTGGCGAAGCCGCCGACGTTGGTGGCGGCGCCGGTCTGGAGATTCACAGTCACACCGGCAATAGAGAGTGAATAATCGAAGGTATCCGTGTCGCCGCCGCCGGCGATGATGCCGCTGGCGCCAACGGCGTTGCTGAAGATGAAAGTGTCGGCGAGTGAGCCGCCGGTGAGGTTCTCAAAGCTGGAGAAGTCGAGGACGCCGGCGCCGTTGATGTCGCCGGTGTTGGCGGAGGTGATGTGCCAGGTGTTGGCGATATTGCGGCCGGTGAGGGTGTCGGCAAGAGTGCCGCCCAGGAAGCGCTCGACGGCGGCAAAGCCGCCGGTGCCGGTGGCGGTCTGGAGTTGCAGATTGACGGTGACGGCGGAGGTGTAGGCGCTGTAGTCGAAGGTATCGGCGCCGGCGCTGCCGTCGATGGTGCTGGAGACGCCCATGGCGTCGCTGAAGACGAAGGTATCGGCGAGCGAGCCGCCGGTGAGATTTTCGAAGCTGGAGAAATCGAGGATGCCGACGCCGTTGATGTCGCCGGCGTTGAGAGCGGTGAGGTGCCAGGCGTTGGCGATGTTGTCGCCGATGAGCTGGTCATTGGAGGCGGTGCCGACGAGGCTTTCGATGTTGGCGAAAGTACCGACGAGGGGAGCGACGTGCGTGGCGAGATTGACGCTGACGGGGCCGCCGAATGCGGCGTAATTGAGAGTGTCGGGACCGAACTTGCCATCGGCTTCTACCGAAATTGAGCCGCCGGCGAGATTGAAGGAGTCGGAGAGCGAGCCGCCGTTGAGAATTTCGAAGCCGGAGAAGAAGAGGGCGCCGTTGATGTTGCCGGAATTGAGGCCGGTGATATTCCAGATGTTGGCGATGTCCTGGCCGATGAGAGTGTCGGGGCCGGAGGTGCCGATGAGGGATTCGATATTGGCCAGGGAGCCGGCGGTTGTGCCGGTGGCGATGTTATTCTGGAGATCGACAGTGACCGGCGTTGTGACGGAGGCGAAGGTGATGGTGTCGGTGCCGCCACCGACGACTTCGACGATGGTGTCGGTGCCGCCGCCGTTGGTCATGATGTAGAGGTCGTTGCCGTTGCCGCCGGTGATGCTGTCGTCGCCGGCGCCGCCCACGAGGGTGTCGGGACCATCCATGCCGCCGATGGTGTTGTTGCCAGCGCCGCCGATGAGGACATTGGCGTTGGCATCGCCGGTGATGACGTCGGAGGCGGAGCCGCCAATGACGTTTTCGATGTTCTGGACGCCGCCGGCGCCGGTGGCGGCGCCGGCGGTGAGATCGACGGTGACGGCGGTGGTGTAGGCGGAGTAGATGAGGCTGTCGATTGCGCCGTCGCCATCGATGACGCCAGAGACGGAAGCGCCATCGCTGAAGATGAAGGTGTCCGTGGCCGAACCGCCGGAGAGATTCTCGATGGCGGTGAAATCGACAACGCCCGCGCCGTTGACGTCGCCGGCGTTGCTGCCAGTGATGTGCCAGGAGTTGGCAATGTTCTGGCCAATGAGGGTATCGGAGAAGGCGGAGCCGATGAACAGCTCGATGTCGGTGAAGCTGGTGACGTGGGTACCGGAATGGGTCTGGAGATTGATGGTGACGCCGAGCGGGAAGGCGGAATAGTCGAGGCGGTCGTAGCCGATGTCGCCGGAGACGATGATGTCGGTGCCGGCGGAGGGGATGAAGATGTCGTCGCCGTCGGAGCCGAAGAGTTGGTTGTTGCCGAGATTGCCGGTGACGGTGTCGGAGAGATTGCCGCCGACGAGGATGTTGTCGGCGGAGTTGCCGGTGAGCTTGTTGGTCTGCGTCACCGCGCCCTGGATATTTTCCATGTAGGCGGAGCCGTCTGCGCCAAAGCCATCCTGGAGGACGATGGTGAGATTGGTGGAGCGGGTGGCGTTGCTGACGTTGAAGTCGAAGTCAAGGAGGGTTGCGACGTCGGACATGTCGAACCAGTCGCTGCCTTCGGCGAAGAGCTCGTTGACGGTGTCGGTGGTGGCGGTGGCTGGCGTGGTGAAGACGTAGGTGTCGTCGCCAGCGCCGCCGCTGGTGGTGTCGTTGCCGGCGTTGCCATCCATGGTGTCGTTGCCGTCGTTGCCGAAGATGATGTCGTTGTCATCGCCGCCGTAGAGCAGGTCGTCGGTGTCCTGGCCATAGATTTCATCGGCCGCGGCATCGCCATAGACGGTATCCTTGCCGCCGATGGTGATGATGGGGGCGGGGAAGCCGGAGCCGTTGTCGCCATGAATCGTGTCGGCCGCGTCGCCGCCGCGGATCTTGTCATCGCCGTCGGGGAGGATCTGGGCTTGGTAGTTGCCGAAATCGATGCCGTTGATGGTTGAGCCGGGGAGGACGTAGGCGATGTTGCGGTCGCGGAGGACGAAGGTGGTGTTGGTGGCGCGAACACCGGAGGTCGGCCCGATGGTGGTGAGGGCGCCGGTGGTGGGATTGAGGGTGTAGAGGGTGGGGACCGCTCCGCCGATGTTCCCGCTGGTGGCCAGGTAGAGGATGCCGGTGAGTGGATCAAAATCCATCCCTGAGGTGGGACCTAAATTCGGCCCGGAAATGGAGACAGCGCTGATCAAAGCGCCGTTCGCTTTGTTGATATTCGCGATCTTCATGGCCGTGCCGTCGAAGACGAAGAGATTGCCGCTGGAGTCGAAGGCCAAGGCGGAGGGGTCGGGCGTGGCTAGCGCGCCGACGAGAGTGGGGGCGCCGGTGATGGGGTTGATGCGATAGAGGGTGCTGCCGGAGCCATAGAGGCCGTAGAGATCGCCCGTAGCCGGATCGAATTCCAGGTCGCCTTCGTTCAGGGTGGCGGCGACGGCGCCGAGCAGCACCCACGCGCCGGTGGTTTCATTGATGGAGACGAGCTGGCCTGTGCTGGTCAGCCCGTGGATGCCCGTGAATCCAAGCCCTTGCGAAATCCCGACGAGGTTGGGGATGGTTGGCCGCGGATTTGTTGCCGCGCCGGTCGTCATGTTGAAGTCGTAAAGCATGCCGGTTGCGTCGGAGCCGATGAGGGCGACGCCGGGATAGGACTGGCCGAAACCGGCGGGAACGACTTCGCGAACCGGCCAGGTGCCGGGCGGGACGTTGTAGATCCAGTAGATGCCGGCCTCGTTGATGCCTGGGGTGGCGGGATTATCGGGGAGGGATGTGGTGGAAGGTTCGCCGGTATCGAAGACGCCGTTGTTGTTGAGATCGACATAGATGAACACGCCCGCGAGGCCGGGTTCGCCGGCGTCGCGCATGCGGTTGGCGTTGAGGTCGTTCCATTTGGTCCCGTGGATGGAACCGGGGAGATTGGAATTGCCAAAGTCGCGGCCGGGGACGACGCCGGCGCCGACTTGCACCACATGGCAGCCGTTGTTGGTTTGCGGGAAGGTCTGGGCGTATCCGCTTGGGATCACTTCGCAGACGGTGTAGATGCCGGTGGTGAGGTTGGTGAAGGAGTAACTGCCGTCGGCGGCGGTGATCGTCCAGGGTTCGTTGGCGTCGAGCTGGCCGTTCTGATTGAGATCGAGATAGATGGTCACGCCGGCAAGGCCGGGCTCGCCCTGCACGCGGCGGCCATCGCCATCGAGGTCATCCCACTTGGCGCCGCTGATGCCGATGTCGAGCTTGTTGCCGAAGTTGATGGTGACGGTTTCGCCGGCCTTCAATTGAGGCACATCGCCGAGGCCACCGATGGGAATGGTGACGGTGTAGCCGGCGGGGACGATTTCGCGCACCTGATATGCGCCGACGGGAAGATCCTGGAAGAAGTAGCGGCCGGTTTCAATTTCTGGAGTGCCGGTGTCGTCGTTCATCGTGAGCATCGCCGGCTCGTTTTCATCGAGGCGGCCGTTGCGGTTGAGATCGAGATAGATGGTGACGCCGGGGAGTGCGGGCTCATTGGCGCCGCGCTTGCCGTCGCCATCGCGATCTTCGAACTTGGTGCCGGTGATTTCGCCGCGGCGGTTGCCAAAGTCGAGGCCGGAGGTGGTCTGGCCGTTGAAGGTGAGCGTGAAGGTGCCCCCGACCGGCGCGGTTTGCGCATAACCGGGCGGGACGACTTCGGCGATGGTGTAGGTGCCGGTGGGGACGTTGGTGAACGACCAGGTTCCGTCGGGGGCCGTGGTTGTGGTGGGTTCGCCGGCATCGGGCTGGCCGTTGCCGTTGAGATCGATGTAGATGGTGACGCCACCGATGCCGCCTTCGTTGGGATCGCGTTTGCCATCGCCATCGAGGTCGCGGAATTTGGTGCCGCTGATGGTGCCACGGTTGGGGCGGTTGCCGAAATCGCGGCCGGTGGCCACGCCGCCCTGGCCGATTTCAACCAGATACGAGCCATTGGCCGGCGCGGTTTGCGTATAGCCGCTGGGAACGACTTCGCGAATGATGTACGTGGCAGGCGGCAGGCCGTAGAAATCGTAGTTGCCGGTTTCATCGATGGTGGGTGTGTTGGGATTGTCGTTTTGCGTGACCGTGGAAATGTCGCCGCTGCTGAGCGTGCCGCTGTTGTCGCGATCGAGGTAAATCACGACGCCGGAAAGCCCCGGCTCGCCATTCTCGCGCTTACCGTCGCCATCGGTGTCGGAGAATTTGTTGCCGTGAATTTCGCCGGTGCCAGGCTGGCTGGGGCGGTTGCCGAAATTCAAGTTGTTGACGATGTTGATGTCGATGGTGACGGTGTAGAAGCCGGCGGTGGGTGCGGTCTGAATAAAGCCTGCGGGGACGACTTCGCGGACGATGTAAGTGCCGGGGGCGAGGGAGAGGAAAGCGTAATTTCCAGCCTCGTTGACGCCCGGCGTGGCGGGATCGTCGGTGAGTGTGGTGGTGCCGATGTCGATGGCCGGCTCGAAGACGCCGTTGTTGTTCTTGTCCAGGTAAATGGTGACGCCGGAGATGCCGACTTCGGTGGTCTGGCGCACGCCGTCGGCGTTGATATCCCAGAATTTATTCCCGTGAATTTCTCCGCCGGCGGTGGGGGTGAGAGCGGGGGCCTGGGGCGGAGGCGGATTGATGGGAGGACCCTGGTTGAAGAAGGCGTGGTCTGCGCCGAAGTAATCGTCGGAGTTGGGCGGGCCGCCGCGATAATCGAGATCGCCATTGGCGTAGCCGAGTGCGTGGGTGGCGAAGCCGGCGTCGATTTGGGCGTAGTCGTCGGCGTTCATAGTGCCATCGCCGTTGACGTCGCCGACGTAGGTGAAGCGGACGATGAGAGAATTGTCGTCGAGGGGGAAGCCGTGGAGGAATTCGAGGTCGGTCTGGTTGTGCTGATACAGGCCGAGGGTGGTGATGCCGTTAGGGTATTGATGGGCGAGTTCGCTGGTGAGGCCAGGGCCCATCCAGCGGGTGGCGGGGAATTGGCCGGTGTTGCGGGCGCGGGCGATCTGGGCGAAGAGATAATTGTACATGGCCTGGCGGGTGGCGGTGGTGGCTTGGAGGATGAGGTCGCTCTGGTCGAGATCGACGGTGGCGTTGGGGCCAATATCGAGCTGATTGAGGCGCAGGGCGACGCCGTGGCTCTGCTGAACGACGTGGGCGGCTTCGTGGGCGATGAGACTGTTGAGGGATTGATCGCCGTGGAAGAAAAGTTCACCGTCGTTGTGTACTTCGACATTCAGGTTGATGCCGTCGGTCAGGAATTCGGCGGGGAAATCGTAGTGGCTGTCGTTGAGGATGAGCTGGTTCTGGCCGCCTCCACCGCGGAAAATCGGGCTGAAGGGGACGGCGCCGTTGATGGTCAGCATGTCATCAGCGCTGCCGCCGATGACTTCCATCTGGTTGAAGTTGCTCAGGCCGATGAGGATGCCGTTGAGCACGAGATCGTTGGGCCCGATGAGCAGGCTGTTTTGCACGGCCGGGAGGATGACCTTCACGAAATCGTTGCCGGTGTGGCCGTTGATGGTCAGGCCGGGGAACAGGGGATTGCCGCTGGAGAGGTCGATCCAGATGGAATCGTTGCCACCTTTGAGGTCGATGGTGAACGGCTCGGTGGTGAACGCGTGGCTGAAGACGGGGACCTGGGAGGGGTTGTTGCGATCGTAGATGTCGAGGGTTCCTGCTGGCCCGCGGGTGATGGTGATGTTGTCGCGGCCGTTGGTGCCGCTGAAGGTGCCGGGCACGTTGCCGAAGTCGACGTTTTTAGCGACCGTGGAGTCGGTCAGAACGATCTTGTAGTACACAACGTCGTTGCCGGGCGCGGTCTGGCTCCAGCCGTTCTTGAGTTGTTCGTAAACGTGGTATTCGCCGGCACGGAGACCATCGAAGCAGTACTGGCCGTCGGTGCTGGTGGTGGTGAGCGGCTCGCCGGGGTCGCGGGTGCCGTTGTTGTTGAGGTCCAGGTAGATGACCCAGCCGGGGAGAAGGGGCTCGTTGGATTGGCGCTTGCCGTCTTTGTTCTTGTCCAGGAACTTGGCGCCGCAGATGGAAGAGGGGCGGGGGGCGTTGCCGAAGTCAGCGCCGGTGAAAGTCATGCCGGCCGCTGTGAGGTTGACGACAAACTCGCGGTTTTCCTGCTGGGGCATGGTTTGGACATAGCCCGTGGGGACGATTTCGCGAATGGTGTAGGCGCCGGGCATGAGGCCGGTGAATGAGTATTCGCCGGTTTCATCGCCGGGGAATTCCGGATTGTCGCCGGAGGTGATGGTGAAGGGCTCGCCGGGGTCGAGCTGGTCGTTGTTGTTGGTGTCGATGTAGATGGTGACGCCGGCCAGGCCGGGCTCGTTTTCCTGGTGCTTGCCGTCGCCGTTGGTATCCTCCCATTTGTGGCCGTGGATTTCGCCGCTGGGTTTGTTGCCGAAATCGTTGTGAGCGGCGGTTTCATTGCTGGAGAGGTCGATGGGGCTTGGGGAGGCGGTTTGGACCCATCCCGGCTGGAGGACTTCAACCACGCGATAATCACCGGGGTCGAGGTTGTTGAATTCGTAGTAGCCGATGGTCTGGATGCCGCCGACAGCGCCGACGGTGTGGGTGACTTGCGTGGCGACCAATTCGTCGGCCTGGTTGTAGAGCTGGATGGTCCAATTGTTGAGATAGATTTCGTTGCCATCCTGGCGGCCGTTGCCGTTGCTGTCCTGGAATTTCTGGCCGGTGATGGCGCCGCGGCGGTAGTTGCCGAAATCGAGGTCTTGGAATGGACCGTCGCCGCCGGCGGTGATGATTTGATAAGTTTTGGTGTTCAGGACCGGATCGACCGGACCGGTGGGCTCGCTTTGGAACCAGCCGGGTTGGAGGGTTTCGGCGACTTTGTAGGTGCCGGGGGCGATTCCCGCGAATTCGTAGAGGCCCATCTCGGAATAGGGGTCGATGGAGCCGTCGGAGTTGAGATCGCTGCTGTAGGTCAGTTGACTGGCGACGATGCCGCCGGTGGCGTCGTAGAGGGTGATGGTCCAGCGATCGAGGCCGGGCTCGTTGGGGTCGTGAACGCCATTGGCGTTGAGGTCGTGATATTTCTGGCCGGAGATGGTGGTGGTGCCGTCGTGGGGGATTTCGGTGGGGGGGATGAAGATGATGGGGGAGGTGCAGCTTGTTTGCACGAAGCCGCCGTCGGTGAAGGGATCGACATAGCCGAGGAGGATGTAGGGGAAGCCGTAAACGGTGGTGCCGCCCCAGATGGTGTCGGTTTGTCCCTGGCCGCAGATGTCATCGTTGTCGGGGCCGCCCTCGATGTAATCGAGGCCGTCATCGCCGTGGATTACATCATCGCCCCAGCCGGAGAGGATGGTGTCATTGCCCAGGCCGCCGAGGATGGCATCGCTCTGGGTGCCGCCGACGATAAAGTCGTTGCCGTTGTTGCCGGCCAGGTCGTCGAAGCCTTCATCGCCATAAATCTCATCATCGTCAGCGCCGCCGGGCTGGGTTTCATCGTTGAAGCCGCGGATGACATCGTCATCGTCGCCGCCGTAGAGCACGTCATTGCCCAGGTCGCCATTGATGACGTCATTACCATCGCCGCCGTGGGCGGTGTCGTTGCCGTCGATGCCTTCGATGAAGTCAGCGCCATCGCCGCCGTCCATGTCATCGTTGCCGCCCGCGCCGTTCATGACATCGTCGCCATCGTCGCCATCCATGACATCGTTGCCGGAGCCGGTGCTGTTGCCGTTGTTGTCGGGTTGGGCATCGCCATACATGATGTCACTGCCATCGCCGCCGTACATCGTGTCGTTGCCTTCTTCGCCGTAGAGCTGGTCATCGCCATCGCCGCCGGAGATGGAAGTGTCGTTGCCCAGGCCGCCGAAGACCACATCGTTGCCATCATCGCCGTTGAGGATGTCCGCGCCGTCGAAGCCATAGATCCAGTCGATGCCATCGCCGCCGGAAATGCTGTCGGGGCCTGAGCCGCCGTCGAGTTTGTCATCGCCATCGCCGCCAAAGAGGGTGATGGGGACGGTGACAGTCGCGTCAGCGCGGATGTCGTCGGCTTCAGCGCCGCCGTCGAAGTAGATGCTGGTGACACCGTAGTACGGCTGCTCCTCGCCAAAACCACTTACCAGGTATGCGTTGGGGATGGGCAGACCGGTGCCTTCGTCGAGGAGGGCGGTGATGGTGATCTTGTCTTTGCCATCGGTTGCGCCGGGCTGGCGCAGCGAGGCGAATGGGCCGATGTGGCCGACGAGGGTGTTGGGGGCGAAGCCGTCGGTGCCATCGCTGACATGGGCCAGGATCGGTGGAGGCAGAGGTGGGCAGGTGTAGGAGAAGTCGAAGAGGGTGATGTTGAGGAGGTTGATGGTTTTGTCCCAGAGGGTGATGTCGCCGAAGGGGGTGGAGAGGCCGAGGGAGGCGTAGAAATTGAGGAAGGCGCTGAGCTGGCCGGAGAGATCAAAGACGCACTTGAGGCCGCGGCCGAGCTGGATGCCAAGCTCGTCAAAATAAACCTTGCCGTCATCATCGAGGTCGTTCCAATCAGCGCCGAGGTCGGCGGAGACGCCGCCTTCGACGCCGGCCTTGGCGATGACGACGTTGAGCTCCGCGCCTGCGCCGATGGTGGCATTGAGGCCCAGCTCGGGCATTTCATTGCCATCGCCATCAAAATCGCCGAAGTAGAAGCCATCAAAGACGGTATGGCCGGGCTCGAAGCCGCGGGTATCGAGGCCGATGAAGAAATCGGCGAAGACGGAAAGCGATCCGAAGATGCGGGCGTAGAGCGGCACGGGCGGCAGGAGCGGGCCGAAGGATTGCTCGAATTCAAAGCCGGCTTCGAGGCGCGGAATATCCCAGGTGATCAGATCGACGCGCTGGCCGAGGAGGAGCTTAATGATGTTGAGGGGGCTGGTGATGATGGGGATGTCGAGGCCGATTTCCTGGAGATCATCGAGGATTCCGGCCAGGCCGGCATTTCCGGCGGCTTCATCGTCGAGCTGATCCTCAGCGGAACCATCGCCGCTTTCATCGAGGGTGCCGGAGGTGTCGGCGTTCACGGAGCCGGGGGTGCGGAGGTCCTGGGAGAAGTTGAAGTCGCCGAAGTTGATCGCGATGTCATCACCAAAGCCGCTGGTGGCGGAGACGATGCCGACGATGGCATTGAGGATGTCGAAGGTCTTCTGGACGGTATCGCCGCCTTCGCCGAGCGCGCCGCTGATCAGGCTGATGACGGTGACAGGAGCGCCGCCGAGGAATTGGGAGACATCGCTGATGACGGGGATTTCGGTGTTGAGGAAATCGAGGATGGGCTTGATGGGCTCGATCCAGTCGTCGAGCTGATCGACGACCGGGCCGATCAATTTGCTGAGGAAGTCGCCGAAATGAAGCGAAACATCGTGAATGGAGACGATCGGTTCCTGGCCGGTGAGGCCGTCGTTGCCCAGGAAATCCCATTCGACGGAGAGGACAGCGCTGATGTAGGGGAGGTTGGGGTCGCTGCCGACGTCGGCTTCGAGGAGGAGATCGACGGTGGCGGTGCCATCGAGGGAGGCTTCCAGAAGATCGGTGAAGTCGGTGGTGAGGATGTCGTTGATGGTGACGTGATTGTCGGAGCCGCTGGGATCGATGAGGTTGAGATTGAGTGAGCCGGAGAGGATGGTGCCGGGATCGTTCACTTCCGTAGCGCTGAGATGGAGGAAGAAGAGGTCGGCATCGAGGCTGGAACCCTGGGCGAGATCGACATCGAGGTTGAATTCGACTTCGGGATCATCCGGGTCGGAGTTGGAGACGATGTAGAAGCCCTGGGTGAGGCTGAAACCCAGGCCAAGCTCGATGTCATAGCCCATGTCGATGTCAACAGCGCCGGATGCGGCGAACTCGAGCACGAGGGCGTCGAGGCCGACGTCGAAGTTGGCGGTGAAGGTGTCGGTGCCGACGAGGTGGAGGTTGACTTCGACGCAGGTGGTGCCGGCGATGGTGACGTCGATGTCGCTGGGATCATCGACGGGGTCGCCGTTGCCGTCGACGAGGATGGAGCCGAGGTTGGTGAAGAAGAAGCTCTGAATGGCCGCTTCGCCGCCTTCGAGGGCGGCCTGAAGGGTGGCGACGAGGTCGCGCAGATCGCCCACAACGCCGGCGGCGACGTCGATGCCATCGCCGATGAGGGGGAGATTCTGGAGGATGTCGAGCTCGAGGCCGTTCTCCAATGTGTCGAGCAGGTCGCCGAAGGCGGAGAGGAAGATGGAGAAGTCGCAGTCTTCGCCGAGGGCCATGTTGGTTTCGAGGTCGTCGGGGAGGGCGGCGTAGAGGGAATCGAAGTCGGAGAGGTCCATGAAGAAGCGGAGGTCGCCGGCATCGCCGAAGAAGGGGAGATCGACGGAGACACGGGCGTTGATCAGGCCATCAATGTTGAAGTCGAAGGTGGAGAGATTGATGTCGGAGAAGGTGATGACGCCGTCACTGGTGGAGCCGGAGTTGTCGTTGAGGGTGATGCCGATGGAGGCAGCGCCTGCGCCGGGGTAATAGACGAGGATGGCCGCACTTGAGGCAGGAGCGGCATCGAAGGTGAGTTGGATGGTGGTGAGGGTGAAGTCGTCCTCATCCTGGACGACGCCGTTGACGGTGACGATGGCGAGGTCGCGCTGGTCCGCGGTGAGAGCGACGATGAAATTGGTGGTGGATCCATCGCCGGTGAAGGAGGCGGTTTCTTTTTCCTTCAGAGAGACAGTGCCGAAGTCGCCCGGGAGGCCAAGCCCTACGCCAGTGACCGCGCCGAGCATGGCCAGAACAGAAAGGTTGGTCGTGGAGACATCGGCGGTGCCGGTGATATTGCTGGTATCGAGGAGGAAGGGAGTGAGGGTGGAGAGGTTGAAGCCGAAGTCGAGCTGGAGGGTGATATCGGCGTCGACGGTGAGGTCGCCAGAACCGTCGACGGTGACGGGGACGGTCTGGCCTTCGAAGGAGAAGTCGAGGGGGATGGTGCTGTGGAAGCCGTCGGTGAGATTGAGGCGGATGACGACGGCGCGGTCAGCGCCGAAGTTTTCCATGGTGAGTGAGAGGTCGGCCGGGGCGAGGCCGAGCATGGTTTCCAGGCGGGTTTCGAGTGAGTTGAGTGAGGGGATGAGGCCTTCGATGGCTGAAATCGCGGTGGAAAGGGCGGCAGTGGAAATGTCGGCTGTGTAGTCGGTGATGAAGCTGTCGAGGCCGCCGAGGATGCTCATCATGTCGATGGCGAGGCCGGAGAGATCGGCCTGGGCGAGGGCGACATCAAGAGCATCGCGCAGGTCGAGGAGGCGGGCCTGGGCGATGGCCAGATCACCCGGATCGACGATGGAAATGGCCAGATCGGTGACGGCGGTGGAGATGGCGGCGTCAAGTCCGGCCAGTTGAGCGTTGATGGCGGTTTTGAGTGATCCAAAGTTGGTGTTGAGGCCGCCGGTGAGGGAAAGGAAGCTATCGGCGGCATCGACGAGCTCGTTGATGGACTTGTTGATGAGGGGGAGCTTGACGTTGAAGGCCTCGATGTTGCTGTTTTGGAGGAAGAGGACAATCTGCCCGACGGCATCCCAGATGGAGACGTCGGAAAAATCGGTGAGGCCGTCGATGAGGGCGTTAAATTCGGCGTCGGGAGTGATGGTGAAGGTGGTGATGTCGTTGAGGGTGCCGAGGCTGAGCGTGAGGGCGGGGCGGGTGGCGCTACTCGTCGTGTCGATGCCCAGCAGCGTGTTCATGGCGCTGGTGCAGCCATCCAGGGGAAGCTCGCCGGTGACGGTGACGGTGGGGGAGTCGATGGTGACATAGTCGCCGATGGGGTTGTCGATCATTTCGCCAAGATCGACGCGGGAATCGGCGGCGTTGGTGCCGGGATCGACCATGCTGATGCTGGTGCCGATGGAGAAATGCGCTGTGCCATCGGTGATGCAGACACCCACGGGGCCGATGGCCACGCCGACATCCATGTCCGGCATATCAAGGTCAGCATCGACGACGATGCTGCTGCCTTCGGTGATGAAGAAGCGGTCGGAGAGGGCCTCGCCGCCGCCCAGAGGATCGAGATCGAAGCCGACGGTGGCATTAATGGTCAGATCGGCCGTGAAATCGGCCTGAACACCCGCCTTGATCGACAGCGGGCCGGCATCCTCGCTCATGTCCAGAAGAATCGGCTGAGAGAATGATTTTTGCAGCTCGAGATCGATGAGAACTGAGTTGCCGGTGTCATCGCAGCGGAGATTGAGATCGACCACGGGGATGCTGATGTAAGCGGCAAGTTGCTCGACCAGTTCCTGGAAGCTGTCGAAGGTGTAGCCGCTGAGGTCCTGAAGCTGAGAAGTGTATTGGGAGAGAGTCGAGCCCAGGTCAACCAGGTCGGAGAGGGATTCCTCAATCCATGGGATATCGTCAAGATTGAGCGTGTCGGCCAGGCCGTTGAGGGTGGTGATGAGCTGGTTGAAAAGCCCCTGAACGTCGGCGACGGACATGTTCTGGAAAATGGAGACGGGCGAGAGATCAGAGTTGAGCGCCCAAGTCAGGGCGGAGCCGGAGAATACATTGGTGGTGCTGAGTGAAAGCTCGGGCGATGCGCCGAGCATTTCACCGCAGAGGGTGGCCTGCACGCCGAGATTCAGACTCATGCTGCTGGCGATGGGGGTGATGGTCATGTCGTCAGCAATGTTGCCGGCCTGAAGCTGGGTAAGGGTCAGATTGCCAGCGCCGTCGGTGTCGTTGAACTGGATGTCCAGATCGACAGCGAGGGAGAAATTCGCGGGGCTGATGGTGATGTCGAGCAGGCCGATGTTGCCGGTTGCGCCGGTGTAGGCGGTGACGCTCGAAGTAACTTGCGCGGCCTGAAGATTGGTGAAAACATCTTCGTCAGCGATGACGCCGCTGGTGAAGGGGATCTGGATATTGACGGGGAGGTTGAGGGTGTGGAGGACGGTGACGGTCGAGTCATCGATGGTGATGGTGCCGGCGGGATAAGAGGCGGTTTCTTCGGTTTCCTGGGTGCCGATGAGGGTGAAATTGATCAGCAGGAGCGGATTGCTGATGTCGGAGTTGTCGATGGTGACCGAGGCGCTGTTGACGTTGACGGTGATGTCGCCACTGGTAACGGAAATGGCTTCGAGGGCGGCCTGGAGACCGGTGTCGGTGGGAGCGCCGCCGAAATAGGTGTTGATGGGATCGTAGAGGCCGGTGCTGAGAATGGTTTGAAGATCGAGGTCGTCGGCGATGGATGCGCCGATGACGGGAAGCTGGGTTTGGAGGACGACGTGGCCGGCGATGGCGGAGCGAACGTCATCGCGGATGGCGGCCAGGACATCGAGCGTGGCGGTTTCGACGGAAGCGGGAATGGCGGTGAGGAGAACTCGGCGCTCGAGGGGCTCGCAGCGCATCCAGCGGTCCCATTCGGGCGCTTCGTTGAGCGCGCGGGAGATGGATGGAGAAGGTCTGCTTAGCCGGCCCTTTGGGTTTCTTCTGGATGTAGAACGAGAACGACCCCCGAAAGCGAAGCGACCCATTCCTGGCCTCCATTCCCCATGCGCCTCGGGCGGGGTTACTCCCGCTCCTGCATCGTGCGTGTCACGCGGGCGCTACGTCATGACACCGCTGGTGTGCCCGGTACAGATGCGGCTGAAATGATGACCGCAATGTCATATTGACCAGTCCGCTTGTTCGATTCAAGTGAAAAATTGCTGGGAGGGTGATTCATGCAATGGAAATGGGGGTTGGGCCGAGGAAATGGGTTCTCAACAAGATAAGATGTGGCTGGTTTAGAAGGGCAGGATGGATATCAGCCGACGAGAGCGGATGGGTTGCGATGGGTTTCATCGGGCATTGCGCGCCGACTCGATGAGCAGGCGGGGATTGCTCAAGGCAGGAGTGCTGAGCGTGGCGGGATTGACGCTTTCGCAGCTTTTGCGAAGCGATGCAGCGCGAGCGGCGAGCGGGGGAAGTCCCAAGCGGGTGAATTCGGTCATCATTCTGTGGATGCGCGGCGGGCCGGCGCAGCATGAGACGTGGGATCCGAAGCCTGACGCTCCGGAGGAATATCGCGGCGAGTTTGGGCACATCAAGACGAAAGTGCCGGGGATCATCATTAATGAGTTTTTGCCGCTGTCGGCCAGGATCATGGACAAATGGTCGATCATCCGCAGCTTGCACCATGACGATTCGGGCCACTCAACCGGGGACCAGATTTGCTTTACAGGATATCCGGCCTCGCAGCAAACGCCGGATGAGAATGTTTATCCGAGCTGCGGGTCGATCGTGTCGAGGCAACTGGGGCATTTGGATGGCGGAATGCCGCCCTATGTAATGATTCCCAGAAGCGTGCCAGGGACCGATGCGGCGTATTTGGGGCAAAAGTTCAGGCCGTTTGAGACATTGGCCGATCCGGCCAATGGCAAAAAATTTGTGGTGCCGAATATTTCCCCGCTGGAGGGGATTTCCGTGGACCGGCTGGATGATCGCAAGGCCTTATTAGAAGGAATGGACCGCCTGCGGCGGGATGCGGATCGCAATGGACAACTCGAGGCGACGGATCGGTATCGGCAGATGGCCTGGGAATTAATTACCAGTGACAGGGCCCGCCAGGCGTTTGACCTGGATGCAGAGCCGAGGGCGGTTCGGGAGAGGTACGGTTTCTTTCCGGAGTTTAAAGCACCGACACCGGATCGATGCGGGTGTCCGGCCTGGAGTCAGAGAGTATTGCTGGCCAGGCGGTTGGTTGAGGCGGGAGTGAGACTTGTGACAGTGGATCTGCGGTGGTGGGATACGCATGTGAAGGGGTTTGAGTCATTAAAGGATGGGTTTTTGACGAGATGGGATCACTGTTACTCCGCGTTGATTGAGGACTTGGATCAACGGGGCCTGCTGGAGACGACGATGGTGGTGGCGTGGGGGGAATTTGGGCGCACGCCCAAGGTGAATCAACAGGCGGGGCGGGATCATTGGCCGAATGTGTTCAGTGGGGCGATGGCGGGGGGTGGAATCAAAGGGGGAAGAGTGGTGGGGTCATCAGATGCCAGGGGTGGTGAGCCAAAGGACAACCCCAAAACGCCGCAGGATGTGCTGGCGACGATGTACCAGCATCTGGGAATCGATGTGACAGCACAGTATGAGGATCATTCCGGGAGGCCGCATCCGGTGCTGCCATCAGGGCAGGTGATTACGGAATTGTTATAAAAGCGTGAAACATCGGTGTGGCATTACAACCGGTCAACTTTTCCCCAAGTACCGAGCGGGCGGATTCTTGCATTATTGGCCAAGTGAAGTAGTATAGATCAATCGTAGTTGCAGAAACTGCGATGGTGTGCGTTTGCGCGAGGGCATCGTGGGCGAGCGCAGCGGACATCAGACTCTTCGAATGTAGGCGGACCTTAGTTCTGGAACCAAAAAACAGAAACGCCTTGGACTGCGCCTGTTGATTCCCCCGGCAGATCTTGTGATCTAGCAACGGGAATGCTTTGGCCGCACGTCTGGGCTTTTGTTCTCTTCCGAGAAGGAGATTGCTATGCGGAGCGGCATTAGCGCGCAGGTCGGGTCAACGAAGCGAATTTCCCGTAAGCGGAGGTTTGGAGTATTGGCGGCCGCGGTTGCGGGTGTTTTTGCATTCAGGGGCGCAAGCGCCGTCGACTACACGTGGGACAGCACGGGGACGCCGGGAGTCGCACCCGCGGGTGGGACTGGCATTTGGGATGCCACTCTGCTCCGGTGGACCAATGACAACGGCGCGACGTATGTCGCCTGGCCGAACACCGATCCGAATCTGGACACGGCGATCTTTGGCGGGGCCTCGGGAACGGTGAGCCTGGGCACTGGGATCTTCGCCAATACCCTGACTTTCGACGTGACGGGTTATGTGATTGATAATGGTGGAAATGCCGCCAACACGCTGACGGCAGGCAGCTTTGCCGTGACCAATGCGCTGGACTCGGCGACGATCAGTGCGATCATCGCGGGCAACGGCGGCCTGACCAAGAGCGGGGCGGGTACACTGACGATCAGCGGCGCCAATACGTATACCGGGAATACAAACGTTTTTGATGGCACGCTGGTTGTGGGCGCGGGTGGGAACATCAACGCGGTCGGCGACGTGAGCGTTTTCTTCGGAACTTTTGATATTGGGGCCAATTCGGTGACGGCGAATGTGGTGAGCACCGCCGCCGGTGGCAGCATCATTGGCAGCGGGACGCTTACGGCCAATTCCTATCAGATTGGTGATGGAACCATTTCGGCCAATCTCGCCGGCGCTACCGCCAGCCTGGTCAAGAGCAGCAGCGCGACGCTGGTGCTCAGCGGCACGAATACCTTTGGCGGCGGCATGACGATCAACGGCGGCGTGGTGAGCATCAGCGCGGATGCGAATCTGGGCGCTTCGCCGGCTGGGCCGACGGCGGGGAATCTGGCCATGAACAGTGGCACTCTGCGCACGACCGCAACTTTGACGATCGATTCAAACCGCGGGATTCTGCTGGGCACGGGTGGTGGGACCTTTGATGTGGCCAGCGGCACCACGACGACCTATGACGGCGTCATCGACGGAACCACGGGGCTTACCAAGTCTGGCACAGGCACTCTGGCGCTCAATGGGGCGAACACCTATTCCGGCTCCACCACCGTGATCGGCGGAACTCTGACGCTGGCCGGCGGCGGCGCCATCAACACAGCTTCAAATTTGCTGGTCTCGGGTGGCACGTTTGACATTGGAGCGGCGTCGACGACGGTTGGAAGCGTCAGCCTCTTTAGCGGGAGCATCACGGGCGCGGGTGGCACCCTCACGGGCACTTCTTATGCGGTGCAGGCTGGAAGCATCTCTGCGATCCTGGCCGGACCCGGTGGTTTGACGAAGACCAATACATCCGGCACGGTAACCCTGAACGCGGCGAACACGTACAGCGGCGCCACGCAGGTGAATCAGGGCACGCTGGCATTAGGCGCGGGGGGCAGCATCGATGCTTCGAGCAATTTGACGGTCGCCGGAGGCACGTTTGCGCTGGGGGCCAATTCCACATCCGCAAATGCGGTGAGTCTGGTATCGGGCAATATCACCGGCGTCGGCGGCGGCGTGCTCACGGGCACTTCTTATGCCGTGCAGAGTGGAACCATATCGGCAATATTGGCCGGGGCCACCTCCTCATTGACCAAGACGACCACGGGCACGGTTACGCTCAATGCCGCGGCAACTTATGGCGGCAGCACGGATGTGAATGCGGGCACGCTGCTTCTGGGTGCTGCCGGCAGCATTCCCGCGGGAAGCGCGCTGAACTTGAACGGCGGCACCTTTGATATCGCCGCCAGCTCCACTTCGGCGGGTCCGGTGACGCTGACCAGCGGGAACATCAATGGCACGACCGGAGTGCTCAGCGGAGCTTCATACCTGGTTCAAAGCGGCACGATCAGCGCCAACCTGGGCAATGCGGGCGCTTCGCTGACCAAGAACACGGGCGGAAGCGTAACCCTCAAGGGCAACAATACGTTCGGCGGCGGCGTGACGGTCAGCGAAGGCAAGCTGGCGACGGCCAGCAACGCGGCGCTTGGCACCGGAACGATCACGCTCAGCGGAGGCACGCTCCAGCTTGGTGATACGCCGACCGCGAGCGGGTTGCTGGGGCAGTATTACAGCACAGCGCCGACGAACATCAGCAACATCAATCCGGACTTTCCGACTCTGGCGGCATTCAATGCCAAGTACAATCCGCTCACGCCGACGGTCACGGCTGCGACAACGACGGGCGGGGTAACGCAATTGGATTTTCCCGATACTGCTGGAAGTCCTTTTGCCAACCAGGGCTTCAATGTTGGCGATAACATTGGAGCGCGCTGGACCGGAAAGATTTTGATCCCGACCGCCGGGGTTACTTCCTTCTTCACCCGAAGCGATGACGGCAGCATGATCTTCATCGACGGCGTTCAGGTGGTGAACAACAATTTCTTCCAGGGGCAGACGGAACGCAGCGGGTTCATCGATCTCTCGGCCGGATTCCACGATATCACGATGCTGTTCTATGAAGGCGGCGGCAACGCCGGGATCACGGCATCGTGGATTCCGGTTGGCGGCAGCAAGCAGGTCATTCCCAACAGCGTGCTCTTCCAGACCCCGGCGGGCGCGCCGGTGACGTTTGCGACGGCCGCCCCCGTGAATGTCACGGCCAGCTCGGCGCTGGATTTGTCGCTCACCGCGCCTGGATCAACGCACAATCTCGGTGCATTGACGCGCTCGGGCAGCAATACGCTGACGGTTGACGGTCAGGGTCGCACGCTGAATTTCACGGGCACGAGCCTGAGCGGCAGCCCCGGCGACAACATTGGCTTTGATGCCACGGCCGACATCAATCCCGGATTGATCTCAGACGGGGCAAGCACCGGACTGATTCTCACCAAGAGCGGAACGGGCGCTTTGATTTTGAATAATGGCGCCAATGATCTCAATGGAACTTCGATTGACCTGAAGAGTGGACGGTTGCGCGTTTCCGGTTCGGGCGCTGGCGTCGATCCGCTGGGCGGGGCGTCGGTGGTGCTGGATGGTGGAACATTGAGCCTCAGCAATCCGGCGGGCGGGACCAGCTTCAGCCCTCCGCTCACCATCGCGGATACTTCGACGATTGAGCGGGCTGGAAACACCAATGACACGCTCACGTCCGCGCTGGCGATTCCGGCGGGGAAGAATTTGACCGTGTCGGTGCTGGGCGGGTCACTGACGAATACGGCCGCTGTGAGCGGCGATGGCAGCCTCACGAAGATGAGCCCTGGCACGCTGATTCTCGGCGGCGGCGCCGCCAACACCTTCAGCGGCGGCGTGACGGTGAATGCCGGCACTCTCCAGTTGAATAAGCCGGCGGGAGTGGATGCGATCGGCAACCTGACGGTGAATTACGGGCGGGTGGCGTGGGCGGCGGATGAGCAGATCGCCGACACGGCGACGGTCACGCTAAATGGCGGGGGCGTGCTGGATCTCAACGGCAAGACCGAGACGTTCGCGGTGCTCAACACCACGGGTGGTTCGACTTCCGGCAGCACATTGATGGTGCCGACAATCAATAAATCTCTGGGGAACACCACAACGATCGGGGCACGACTGGTCGCCCCCGGCGGCAATATTAATGTCACCGGCGGCACCCTGCGGCTGACCAACACCGCCACGGGCGCCGGCGCCAATGACCTGAGCGGTGTGAACCTCAATATTTCCAACGGTGGTAATCTGCGCGTGGATCGCAGCGTAGGCGGGAGCAATCCGATCGGGTCCAATACCATTCCGCTCAACAATGGTTCGCTGACAATTGGTGGCCAGACGTCCTATGAGCAGGGCGGCCTGGCCGGGCAGTTCTTCAGGCCGCTGCCGTTCAACATCGGGGCAGACAATCAGCTGGCCGACACCGGCAGCGCGCTCTATTCATTGCGCGGTCTGCTGGCTTACGACTCTCTGAACAACCTGAACAGCGCCTTTGGGTCGCTGATGACCGTGCCATACGGAGCGGGTGCGCTCACCTCGCAGATCAACTTCACCGGCGCGCTCAACGCTATCGGCACAGTGGGCGCCGGCGGGATCGGATCGTTCATGACCAACTCGCCCAATCCGCTGAACATCATCAATCCGAACATCGCCGGGCCCAACAACCTGGGCGTCAAGTGGTCGGGGAAGATCAACATCACCTCGGCCGGCCTCACCAGCTTCTTCACCGCCAGCGACGACGGCACCGTGATTTACATCGACGGTCAGCAGGTGGTTTACAACAACTTCTTCCAGGGCGTGGTCGAGCGCAGCGGCTCGATCAATCTGACGGCGGGACTGCACGATATTGTGGTTGGCTATTACAACGGAGGCGGCGGGGCTGAAGTCAGCGCCTCCTGGACGCCGGCAGGTGGGACCAAGCAGTTGCTTTCATCTTCCGTGCTCTACGCTCCGACGATTACCGACACCAACGCCATCAATACGACTGGCGTCTCCACGATTAATATCGCGGACGCGGCTGTGGCGAATGTCGGCCCGCTGACCGTCAACGGTCAGCTCAACGTCATTGGTGGCGCGGTCGTGCCGTCCAGCACAACGTTCGACGGTAACGTGACCATCCTGACTACCGGCGCTGGCCTTATCACCAATAACGTGAGTGAGTCCAACGGTCCGGTGACGCTGACCAAGACCGGCGGCGGCGCGCTGACCATGAATGGAAACAGCGGCCTGACCGGCGGAATCAACGTCAACATGGGCACGCTGATCATCAATGGAACCAGCGCTCATACCTCGATGAACGTTAACCAACTGGGCACGTTGCGGCTGGTGAACCAGGCGTCGATCGGCAGTGTCGATGTGAACATCAACAGTGGCGGCATCCTGGATGTGGCGCTGGCGAATGCGGACCTGAGCCGGGTGAAAGTGGCCTTTGGCGGCAAGCTGTCGCTGGGCGCGGCGCAGAACATCGGCGCTGGTGCGAGCACTCCCGTCGCGCCGATCTTCGGCACGTTTGAGGTGCGCGGCTTTGACATCGGAGCGAATTATCCGCTGCTGATGCCGGACCGCAGCTCGGTCAATATCTTTACGAACGGCGCCAATCGCGTGTACGCCAGCCTGCTCGATCTCGGCGGGCAGGTGACGGTCACCACAACCGGCAACGTCACCACGTTCAACGGCCAGATGGGTGGCAGCGGTGGATTGACGCTCAACAGCAACACTGAAGTTCGGCTGGAAGGCACCCACACTTATGCCGGGCCGACCATCGTCGAGCAGGGCATTCTCAAGTCGCGCGAAGGCGGCAATCTCCAGAGCACCAGCTCCGTTCTGACCATCAACGGCGAAATCTGGGCCGACGATGGTGGTAATAACTTCAACGTCGACCGCTTCTTGGATACCGGCGTGATCAACATGCGCGGCGGCGCGCTGCGGCACTTTGGCAAGGGCGGCCAGAACAGCTTCGAGCGATTCGGCACCGTCAATGCCCTGGGCGGCGTGACGATCGATTCGCAGGCCACGGCGGCGACGACCATCGGCACCATGAACATCACCAACCTGGTGCGTCCGGTGGGCGGCCGGGTGAATTTCCCGAATACCAACAATCTGGGCAACAGCACGGCCACGCAGACGGGCCGGATTTTCATCGATAACTTCCAGAACGGCGCAGGAGCTTTGGTTCCGTTCACCAGCGCGAACCTTAATGACGGGCTGATCAGCGGCGGCATCACAGTCGGCAATGATTTTGCCACCTATACGGATGCATTTGGCGTGACGGCGCTGACGACCTTCAGGACGACGGCGGATTCTGTGGCAACGCCATTTGCCGCAACGGAGAATGTGAAGCTTACGCTGGCGGCAGCCACCGCGCTGACTGGCAGCAGAACGGTCAACTCGCTGGCGGTCGTGAACGCCGCGGCGCAGACGTTCGACCTTGCGGGATTTACGCTGACGATTGATACGGGCGGGATTAGTCAGTCCGGCGGCAATACGTTGAGCTTCGGACCGACGACAACCCCCAGTGGCACCATCACGGCAAACGGCGGTGAGCTGTTCGCACTTGCCGCCAATACCATTCAGTTCAATCACATCATTGCCAATAATGGAGCAACACCTCTGGCGCTGACCATCGGCGGCGGCGGGACGATCCGTTTGGCGAACACGGGAAATACGTTCAGCGGAGGGATCAACATTTCCTCCAGTACGCTGAACACGGCCTCTTTCGCCAACGTCGGCAAGACGATCGGCGGCAACGTCATTAACTTCACGGGCAACGGCACCTTGGCCCTGAAGGACAACAGCACCGCCAGCAACACGACGCTCAACTACGGCAACAACGTCAATGTGTATGGCAACGCCATAATCGATGTGAACAATGCGTCGGCCAACACCGGCAGCACGTTTGTGCTGGGCAATCTGTTGATGGATGCCGGCCGTACACTGAGCGTGACGGGCGGCAACAGCTATCGATTGGTTTTGGGTGCCACCAAACTCAACGGCGATGCAACGTTTAATCCGACGACGGCTGAAGCGACGATCGGCGCCCTGGATGACCAAGGGACGGCCAGAACGCTGTTCAAGACCGGCACCGGCGTGCTGCACCTGGGTGCCAACTCGACCTCATGGCTCGGCACGGCCATCGTCAACGGCGGCAATCTCCAGATAGATGCTCCGCTTGCCCTGGGATCGCCAGCGCCAACGGTGGTCGTGAATAACGGTGGCGTGTTTGGCGCGGGTGTGATCAACCAGGACTTGTCCAACGTCAAGTTCAATAATGGCGGTGGTCTTCGTCTGGTTGCGGCGATGGACGACAGCGTGGCCAACACCTTGCCGACGTCTCCGATCACTGTGCTGGAAATCGGCAGCACCAATTTTCCGGCGACCTACAACAACGTGCCTTTGAACCCGGCCGGAGCGATTGTCCGGCAGGTAACCACCGGAGCGACGACCTACGCCAGCTCTCTGATCCTCCCCGGCCCGGTGCAGTTCGATGTTCCCTCGCAGCTCACGACCATTACCGGCAATCTCACCGGTCCTGGCAGCGTGATCAAAATCAGCGGCAATGCTCTCGCCCTCGCGCCGGCCAGCGGGACCAATACTTACACCGGCGGGACATTCATCCAGGGCGGTACGCTGAATGCCAATACGGCCGGCTCTTTGGGCACCGGTCCTGTCAGCGCCATCAGCGGCATCCTTGGTTACAACGCGGCTAACGCCGCAGGCGGGCAGGTCATTTCCGCCAACGGCCCCTCGATCCAGGCTCTGGTCGGCCAGATCAATATCGGCGCGGGTGTGGCCAGCTTCGGCAACGACCGCTTCGACATCGCGGCCGGGAACGTGATTTCGGCCGACCAGACGCGCCTGCGGCTGCTGAGCCGCTATGGCAACACCACCATGGCCAGCAATATCAACCTGGCGCCGGGCGCGATTGTTGCACATCAGGATGTCGGCGGCGCCGGCGAGATCCAGGATTTGGGCACGACACCGGATCTGTTCTTTGGCATCGGCACAGTCGGCAACACCGCCAACTGGGCCGGTTCCAACATCAACATTGGCGCCAATACGCCATGGATGGGTGTGTCGCTCGATCGCTCTTCCCGCTCGATCATTTCGGGCGACATCATCGTTGATGACGGCAGCGCCGGCGGCACGCAGCCGCGCACCGTTTCGGCGATCACGCTGCAGGCGGTGAACGGCCAGCTGTTGACGCTCGGCAATGGAACCGCAGCCCCGACCATGGGCATTCGCAAGTCCAATCCGGGCAACAGCAAGGTCGACGTCAACCTCGTCGGCCGCGTTACCTTCGCTTCCAACCAGGCGAATTTCGATGGCGTGAATAAGTTCGTGGCCACCTATGGGTCGTTCTTCAACTTCACTCAGCCCACGGCGATGGGCATTGGCGCCGGACTGACCGAAATCGAAATGCTCGCCGGTTCTGTCGTTGACGTTGGCGGCGGCACCCCAACTACCGGCGGCGCCATCAACGGCACCCTCCGCATGCGGGCCGGTTCGGTGTTCCGTCTTGACGATGCCAGTCAGCTCCAGGGCGTCGGCAGCATCTTCGCCGACCCAGGCGCCATCTTCATGCTCCGTTCGCAGGCCAACATCCTGATGAACGGCGCCGTGACGGCGGTTTCGACCCAGGTCACTGGCAATGGCGTTCCGGGCGCGGGCCTGACCAACGCCAAGGGCGCGATCTTCAGGCTGGAAATCGACAACATCAATCAGCTCGATGCCGGCACGTCGGACCAGGGCATCTTCAGCATCACCGGCGGCAACCGCACGGAAGGCGCGCTGACGATCAATTCTGATTCGTCTCTGGGCTATCTCAACGGCGGCATGACGATTTATGACAACAACAGCCGCAGCTACACCGCCACGGCCGGTCTGAACATCGGCTCGGGCGGCGCGTTCTTCTCCTCCAACGGCTCGGGCAGCGGGACCTTCACGCTGACCATCGCCACCACAACGCCTATTAACATGACGGCGCCCAACACGCCGCTGACGATCGGGTCACCGAAGATCGACTTCTTCGACAAGAACGGCCACGTGCAGTTCGACGGGCCGTTCACGACCAACTCCGTCGGCAGCATCAACAAGATCACCAGCGGCGATCTGGTGCTGAACAACACCTCATCCGCCCTGGCCGGCAAGCTCGTTTCCGGCGATATCATCGGCGGCGGCGGCGGCGCAATCCGGCTTGGCGCGGCCAACAGCAACCTCAGCTCGCGATCGCTCGCGGGCACCGTTGCCAACAACATCATCCTCAACGACGGCGTGCGGTCGGACGTCTACCTGGACCTGACTCCCGCCGGACGCGCCCAGGTTCTCCAGAAATTCACCGTCAACGGCACGATCAACGGCGACGGCCGCAAGTTCCTCGTGCAGCGCACCGCCGGCGCCAACACCGGCGTTGACATGCAGAACGTGACGCTGCAAAGCGGCATGATCAGCCTGGATGAGAACAACACCGATGTACGGATCAATCTCACGCTGGCCGGCGACGGCATCGTTGGGCAGGCTGTCACCAACAGCGATCCGTGGGACTTCATCAACATCGCCAGTGATGTGGCCGAGACGCATCGGACGCTTCAGCAGGGCCGGACGACGGATATTCTCACGAACATTCCGATTCAGACGGTCTTCGGCAACATCAGCGGCGATGTGACCATCAACCAGGTGCGCGGCGGGCTGAAGTTCGAGGCGGGCTCGCAAATCCTTGCCCCTGTGGGTGCTCAAACGGGCGTCGTCATCAACAGCCTCGGCAATGACATTGGTCCTGGCGGCCAGGGCTACATCGAAATCCGCGCTGGCCAGGATGGAACGGGTGCTCTTGCCAATGGCACTGTCAACCTCGGTGGTGGAACCGCTATCCAGATCTTCGCCGACGAGTCCAACGGCGACCAGATCACCAACAATCCGAACCTGAACGTCAATATCGCCGCCAACAGCAGCGGCACCGTTGGCTCCAACCGCAACCTGGTGGGCACGACCAACGGGCGTGTGCTCCTGAACAGCGTCAACATGGGCGCAAACAGCACTCTGTCGATGACCTCGGCCAACAACGTCGAGACCTCGATCGGCACCGTCAATATGGCGGGCAACGGCACGATCGTGAACGTGGCCAGCGATAACCGGATCGTGGTTGGCACGGTGGCCGCGGGCGCAAACAATGTGACCTTCGACGGCACGCGGCACACTCAAGTGACTGGAAATCTCACCGGCGCTCAACTTGCGAGCAACGGATTTGTTGACTTCAACCCCGGCGCTGCCAACACCTCTAATGTGAACGTCGCGTCGGCCACAGTTCGCGGTGCGATTACCGCGGCCAGCGGCACGACGAATTTCGGGACCGCCACCATCAGCGGGACGGCGGCGTCGACGCTGGCGGGTCTGCGTGAAGGAGCCGTGCCAGGCGCGTTCAACACCTTTGACACCAACCCGGGCAATTTCGTCCGCCTTGGGCCCTTGCAGGCGCAGGTGCAGTTCAACAACACCGATCCCGGCATGGTCCAGGGCTGGACGAGCAACCTGACATACGTGTACACCGGTCAGATCAACATCCCCAACAGCAACGGCGACGGGACCGGGACGATCGCCATCGGCGAAGTCTTCGATGACAGCGTCCAAGTCATGATCGATGGCACCGAGTACCTCCGTGACGGCATTTGGAACAACTCGACCAGTTCCGGTGCGATCGCGAACTTGTCGGCAGGTTGGCACGATGTCGAGTTCCGCTTCGGCCAGGGCGGTGGCGGCGTCGGACCGGATGTCAATGGCGGCTGGAACGGCCTCCTGGCGATCGGCCTTCAGATCGGAAACACGGGCCCATTCGACAACAAGACTGATGGCGTGACGGCCGGCGGCGTGTCGGGTGCCACGCAGGCCCGCTATACCTTCCCGATCGATAATGGCTCGATGAACCTCTTCCGCGTGGCGCTGCCTGCCTCGGGCGATGTGAATGTGGGCGCTGGCGCTGAGCTTCGCGCTGGCGGGCTTTCGAACATCGCCAATGCCAACCTGAACGGCGCGGCCGGCAGCACCGCGACCCTCACCCTGGTCGATACCGGCGGCACTGTGAACAGCACCATCAGCAACGTCGTGGCCAATGGCGATGCAGCGATCAGCTTCGGCGCCAGCAGCCCGATTGCGGCCCAGAACCTGAATGTCGCCGCGGCGGCGAACCTCTCACTGAGCGGTGGTGGCACGATGATCGTCAGCACCGGCCACACGCTGGGCGACGGATCGAACATCAATATCGATGCGGGCAAGCTGGTGATCAACAGCACGGCCGGCCCGGGCAGTGGCGGCATCACCGTCAACAGCGGCGGCAAGCTGGGTGGCAACGGCAATATCCTCGGCGCCGTCACCGTCAACAGCGGCGGTCATGTTGCTCCGGGTAACAGCGTCGGCACGATCTCCGTCGGCGGATTCACGCTCAATGGCGGGTCGCTGCTGGATGTTGAAGGCGATGCCAGTGGGTTTGACCGCATCAACGTCACCATCGACAACGCATTCAGCATTGCCGGACCCTCCACGATCAGTCTGAGCGATCTGGGCGGCGTGGTTGCCGGCGATTATGTGCTGATCGACTACGGTGTCGGGTTCACCGGCAACTTCAGCGATCTGTCACTGGCCTCAACCACCTTCGGGTCCTATACCGCTTCGCTGATCAACGACACCGGCGACACCAGCATCAAGCTCCATGTCGCACTGGGCGGCGCGCCCCAGTGGAACGTGGACGCCGATGGAAGCTGGAGCCTGGCTGCCAACTGGCTGCCACAAATCGTCCCTGATGGCGTGGGCACAGGCGCCTCGTTCCTCGGCAAGATCACAGCGCCGCGGACGGTGACGCTCGATGGCAGCCGCACCGTCGGGTCACTCAACTTTGACAACGCCAACAAGTACACCATCGCCGCCGGCGCCGGCGGCACGCTGAACATCGGCGATGCCACCACCGCCGGGTCGATCACCGTCACCTCCGGCAGCCATGAGATTTCGGCCGGCGTGGCGATCAATGGTGATACGTCGGTGACTGTCGCCGGCAGCAGCGGCCTGACGCTCTCCGGCGGCCTGGCCATCGCGGCGGGCAAGACCGCCACCAAGGGCGGCGATGGCACAATGACCATCAGCGGAACCCAGACCCATGGCGCAGGCGCAGCTCTGCGGGTCACCCGGGGCACGCTCAACCTGAATGCCAATTCGGGCGTCGCGGGCTCGGCGGCCGGTTCGCCCCTGAAGTTGAACGTCGCCGGAAATGTCGATAACGCTTCTTCCAGGATCACGCTGGGCGCGGATCAGGATATTGCGGACCTGACCGTGGCGCACGGTGATCTGGGAACCCAGACGCTCGATCTGGCCAGTCCGGCTGGCGCCGGGCAGTTCCGCCTGGTGACGGTTTATGCCTCCAATCTGGCCGCAGCCAAGACCGCCCTATGGAATTCGATCAAGAATGCCAACGTCGCGACGGCAGCGGATCCTCTGGATGGCATCGTCGATTTGGGCATGCACGCCAGCTCGGGCCTCGGGCTGGCCGTCCTTTCCGGATCGGATCACGTCTCGATCCGCCAGACGAGAATCGGCGATCTGAACCTCGACGGAAACGTGACGATTTCCGACTTCATCGATCTGGCTTCCAACTTCAACACCGTCGGCACCGCCACGTGGCAGGAAGGCGACCTCAATTACGATGGCAACGTGACCATCTCCGACTTCATCGACCTGGCCTCGAACTTCGGCGCCAGCTATGCCAGCGGCGCGGCTCCGATCAGCGTGAGCGACCAGCAGACGCTGGCCAGCTTCGCCTCGAGCATCGGCGCTGATCCGTCGGTGGTTGGTTCGGCCGTGCCCGAGCCGGGCACCTTGGGGCTGCTGGCGGTTGGAGCGATGGGGCTGATGAGCCGTCGGCGCCGCAAGGCCTGATCGGAAAGGCTGGTTCACAAAAAAATCGACGCCCATTCCAGTGCGGAATGGGCGTCGATTCTTTTTGGCGTTGGATGCCGGGAGCTTATTCGACGGCCAGCATGGCCACCGACTGTTGGTCTTTCACGATGACCTTGTTGCCCGAAAGAACCGGATAGGCATAGGTCTGCGAGTCGGAAACCTTGATCCTGGCCACTTCTTCGTAAGCCTTTTCGCTGGGCTTGAACGCGATCAGCTCGGAACTGCTGGGCAGGGCGATAAGCACCGAACCAGCATCGACAATAGCGCCAAAATTGGCGGCGCGACGCATTCCGCCGCCTCCGCCGCCACCCCCTCCGCCGCCGCCCATCTGCGGTCCTGTCCAGGCCTTTGTGCCATCTTTGGCGCTGATGCAGAAGAGCGCTCCGTTGCTGGAGAGGCCGTAGAGATAGCCATCCCTGAGAACAGGCGTGTTAAATGTGGTCCCCAGCTCGCTGTTGTTCCAGGCCTCCTTGGTGGAGAAGACATCGCCCTGCTTGGTGATTTTCATGGCCTTGGTGCCACCGCCATAGCCGGTGATGATGACGGTGTCACCATCGACAATGGGCGTGGGGGCGTTGTAGGTCATCCGCTGGGCCTGCGAGGGGACCTGCCAGAGGAGCTTGCCGTCGGCTAGGGCTACGCTGACGATGTTTCTTTCGGTGGGGGCGATGATTTGCTTTACATCCGCTATGGTGGCGACGATCGGGGAGGAATAGCTGGGGCTATCGCCGGTCCATTTCCATTTTTCGTTTCCGCTGGCCAGCTCGAATGCCATGATTCCGCCCCCGCCACCCGCGCCGGCATTGCCCCCCTGGCGTTCTGCCGGTGGTCCGCCGGCGGCGGGCCGCTCCTGCTGGATCGGAGGAGGAGTCCCTCTGCCGCCGCCAGGCCCGCCAGGCCCGCCAGGTCCGCCGGGTCCACCTCGGCGTCCACCGCCGCCGCCTCCGCCCATCATGCCGGCCCCGCGGCCGCCAAGCTGGGCGATCACCAGTCCATCAACGATCAGAGGCGAACTTGCCGTGAAAAAGCCCGGAACGCCCTTGGGCTCGGTCTTCTTCCAGAGGATCTTTCCGTCGGTGGCATCCCAGCAGGTGAGGATTCCGCCCACGCCCAGGGTCACGACCTTGCCGTCGGCGACGGCCGGTGAGCTGCGCGGGCCGGGATGTCCCTGCGCTGGACCGCTCACGGTGGCGGTGGCTGGATAACTCTTCTTCCAGATTTCGTTGCCGTCGGCCACATTGAGGCAGGAAAGAACCTCATCGGTCCCCTGGCGGGTGAAGACAAAGAGCTTGTCGCCGACCAGTGCCGGAGTGGCATCCCCGTCGCCGACGGCAACCTTCCATTTTTCGGCCAGTTGCTTGGGCCAGGTGGCCGGCACGGTGAATCCCGTGACCTTGCCATCGCGAGTCGGCCCGCGCCATTGCGGCCAGTCTTCGCCGAAAGCAAAGGATACGGTGATTAGCACGACGGCCGCCAGGAAAGTCACGATTGATCGATGCCTCTGTTTCATTTTCGCTCCCGTTGAGTTGAGATGAGAGACCGCACCGGCTCGGAATACGAGATGGTTCCGTACTGCTAAACGCCTGGGGTGCGTCGGTTATTGCAACAAGACTCAGGGCGTCTGGCAAGGCGGGGACTGTGGCAGGGGAGGATTGGGTCCGGGAGGCGGATTCACGGGCATCTGCATCATGCCCACAACCGTGCCAGGTGCGGGCGGTGGTGGATCCCGAAATCGAGCGATGCAGGCCGCAATGACCGCGCCGACGATGCCGACGAGTGTCCATAGCCGCCACCCATAGCCTTTGCGGCCCGCGGGAGCGCAATAGTCCAGGGTCTTGATCCTGCCATCTGAAAGCCGCGTGAAGCGGACACAGAGGTCGCCCGCCTGGCGGCAGATCAATGCCTGGGCTTCATCCTCCGTCATCGCGGAAATGTCGTGCACATGGCGATTGCAATGGTCGCAATATCGCTTTTGATCGGAACCGCTCATGCGATTCCAATCCTTGGGGCATGGCGTCTGAACTTCTATCAAATCGAGGGGGAGTCGATTGCTCATGGCGGCTCCGGGACAAATACCGGGACAAATACATCGTGCCGCTGGTTTTGACGACTGCCGCGAATGCTGGTTTCATTTTCCGCGCGTTGAACGCAGATTAAAAGCAAAATCCCGGGTCGCTCGTCATTGGCGCGGCGGCGGTGGGGGGTTCACGCCCGGCCGGGCAAAGGGCCCGGGGGCGGTGGTGGAGAGGTCCTGATTCAACCCGGCGCGGAGCTGGTCCGCGGTGAGCAGGCCGGATTTGTCGGTGTTCCAGGCCTCAAACCATCTGAGAAAACCGGCGGCGAATTCTTCGGAGCTGAGGGCCTGGTCCTGATTGGTGTCGAAAGCCTTCAGAACCACCGGAGCAAGGAAGAAACCCGGACCAAAGGCGTTTGGTGGGGGCCCGTTCGGACCGGCAAGATTTTCGAGCGTGAGGCCTTCAGATTTGCCCGAAAGCTGCTCGAGCACCGACCGAGTACGCAGTGGGGCAAAGAGTTTGATCGGATTCAGAGTCGGGCCGAACATGCCGGGCCTGCCCTGGGCCGTGCTTTGGGTGGCCGGCTGCGTCGTTCCCCTGCGCTGCGGCGGCACTCCCATTGGGCTGGATTCAACAGCCTTTCCCGCAACAACGCCGTCGAAGCGGGTCAGCCTTTGCTGCGACTCGTCGGCCACGGCGGGGCGAATGGCCGCGGCAATCTGATCGACCTGCTTGATGAACCGCTCTGGCTGGAAGATGTCCTTGCTGAAATCCTCCATGCGCTGAAGGTAAAGCTTTTTGAATTCCTCCACCCTGAACATGCGCTCCAGAAACCGATTCTCGCCGCGCCAGGGATGATGGATGCTGAGTTTGTCTCGCTGCTCCTGCGTGCCGATCAGCGGAAACTGCCCGAAGGAGTGGTCCAGGTCCCAGGGCAGGAACTGGAATTTGCCGCCCGGGTCCAGATAGACGTAATAGTTCTGGCCGATGGCCAGGATGCTGTCGAGCGTCGAGAGCCAGACGGTGACGGCCATGTAGCGCGAGAATTCATCAATGTCGAGGTACTCGCCAATTTTCGCGGCGAATTCGCTGTTGTCAGCGCTGTCCAGCAGCTTGCAGAACTCGATGATCCGCTTCTGCTGCTTGGGGGTCAGCTCGGTCTTCGGATCGTAAATCTGGTTGTATTTGTCCCAGTCGTTGCCGAGATACGCGAAAAGATTCGGGGTGACGGGCTTGAGCAGCGCGCCCTTTTTGCCGCCGACGTTTTCCTGCACGAAATGCTTGTCGATGTTCTCGATGAGCGAATAAAGCCCCAGGTATTTGTGGTCGGATTTGCCGGGAACGGTGAGATACACCCGCGCATACGCCGAGCGCGCGGCCGGCACGCCCGCATCCCGGTACAGCCGGTGGGAAAGCACTTCGTTCATCCAGCTGGCATCGGTGATGTTGTTGTGGAGGTTGAGCGTGGCCACGCCGGCCAGTTTCTGGCCCTTGCTGAACTGATTGACATCGATCTTCATCGAGCGCTTGTCCATGCCGCGCGAGTTCAGCCACGTGCCGTTGCCCTTGTAGCGGACCGCGACATCCTTGAACCGCTGGTCCTCGAATTCCATGTCGGCGTGGACGTATTTGAACTCGACCCCCATGGCGCTGGCCAGGCCGTTGCGGCGGCCTTCATCGCCCTGAAGACGGATTTTCATCATTTCGACGCCGCCGCCCCCGGCGAAGGTGGAATTCAGGGCCGAGCGCAGCTGCGCCTGCGTCAGTTTTCCCTTCTTATCCTTGTCCCACTGCTCAAACCATCGTGCGCCCATTTCCGCAAATTCCTGTCTGGAAATTCTGCCGTCGCCATTGGCGTCGCCCTGTCTGAGGAAGATGGGGGAGAGGAACATGGCCGGGCCAAATTGTTCCGGATTGCGCGGGCCTCCCAGGCCAAAAAAACCGCGATCGTTGAGCGGCTCCATGGCCTGAAACTGCTCGGGCGTGAACCGGAGATGCACGTTCCAGACTGTCGTGGTAGTGAACAGGTCGGAGGATTTCTGCGGGACCGGCTTGGCCGCCTCGGCGGCGAATGAAGCGGTTTTTGTCGAAATGAAAAACGCCAGTACGATAACCAGTGAGCGCAAAACTGTCTTCATTGCTTCGATTCTCCGAGCCCAATTACCTCTTGTTGTCGGCGGGCGCTGTGGTCTTGTCCAGTCCGCGCAGCTCGGGCTGGTCCAGGAGAAACGCCCGGCGCTTCAGAAGATGTGTCTGGAGCGACTGGATATTGTGCTCCAGCATCTCCGCGGCATAGCCCGCGTCATTGCCATGCATCCGGGCGCGAAGAACCACATCATCCTTCAATCGCGCAGCCATCTCCTTCAGCAGCGGAATATAAACCGCCTCGTTGTAATTCTTGTCGAGGATTTCTTTCACGCGAGCGAGAAAGATCGCGCGGAATTGCGGATTGGCCAGCAGCGGGCTGGAGAAATATCCGCCCGGCCGCCACCAGGCCGGCCCGCCGCCAAACGGATTGCCACCACCCCGGCCATTTTCGGGCGGCCGCGGGTCGCCCTCCATTCCAAAAGTCAGGGGCATGTCGAAAAATACTTCATCGCCGCCGATGCCGTCGAAAAAGCCCCAGGTTTTGTCCTGGTCCCAGGGATACATCTCCCACTTGTTTTTGCGCGGATCGTGATAGGTGTAGTAATTGTTGAAGTAACCATCCCAGTGGGACAGGACCATGTTGACCGCGAAATAAGTTGCGACCTGATTGACGTTGAAATTCTCCTGAATCACCTTCCACTGCTCATCACCCCTGGTTTTGCGCAATTGTTCGACCACGGCAATGAGATCATCGTGCCCGCTCTGGAGGTTGGTCTTCTTCTCATGCTGCCCCACGATGCCGCGCCCGAACCAGCGGATTTTGTACAGATTTCCGCTGTCATCGACCTTGTTGCGGCGAATGAAGGAGCGATTGGGATTCTCCACCATCAGGTGATAGCCGGCCATTCGCCCATCGACGCTGAGCCGCAGAAAATCAGCCAGCGGCGCTGCATTTCCAGCCCGCCGATAAAGGTCATACGCCATCGCCTCCGCCATGAGGAACCGTTCGTTGCCCTCAAAGATGATGCTGATGGCGGTCATGCCGTTGAGCGTGTTGTCCTTGTGGAAATGGACCTTGAATCCGCGGCCGCCGCGCCGCTCGTTGATGTTGACGAAGTCAAAGAGGGTTGTCTTTCCGGTTTTCTCATTCACGTGAACAAACGCCGACGAGCCGCGCGGAGGGCGGGCATCGGCTGAAGGCTGGCCGCCGCCCAGAAACCCGCGGATGCCCCGTATGCCCCGCGGTTGATTGCCATGGACAATCAGGCCGAAGGGAATCTTCCCGAGCTTCCACGGCTCATGAATATAAGTCGAAAACGCCGGGCACAAATCATTTTCCGCGGGATAGAAACGCGAAACGCCATCGCCGGTGACTTTGATGCGATAGCGAACCAGCGTATTCGCCCCCTGGCCGGGAATGGCCGCGGAGAATTGGCCGGTGGCGGGGTCTTTGTCAATCGGCTTGGCTGTTTCCTTGCCTTCCAGGCCCTCGGCGACGGTGCGATAAAAAAGAGTCAGCTCTTTGATGGCCGCTGGATCTTTGGCCTCAATTTCGATGTTCAGAGGCTGATTCGAAGTCGAATCATCGACAATGGGGCTGATGATTTTGATGCTCGGTGGAAGGACCGCACAGTAGCTGGCATTTTTTTTCCCGGGAGTGCCGGCCGGGCGCGGAGTGTCGATCGGCAGCGGCGACGCCGACCAGTTCTCGGCCATCTCTCCTGAAACCGTCGGGCAAATTCGCTCCAGCGAGGCCGAATATCCATCCGGACTGACCGGCCACGGCTCATGGTCTTTGTAACGCGCCAGATCGACCCGCTCGCCCCTGGCATTGGCAAGCTCAATCTGCTCCCCGCCTCGCTTGAGAGGCCGCTTAAACGGTCCGGCCGCCGTAATGCCATAATTCTGCCGGAACTGTTCAGTGCTAAACGCGACAACCACATACCCCTGCGCGGCAATGGCGGTCTCTTTTGGAAACGTATACAGCTTGCCCTGATCGAGTGACCACCCGCTGATATCGACCGGCTGATCGCCGCTATTAAACAGCTCCATCCACTGCACGTCATCCAGATCGTTGGGGGCGTGATAGAAGATTTCGTTGATGACCACGCCGCAACGGGCCGTGGTGACGCAGAGCAGGCCGATGAACAGAGCGATGACCCGCGAGTGGCGCATGAATCCCTCCGGTTGTAGGTCCGGCTTTGCCGGACAGTCCGGCAGAGCCGGACCTACGCCGCCGGGGTGAAGCCCATGACGATGTCGAATTTGGCGCTCAGCTCACCAATGCGCGAATTTTTCATCGGCGTGAAATCCACCATCACCGAATCCTTCGCCTTCTGGTCGCGAATGCCGCGCAGCACGCCATCCTTGTCATTTTGCGGATGGCCCTTGATGTAGCACTGCGTCGTGAATTTTTCCCGACCCTTCGCCTTGATCGCAAAATGAATATGAGGCGTGCGGCCGGGATAGGGCACCGGCTTGACCGTGCGGAAATAGTATTCGCCGGTTGATCCGGTCAGGAATCGGCCAAAACCCTGGAAGTTTTTGTCCCGCTTCTCCCGATTGCCGGTCTGGCTATGAAGATAAGCGCCGTTGTTATCCACCTGCCAGATTTCGACGAGCACGTTGCGCAAAGGTTCTCCGCGGCTATCCAGTAGTCGTCCGGTGAGATGGGTTATTTCACCGACGGCCGGGGTGATCGAGTCATTGATGACAAGAAGGTCATTGTCCGTGTCGAGCGGCAGATGGTCGGGATAAAACGGTCCTTCCGTCTGGGCCGGCGTGCGCACCAGTTCCTCGGCGAAAGCGCCCCGAACGAACCAATTGGAGGCGGCAATCGCGGCCGCACCAACGCCAACCCGGCGCAAAAAGCGCCGGCGGGAAGCAAGGGCATGCTCAATGATCATCGCTGGTTACCTCCATCCGAATCTAGACCGGCCGAGCACGGTTATGAGGGCTGCCCGGATAATGTTGCGCGCCCCGGCCGATTTCTTCCATAAATTGTGGAAGATACGTGACTTTCGGTCAAGAAAAATGGGAAATGCGCCATCAAGGACTTGAACCTTGAACCCGCAGATTAAGAGTCTGCTGCTCTGCCAATTGAGCTAATGGCGCAGTTTATCCAATCCCTCACGCGTTCGTGCCGGATTCTAGACAGTTGGAAATCGCGTTGCAAGCTGCCGGAATGAGTTGGGTCGGTCCAAAGAAAACTGAATTTTGAACCTTAGCAATCCTTCGCGACGTATATAGGATGAGATGCTCGCGTTCGTCCGATGCCGGAACCAATGAGCAGTCAGAAAAAGACCCACGAGCAGCTTCTCGCGGAACTCCACGGTGCGCAACAAGAGGTTGCCGCGCTGAAGGCGCAGATTACCTCGCGCATGTCCCCAAAGCTGGCCGAGGTGCAGGCCAGGCTGGCGGCCATCGTCGAGTCCTCGGACGATGCCATCATCAGCAAAACCCTCGATGGCATCATCACCACCTGGAACAGAGGCGCAGAGCGAATCTTCGGCTTTCAGGCGGAAGAAGTAATCGGCCGGGCCATCAATATCATCATTCCCCCCGATCGGCACAATGAGGAGCCGGCCATCCTGAATCAACTCCGGGCCGGGCAGCGGGTGGATCATTTCGAAACCATCCGCATGACCAGGGACGGCCGCCTGATTGACGTATCGGTGACCATCTCGCCAGTTCGCGATGGCGAGGGAAAGATCGTCGGCGCTTCGAAAATAGCGCGCAACATCACCCTGCAAAAGCAAATTCAAAGCGAGTTGGAGATCGCCAAGGAAGCCGCGGAGCAAGCCAGCCGCGCCAAGGATCATTTCCTCAGCGTGCTCTCCCACGAGCTGCGCACGCCGCTCACGCCGGTGCTGGCCACGCTGAGTTTCCTGGAAAAGCAGCCCGATCTGCCCGAGGAGCTGCGAAGCCAGCTCGGCATGCTTCGGCGCAACGTCGAGACCGAAGCGAGACTTGTCGATGATCTGCTGGATCTCACCAGGATCACTCGAGGTAAAGTCAAGCTTGACCAGGAGGTGGTGGACGTACACGAGATACTACGGGCGGCGATCGGGATGATGCAGCCGGAGATCGATAACAAGGGCCTGGAATTGACCACCGGACTGCGTGCCCGGCTGCACCATGTGTGGGCTGATTCGGGGCGTTTACAGCAGGTGTTTCTTAACCTTCTCTCCAATGCCGTCAAATTTACCCCCAGCGGCGGCGCCATCGCCGTGCGCACCAACGACGATGCCGTCAGCGGCAAGTTGTGGGTCGAGGTTACCGACAATGGACTCGGAATCGGTCCCGAGTTGCGCGAGCGGCTGTTCAATGCATTCGAGCAGTCCGAACAATCGCGAAGACAGGGCGGGCTGGGCCTGGGTCTTTCAATCGCCAGGTCGCTGATCGAGATGCATGGCGGAAGCATCACCGCCAGCAGTCCGGGCGTCGGCGCTGGATCGACATTCAAGGTTGAGCTGAAAACTGTTCCGCCCATCCGCGCCGCCGTTGCGCCGGCCGGTGCCCCCGCGACTTTGATGGAGCGCTGCCGCGTGCTGTTGGTGGAGGACCACATCGATACCCGCAAAGTGATGGCCCGCCTCCTTCAGAGCTTCGGCTGCACCGTGACTGAAGCCGCAAGCGTCGGCGAGGCGCTGGCGGCCGCCGATCATGCCGACTTTGATGTGCTGCTCTCCGACATCGGCCTCCCCGATGGCAGCGGCACACAGATCATGATCGAGCTCAAAAGGCGCAAGCCGATCAAGGGGATCGCCGTCAGCGGGTTTGGGCAGGATTACGATCTCCAGCAGAGCCGCGACGCGGGCTTCGAGATGCACCTGATCAAGCCCATCAGCGTTCAGACGCTGCGCGACACGATCACCCGCGTCACCGCCGCATAAAAAACATCAAAAAAAGCGATGTTCGCGGGAAGAAATACTCCGCGCGCGCAACCCGCATAACAGCAGTTGCCCGGCCGCACATCGTTTATGATGTAATGATGCCTGCTGACCTGGAGCTATTGCTGGCTGAGGCCAAACGCGGCGGAGATGGCGCGCTCGGCCGGCTTCTGGAAAGCTACTCGCAATACCTGACCCTGCTGGCGCGGATGCAAATCGGCAAACGCCTTCAGGGCAAGGCCGACCCGGCGGACCTGGTTCAGGAGGTTTTCCTCAGCGTTCACCGGCAATTCCCCCAGTTTCGCGGCACAACCGAGGCCGAATTCGTCACCTGGTTGCGGCGGATCATGGCCGGCCAGTTCGCCCTGATGCTGCGTCGATATCTGGGCACCAAGGGGCGCGATGTGACCCTGGAGCGCGACTTGATGGCAGAGCTGGATCAATCATCCCTGGCATTGGACCGCGGCCTGGTCGCCTCCTACAGCACGCCCAGCCAGCACGCCTCCCGCCGCGAGCAGGCGGTGTTGTTGGCCGAAGCGCTGGGAAGGCTCTCGGGAGATCATCGCGAGGTCATCGTGCTGCGCCATCTCGAGGCGTTGAGCTTCGCCGATGTCGCTCTGCGTATGAACCGCACCGAAAACAGCGTCTACAAGCTCTGGGTGCGCGCCCTGGCGAATCTGCGCCAGGCGATGGGAGGCGGCTCATGAGTCCACTTCGGCCAAAGATCGATGAAGGTGCCGATGCCACGGTTGGCCCCGAATTGTCCCGCGAAGCCGAAGACCCGCGGCTGGTTTCCGCCGTTCGGGAATACATGGCGCTGCTGGAGGCGGGAGTTCGCCCAAGCCGCCAGGAATTCATCTCGCGCTTCCCTGAGATCGCCGAGGAACTTTCGACATGCCTCGATGGCCTTGCCTTTGTTCATTCCGCCGCAGCGCAGATGCAGGGACCGGCCACAGCTCAAGCGGATGATGAATCGGCCACGGCCAGGCCGTTGGGCGACTTCAAGCTGCTCCGCGAAATCGGCCGCGGGGGGATGGGCGTGGTCTATGAGGCCGTGCAGCTTTCATTGGGGCGGCGAGTCGCCGTGAAGGTGCTGCCGTTCGCGGCCACGCTCGACGCCCGCCACCTCCAGCGATTTCGCAATGAGGCGCAGGCGGCCGCACAGTTGCACCACACCAACATCGTGCCGGTCTATGCCGTGGGGTGCGAGCGGTCGGTGCATTATTACGCGATGCAATTCATCGAGGGGCAGAGCCTCGCCGAGGTAATTCGGGAAATGCGCTCGGTCGTCAAGCGCACCAGCTCTCCATCGACGCAGGCTCGAACTCCTTCGCTTGGCTCAGCGCCCACCGAGCCGGTGCTATCGGAAATCGAAAAGCGCGAGCACGTCCTGCGACTCCGGCGATCGGCCGAAGAATCAACTCCAATCCCGGCCGAGAATCTTTCGCTGCTGCGAACTTCCAAGCGATCCGCATTTTTCCGCACCGCCGCCAGGCTCGGTCTCCAGGCCGCCGAGGCGCTGGATTATGCCCATCACCAGGGCGTCGTGCATCGTGATGTGAAGCCCGAAAACCTCCTGCTCGATGCCAAAGGAAACCTGTGGGTGACCGATTTTGGCCTCGCGCAGTTTTATGAAGAGGAAGGCAACCTGACGCGCACCGGCGATCTCCTGGGCACGCTTCGCTACATGAGCCCGGAGCAGGCCTCCGGCCGCGCTGCCGTGCTCGATCAGCGCACCGATGTTTACTCCCTCGGCCTGACCATCTATGAGCTTCTCACGCTCGAGCGGGCCATTCCCGGCGACTCGCGCGAGCAACTCCTGCGACAAATCACGGATCACGAACCCAAATCCCCCCGCGCGATTGACAAGGCCATTCCAACCGAGCTGGAAACAATTCTTTCCAAGGCGACGGCCAAAGAGCCGACCGAGCGCTACCAAACCGCTCGTGCCCTGGCCGAGGATTTGCGCCGATTTTTGCAGGATGAGCCGATTCAGGCGCGCCCGCCCACGCTCTGGGACAAGTCCGTGAAATGGACGCGACGCCACAAGTCACTTGCGGCCTCCGCGCTGGCCATGCTCCTGCTGATCGCCATCGGTTCGCTCATCAGCACGCTGCTGATCGCGCGGGAGCAGGGGAAGACTAAGACGGCATATCAGGGCGAGCGGCAAAAGGCCAAAGAGGCCGAGGAACAGCGCATCCGCGCCGAAAAAAGCTCCAAACAGGCTCGCGATGCCGTCGGCTTCTTCTCCCGCATCGCCGCCGACGAGATGGACAAGCCCGAAATGGCCAATGTCCGAAAGATGATGCTGGAGGCATCCCTTGCCTATTACCAGGCGTTCCTGGAAGAGCGCAAGGATGATCCCACCATCGGCGCCGAGCTCGATGCAGCGCGATCACGCGTTTCAACGATCCTGGCCGAGCTTTCCGCATTCGATGCATTTTTCCGCGTGCAATTTCAACTCCGGCTTCTGTCTGAGGAATCGGTGCGCGAGGATTTGAAACTCTCGACGGAACAGGCGAGTAAAGTTCGCGAGATGGGCGAGCCATTCGGAAGGCCCGGCGGCCCTGGTGGTGACTTCCAGGAGCTTCGCCAGATGACCACCGAACAAAAGCGCGAACGCTTCTCCAAATTGGCCGGCGAAATTGAGCATGGAATGGCTGCCGCGCTCACGCCGGCGCAGCTCACCCGCCTTCAACAGGTCTACCGCCAGATTCGCGGTCCGCTCGCCTTCAGCGATCCGGATGTGGTTGAAGCCCTGGCGCTCACCCCCGCTCAGAAAGACCACATTCGGCTTGTCCAAAGCGAGTATCGCGATGCCCGCTTCCAGCGCGGCTCCTTCGGCGGCCCACCCGGCTCCGAGCGCGTCCAGAAAGACTGGGTCGCCAACATTCTCACTGAATTGTCGGCCGATCAAACTATGACGTGGAAATCGCTGACGGGCGAACCGTTCGTCGGCAAGCTGCGCGATCAGCGTCCCGGCCCGCCGCGCCGTGGCCCCGGCCCCGAACCGCGCTGAGTTAAGGGAGTGCCTGTCCTACGGAATGGTCAGCTCTTTGACCTGATCGGGACGCAGCGTCACCCCTTCTTCCTGATTCTGCGGATGGAGATTGAACGTGCGAATCATTTCGTCCTTGGTGACGAGCGCCGGCCCCATGCGCCGGAAAACCTGCACCTTATCATGCCGCACCGGCCGCGGCAGTGCCGGGTCCGGCGGCTTGAGGACGGCCGTGATCAGCACCTGGACCCGTTCCGGCTCGTCGGCGATTCCGAAATACTGCCCAAAGACCCAGGCCTTCAGGGCGCTGGTGGTTAGTTTCCAGTAGTCGATCTCCTCGCGCAGCTCCTTGAAGACGGCTTGCCGGGCGGGGTTGGTGGCGTACTGCTTCTCGATCTGTTCAAACGTGATATCGCTCATGCGTTTCGCCCGGGAATCTTCCCCATCGGCAATGTGGGGCAATGCTCTTCCACAGAAGTATAGCTTATATCGCCCAAACCGCGGGTGCGAAAGACAACAACGACAACTCAGAATCGCGCGCCGACTTATCGGACCTTACGCTAAATCACGCCGCGCGCGGGGCCTGCGCCAATTCTTCGCCGCCGCGGCCGATGGATTTGTCCCAAAAATCGCATTTTCAGTTGAAACTAAATTAAAATAGTTTAGAATTAAACAGATCAAATGCCCGCCCCAACCAAAACCCTCGACTACCGCGATCCCGACTGGGTGGGCAAACATTTGGGGCTGGATAAGAACACCGTCTATAAGTTCTTACAGGATGGGGTGATACCGGCGGTGCATCTGGGCCGGAAATGGCTCATTTCCGAAGCCCGCCTTGCCGAATGGCTCGAAAAAGAGGCCGAAAATCAGACCCAGGCCCGCCGCGAAGCCGCCCAGACCGCCGAACGCACCGTTCAATCGATCGACAATTTCACCGCCGCCGCCCGCATGGCCCTCAAGCACGCCCACTCCGAAGCCCGCCGCTACGCCCAGCCCTTCCTCGGCCAGGAACATCTTCTGCTCGGACTGATGGCCGACGCGAATTGCGCCGCCGCTCGCGCGCTGCGCACCCTGGCCATCGATCGCGGCCGGCTTCGCAAGGCCATTGAGGAGCAGGCCGGGCCGGCCGAAGGTCCGGTCCCACGCCGCCTGGGACGAAATGCCGACGCCAAACGCGCCATGCGCCTGGCCATGCGCCTGGCTCGTCGCAAAGGTGCTCCCGGCGATGAGTTGGCCGTCGGCACCGATCATCTCTTGATGGGAATCCTCCTGGCCCGGCGCGGATTGGGCCACGAGTTTTTAAAAACCAACCACATAACCCGCGCCCGGCTCCGCCAGGCACTGGCGGAAGCTGCGGGCGCCAAAGGAGAGAACCATGGAAGCGGAAATCCTCGCGAAGGTGATCGAGCTGGCCGCGGAAGAGGCCGGGATGGAGCCCAGGGACGTAACGGCCCAGAGCCACTTCATCAACGACCTGAAGTTTGACTCGCTCAGCCGGGTCGAATTCGCCATGACGGTTGAGGATGAGTTCGAGATGTCGGTTCCGGATGAAGACCTGGAGCGTTTCCAGCTCGTCGGCGATGTCGTGAGCTACATCGAGGCGCATCGGCAACCGACTCGCGCGGCGTGAAGATTTTATAGCCACAGATGGGGCACAGATTCACACAGATAAGACGGCAACAGCCGCAGATTGCGCAGATGAACGCAGATCGCGAAGACGATTTATTTCGTTGGGATTTTTAGTCCCATTTCGGACATGGCGAGCAGCGCCTCGGCATTCCCCCGCGCATCGTCCACCGGGTGATGCGTGTGCGTTGTCTTTCGCAGATGTTTCCAGCGGGCAAAGGAGTCTTTCACCAGCCCGCAATACAAATCCCCGATTCGCCGCCCCGAATGGCCGAACGGATTCTCGCCAAGGTACTGGTGAAAGTAATAGTTGATCCACTGCCAGTCGAAGGCGACGTTGTCCGAGACGAAGATTGGCCGGCCGGAACTGGTTTGCGTCAGCCAGTCGCGAAACTGCTCCATCACCAGCTTTGGATCATTGAACGAGAGATGCTGATCGCGGGTGTGGCCGGAAATGGCGAGGGCTTCGGGCAGAAAATTCTGCGTGATCGGCCGAGTCTGCCCATAAAACGTGTGCGAGAGCGTCGGCTCCAGCAGCACCACCCCAAAGCTGACCATGGAATACTTCCCCGGAATCGGGCCATCCGCTTCGACATCGACGATGAACCAGGACATTCTCGGCTCCCAAAGTTGTGTGGCATCATAAGCAGATGCCGCGTGAGGGAGAATGGTAGGCACGGGCTACTCCCCCTCGCCCCTGTACTCAGGGGAGAGGGCAGGGTGAGGGGGCATTCTGATTCACCACGGAGATCACGGAGAGCACGGAGAATTTGTTTTTTTAGCCACGGGTAATTGGACCTATCCCCTTTTCTTCGCCCCCCTTTTCTTCGCCCGACCTTGCGGGCCAGCAGATGCACCGCGCCGATCCCGCCATGGGCCAGACCCCGGTCGCGATCCGCCACCTGGTAACGGACATTGCGGGCCGTGAACATCGGATGCTTGCGGGCCCGCCACTTGCGGCGGTGGTCGAGCCTTTTGGCGATGCGGCGCTTGCGTCGGGCCAATTTATGTGATGAAGTGCTGTTCACTCGAAACGCCTCCTTGCGTGTGATGACCAGAGAGTCGTGATAACCCTCTACATACACGAAAACCGAAGTGTTTCGAGTCTTTTTCTGCGCCCTTCACACCGCACACTTGAAAATCACGCTTGAAGAAGGACTAGCTGCGTCCCCTTATGCCCTGTTTCATGCCCGCATTTCATGCCCCTTTTTCCGCCCTCTTCTCTAAACCCTTCAACTCAGCCGCCAAACATCACACCCGCCTAGAGAATATCGTGGCGGATTGAGTAGCCAAGGCAGCTCGCCTAGCTCCTTCACGTCGCGATAGTGATAATCAAGATCGAGTGCCTTCAAAATCTTTGCCAAATGACACGTTGCATCGTTCCCGACACCGAAATGGACGACTTTGGTCCTTGCGCGAAGTTCCTTGAAATAATCCCTAAGCTCCTCGTCATCTGGCGGCGAGCCGGACAATCCACAGATGACACACACATCTGTTCGACGAAATTGATATGCCACGGCGGGCCCGGCAT
>DASYUA010000273.1:0-11248 GCA_036001665.1 Tepidisphaeraceae bacterium
GAATTGACAAGGGGTGGGGAAGAGTGAGATTGGGGGAATGGGGTTTGGAATATTGTGGAAGGGAATAACGCTGGGGCTGGGGGCGGCGGCGCCGATTGGGCCGGTGAATGTGGAGATTGCGCGGAGGGCGATTCGAGGGGGGTTTTGGGCCGGATTCCTGCTGGGGCTGGGGGCGGTGACGGTTGATGTGACTTATGTGGTTTTGGCGAGCTTTAGTGTGAGGTTGTTTCTGGATCGGCCGAGGGTGATGCTGGGGATGGGGGTGGCGGGAGGGGCGTTTTTGATTTTGCTGGGGATGGAGTGTTTGCGGAGTGCGCGGAAGCAGTGGGCGGAGGGGGAGGGGGAGAGTGGGGCGGCGAAGATGGCGGACAGGAATGTCCGCCCCACCAGGAATTATTTGACGGGGGTGGTGATGACGGCGTTGAATCCGATGACGCTGGCGTTCTGGTTTTTTGCGCCGAAGATGACGGGGGTGAAGGAGAGTGGGGAGATGCCGTTGCTGTGCGCGGGGGTGGCGGCGGGGACGTTTGGGTGGGTGTGCTTTTTTGCAGCGCTGATGAGCGCGGCGGGGAAGAAGAGCAAAAGGCAGGCGGTGGCGCTGGCGAATGTGGCAGGGGGATTGACGCTGGTTGGCTTTGGAGGGAGGGCGATTTGGCAAGTGGTGAGGGCGTATCTATGATACCGGCCAAGATTTGAAGCAGAAGAGTTAAACACGAAGGCACGAAGACACGAAGGCCAATTTGTGGTGGGGAGTTTTGTGGGCATGGCGAGAGGCTTTGGAGTAGAGGCGAAAGGGGGGAAGATTGTGCGGGGCACGGATGGATGGTTGGTTTGAGAGCTAAAGGGACTATGAAACCAAAAAATATCTGGATGATGGTGTTGCTGGCTGGGGCGGGGCTGGTGAGTGGTTGTGGCTTTTCGCAGCCGCCGCCGTTTGATCCGAGGCGGATCGAGCAGATTCAGATTGAGAATGCGCGGGAGGAGAGGCCGCAGGAGTTGCCGGTAATGCCCAATGCGCTGGAGCCGGCGATGAATGAGAAGCGGGAGCCGACGTCGCGGCCGTATTTGCAGGCGCCGAAGACGTATGGGAAGGAATTGTCGATGACGCTTCAGGAGGCGATTCACCGGGCGGTGGTGAACAGTCTGGAGGTGCGGGTGGCGGGGTACCAGGCGGGGATTGATGAGGCGAGGATTCTGGAGGCGGAGTCGCGGTTTGATCCGACGTTGTTCGCGGAGGGGCAGATTCAGCGGTCGTATCCGCAGGGGATCGGGGGTGGAGCGTTGGATCCGTTGAAGATTTTCACGCAGAGTTTGTCGGGAGGGATCAAGCAGAATCTGACGACCGGTGGGCAGATGGAGCTGAAGTATGAGGTGCAGAGGACAGCCTCATTTGTGAGGCCGCCGCAACTGTTCACTCCAGCAACGACGCAGCCCTCGTTTTATCAAAACGACCTGACGCTCTCGATCACGCAGCCGTTGTTGCGGGATTTTGGGGCGGCGGCGAATCTGGCGCGGATCACGATTGCGCGGAATGACTATCGGATCAGCCTGCTGGATTTCCGCAAGGCGCTGGAGGACCAGTTGCAGAAGGTGGAGGAGACGTATTGGAAGCTGGTGTTGGCGCAGCGGGAGGTGGAGATTCAAAAGCGGCTGATGGACGATACGGGAACGATGCTGGATCTGCTGGTGAACCGGATGGGGGCGAGGATCGATGTGTCGGACGTGCAGGTGTCGCAGGCGCGGGCGACGCTGGAGCAGAGGAACGTCGATCTGGTTCGCCAGCGATACCAGATTACTGAGCTGACAGCGCAGTTGAAAGTGCTGATGAACGATCCGGACCTGCCGCCGACGAGCCAGATTTTGATCGTGCCGACGGATGCGCCGGTGGAGGACCCGATCAACTATGAGCTTTCGGACCAGATTGAGACGGGGCTGCAAAACCGGCTGGAGTTGATGCAGCAGTCGTTGCGGATCGATTCGGCCGGGACGGTGGTGAAGGCGGCGGAGAACAATGTGCTGCCGCAATTGAACATCACGGCGCAGATTGGGCTGGAGGGGTTGGGGTTCAACTTCGATGACGCGGTGAAGAGCCAGTCGAACACGGATTTCATTACTTATGGGCTGGGATTTCAGTTTGAGGCGCCGATTGGGAACCGGCAGGCGCGGGCGATTTATCAGAGGACGTTGATTCAGCGGCAGCAGGCGATCGATCAGTGGCGGCTGGCGGCCGAGCAGGTGGCGGCGGACGTGGTGGTGGCGTTGAACAATCAGCGGCAGGCGTGGCAGGTGCTGGTGGCGGCGCGGCGGTCGAAATTCGCGGCGGAGGATGCGCTGAAATACATCGAACTGCGCGAGCAGGCGCGGGAGCCGCTGACGCCGACTTTTGTGGAATTGAAATTGTCGCGTCAGGCAGCGCTGGCGGATGCGGAGCGGCAGGAGATCCAGGCGGCGGTGGCCTATAACGTGGCGCTGGAGGCGATGGAGAAGGCGAAGGGGACGCTGCTGCGGTACAACAACGTGGTGATGAAGGAGGAGAAGGGGCCGATGTTCATGAAGATGTCGGCGATCAAGGAGAAGAAGGAGAAGAAGAAAAAGTAGTTTGGGGAAGAATTCAGAATTCAGAATTCAGAATCGGAGAAGAGTAGCCGCAGATGGCGCAGATGACGCAGATTTACGCGGATCGGAGAGAAGAGAGGAGAAGTCAGAGGGGTTTGGGTGTTTTTTGGGCTGGGGGAACGTAAACTAGGGGTTGTGCTAACATTGCTCGTTTTACAAGGGCCGGACAAGGGCCGCCGATACGAGCTGCCGGATGCACCTGCGCTGGTGGGGCGCGAGAGCCGGCAGTTGCCGCTGACCGACAACACGGTGAGCCGGCGGCATTGCGAGCTGGTGCCGCAGAATGGGGATTGGGAGTTGCACGACCTGGGGAGCTCGAACGGGTCGTATGTGAACGGGATTCGGGTGACGGGGACGCACGGGCTGAAACTGGGGGACCAGATTCGCGTGGGGCGGACGCTGATGGTGTTTGGGGCGCAGCCGGGCGTGACGCGGACGAGCGGGGGGAACGTGAAACTGGCCGGGGAAGAGATGGGGATGGACAGCGCGATCATGGCGACGATTCCGTCGAGCGATGACTCGATGGTGCTGGCGGTCCCGGAGCCGAGCGCGGCGGCGATGTCGAGCCTGAAGATGCTGCATCAACTGGGGGCGGCGCTGGGGAGCAATTTCAAGGTCGATCAGGTTTTGGAAGTGGTGATGGATCTGGTGTTCGAGCACGTGAAGGCGGATCGGGGGATGATTCTGCTGCTGGGGGAGAAGAGGGAGGAGCTGATTCCGAAGGTGGTGCGGACGAGGGAGGATCAGGATGCGGATGGGAAGCTGCCGGTGGCATCAGCGCAGGGGGAGAAGATTCACGCATCGCGGACGATCATTAATTACGTGATCGACAACGGGCAGGGGGTGCTGTCGAGCAATGCGATGGCGGACCGGCGGTTTAGCGCGGGCAAGAGCGTGCACAGCCTGGGGATTCGCTCGGCGCTGTGCGTGCCGATCAAGGCGCGGCGGCTGGATGGGAAGGATGGGGATGAGATTGTGGGGGTGATTTATATCGACAGCTCGGTGAAGAATTACACTTATGCGCCGGAGCAGCTGAGATTATTGACGACGATTGGATTGCAGGCGGGTTTGGCTCTTCAGAATGCGAAGCTGTATCAGCAGGGGATTCAGGCGGAGCGGATGGCGGCGATAGGGGAGACGACGGCGGCGCTGTCGCATTCGATCAAGAACATTTTGCAGGCGCTGCGCGGGGGGGCGGACGTGGTGGAGATGGGATTGAAGTCGGGGAATTTGCAGCAGTCGAGCAAAGGGTGGGGGGTGGTGGAGAGGAACCTGGAGAAGATTTACAACCTGACGTTGAATCTGCTGGCGTACAGCAAGGAGCGGGAGCCGCGGCTGGAACTGGTGAATCCACGGAAGATCATTGAGGAGTGCGTGGAGCTGATCGCGACGCCGGCGAACACGAAGGGGGCGATGGTGGTGGCGGACGTGGACCGGGACATGCCGCCGGTGCCGGTGGATCCGGATGGGATTCACCAGGTGCTGATGAATCTGTTGAGCAATGCGCTGGATGCGGTGAGCTCGCAGGGTGGGTTGATCAACGTGTCGTGCCGATATGACGCCGAGAGCAAGCAGATGGTGATGGAGGTGGTGGACAACGGGAGCGGGATTCCGGAGCCGATGATGAAGCACATGTTTGAGCTGTTTCATTCAACCAAGGGGAACCGGGGGACGGGATTGGGGTTGGCGGTGGCGAGAAAAATTGTGACGGAGCACGAGGGGAGCATCAGCGTGCAGAGCAAGCTGGGGGAGGGTTCGACATTTACGGTGAGGTTGCCGGTGGAGCACGGACTGGATCCGAGCACGACGCATGGGCCGCCGAGGTGAGAGGGGAATTGACGTGCGAATGAGTACATTCGCACGTCGGGCAGGAGTGCCCGACCTACCGAAAGGACCCTCACCCTGACCCTCTCCCGGAGTACCGGGAGAGGGAAAATTGCGGTGGGCGGTGGCCAGCCTACGAGAGGAGCAATTCGAGGTCTTCGCGGGCGATGGACTTTAGGAGGGAGTTGTCGGCGGTGATGATGGCGTCGGCGAGGGAGCGTTTGGATTGTTGGAGACTTAGGACTTTTTCTTCGACGGTGTCTTTGGCGATGAGTCGGCAGGCGTGGACGGGTTTGTCCTGGCCGATGCGATGGGCGCGGTCGATGGCCTGGGTTTCGATGGCGGGGTTCCACCAGGGGTCCAGCAAATAGACGTAGTCGGCGGCGGTGAGATTGAGGCCGAGGCCGCCGGCTTTGAGGGAGATGAGGAAGAGGGGGCAGTCGGGGTCGGACTGGAAGCGCTCGATGCGCTGCTGGCGGTCGCGGGTTTTGCCATCCAGATATTCGTAGACGATGCCTTTGGCGTCGAGGCCAGTGCGGACGATGGAGAGCATGCTGGTGAATTGGGAGAAGACGAGAGCTTTGTGGCCTTCGTCGATGATTTCTTCGAGGCGAGGGATCAGCAGGTCCAGTTTGGCGCAGGGCTCGGCGAGGCGGGAGGTGTCGATGAGGCCGGGGTGCAGGGCGGCCTGGCGGAGGCGGAGGAGGGCTTCGAGGATCTGGATTTTGGAGCGGTTGAGGCCCTGGCGGTCGATTTGCTGGAGCAATTCCTGGCGATAGCGGGCGCGGAGGTCGTCGTAGAGTTTGCGCTGCGGAGGTTCGAGCTCGCAGTAGAGGGTTTGCTCGTATTTGGCCGGGAGATCGGCGGCGACCTGCTCCTTGGTGCGGCGGAGGATGAAGGGGCGGAGGGCACGGGAGAGCATGACGCGCATGGGCTCGTCGGGGTTGCGGAGGGAGCCGTTGGGGCCGGTGAAGACGCTGGCGTGGCCGAGCATGCCAGGGTTGAGGAAATCGAAGAGGGACCAGAGGTCGCCGAGATGGTTTTGAACCGGCGTTCCTGAAAGGGCGAGCTTGTGGCGGCCTTTGACGAGGCGGATGGCTTTGGCGGATTCGCTTTGGGGATTCTTTATCGCTTGCGCTTCGTCGAGGATGACGTAGTCGAAATCGACATCCTTAAGGAAGGCGGCATCGCGGCGGAGGGTGCCGTAGGTGGTGATGACCAGGTCGTAGTCGGAGAGGTGATCGGTGGCTTTGAGGCGGTCGATGCCGGTGTGGTCGAGGATGCGGAGGGCGGGGGTGAAGCGCTTGGATTCTTCCTGCCAGTTGAAGACGAGGGATTTGGGGACGACGACGAGGGAGGGATTTGCGATTTGCGATTTGCGATTTGCGATTGAAGAGGCCCCATCACCCTGGCCCTCTCCCCCGAGTACGGGGGCGAGGGGAGAAGAGGGGAGTACGGGGGCGAGGGAAGTAGGAGGAGAGGAGAGCTTGCGGGAGGCGAGGAGGGCGAGGACCTGGACGGTTTTGCCGAGGCCCATGTCGTCGGCGAGGCAGCCGCCGAAGCCGAAACGTTCGAGAAAACGGAACCAGCCGAGGCCTTCTTTTTGATAGGCGCGGAGCTCGCCGACGAATGATTCTGGCGCTTCGAGGGCCTGGACGCCTTCGAAATGGCGGAGTTGAGCGCGGGTGCGCTCGAAAGATTCATCCCAGGTGGCTTCGGGCTGGGAGGCAAGCAGCGCGTCGAGCAGGCCGGCCTGGGTGGTGGAGAATTTGAGAAAATCTTCTTCTTCGGAGCCGACGGCGGCCAACAGGCCGTATTTGCGGAGCCAGGATTCGGGGAGGAGGCCGACGGTGCCGTCGGTGAGGGTGATGGTGGTTTGGCCCTTGCGGAGGGCGGAGAGGACGTCGGTAAAACTGGCCGACTGGCCGTCGAAATCGACGTTGCCGCGGAGCTCGAACCAGTCGATGCCGGAGCTGACGCGCAGCTTCATGGAGGCGGACTGGCGATAGAGTTTGCCCTCGGCTTCGATGTGCCAGCGCTCGGTGGCGAGGACGCGGATGATGCGGGGGAGGTGTTTGCGGTTGAACCAGTATTCGGGTCCGCCGCGGGAGAAGTCGTGGGCCTCGCGCAGGCCGATTTCGTGGAGGCGCTGGGCGAAGGTGCGCTCGGCGGCCGGTTCGCGGATGATGAGGCGGCGGCGCTGCGGCTGGAAAACGGTTTTGGACGGATCGGCTTCGTGGCGGACGATTTTGCCGTCGTAGTCGAAGGTCAGCTCAGCGCGGAGGCGCTCGGGGCGGAATTCATCGCGGCCGGGGGTGCGGATGCGCAGGCGCGGTTTGGGCGGGGGCTTGATGGTCTCGACTTGAAGCTCGGGGGGCAGATCGAGGGGCGGGAGATGGGAGAGGCCGAGCATTTCGTTGAGCAATTCATCGGATTGGGCGAAAGGAACCACGATGGTTTTCTGATGGCGGAGAAGCATCAGCCAATGGTGGGCGTCGTGGTGATCGAGCAGCGCCAGCGTGCCGTCAAAAATGACCAGCCCGCCGGCGGTGGTGAGCAGAGGGCGGGAGACGGGTACTTGCTCCTCGCCGCGGCGCAGCAGGCCGGTGAAGGTGTAGTACTGGGCGGTTTCATCGCGGCGGGCTTCGACGCGAAACTCCCAGGGCCCGCCATCATCAAGGGCAAGGTCGCGAAGCTCATCGGTGTCGGGCTCGGGGGAGAGGAGGGCGCGGCCGGTGCGGCAGATCATGGGGAGGAGCATGCGCTGAAGCGGCTCGGGGACGCGATAGGTGGGATCGTAGGAGAATTGAAATTCATGGCGCGGGGCGCCGCCTTTGAGGAGGGCGAGGATTTGCTGGTCCTGAGAATCGGGAAGATGGGGGAGATCCGGGAATGACAGGCCGCGGGTTTTTGGTTTGGACCACTGGCCGTTGGTCTTGCGATCGCGTGCGGCGAGGCGGATGACCAGGGATCGAGCATCAAGCGAGGCGGGGACATCGACGACATAGAGGATGACGCGGCCGGCGGGCCAGATATCCTGCGCGGGGGGAAGGGGAGCGGTTTCCTTGAGCCGGGATATTTGTTTTTTCCAGGATGGAAGAGAGGGTTGATGCCTGATGGCCGGGCGGGGCTCATCGATATCGGTAGCGCGGCGAAGCTGGCCGGTGGAGGAGAGCCACATGGGGTCGCGGCCGCGGCGGCGCGGGGTGGTTTCGCGGGGCTGGTGTGGTTCGGGAGGAACGAGGCCCTCTTTCTGCGCTCGCAGCGCTGTTCCCACGAGATGGGCGCAGATTTCACCGCGCTTGAAGGTGTCGCACCGGCAGAAGTAACCATTGACTGCGCCGGGCGACCAGGGAATGACGGTATCGAAGCGTTGGCGGTCGTCGAAAACCATTCCACGAAGGGTTCCGTCGGCGGGAAGATGGATATCCACGTTGCCGTTTTGCACGAAGCGTTCGCCGCGCTGTTTTTCGTGATCGAGGATTGGGCGTGCGAATCGGTCGAGGACGGACATATCTCACAACTCCCGCGACGGAGACTTCGAGCAAAACTGGTGGGCAATGCCCACTCCACCAGACAAAACGGTGAGCGGCGCGCCCCACCCTACGGAATTCGAACCAATGGTAGGCGGCGCCCACACCACGAAAATCCAGTAGAGGCCGGCCGCTGCGCCGGACCGAGTAATGTAACTTAATTTTGGTCAGTAGTCAGCAACGGCCGAAAGATAGTAAAAAGAAAGGACGAGCCTGGGAGACACGGTTGAGCTCGACTGGTCGGAAAATATGCAGAGGGTGCGGCAATGATTGAACAATTGGAACCCAGAACGTTGATGTCGGCGTGGGCGACCTTTAGCTCCGATCCGGGGGGAACTACGGCCACGGCGGCGGACCTGGGGAGCCTGGGCGGGATCAAGCGTTATACCGATTCCCTGGCCAAGGCCGATCGGGCGGATTTTTTTAAATTTCAGGTGGCGAACAAGGGGAATTTCAATCTGACTCTCAGCGGGCTGACGAGCAATGTGGATGTGCAGCTTTTGGGAAGCGGCGGTGCGTTGCTGTCCACCAGCGACAATGCCGGAAAGAGAGCGGAGCGGATCAGCCGGTTTATCAATAACGGGACCTATTTCATTCGTGTTTATGCCGGCGGTGGATTCAAGAGCAGTGCATATCGCATGCAGCTCCAGGCGGATTTGAATTGGGGGACAATCAGCAGGGGAAGCGAGCAGCGGGATGTTTCGCTGGTGTTCTCGAATGATTCGTCGCAGCCAATTTCAAAGAAGAAGGAAACGTGGGTGCTGATCCACGGCTGGGGAGCGCCGGGGCGGCCGGTGGCGTTGTCGCGGCTGGCCGGGGCGGTGGATAAGAATTCGAAGACAGACCAGGTGTTGTTGCTGGACTGGAGCGATGCGTCCACGACGTCGAACGTGTTTGACGCGGCGATGTGGGCGCCGGTGGCGGCGCAGTTTGCGGCCGACAAGCTGAGGATCTGGGGGATTCCCTCGTCGAAGATCAACATCATGGGGCACAGCCTGGGTGGATTGGTCGGAGATCAACTGGCACAGAAGATCAGCGGCGGGGTGAATCGATTTGTAGCTCTGGACCCGGCGACGGACATTCCGGGGACGTTTTTCTCGGGAGCGAATTTTGCAGCGCGATCGCGGTTCTCGCTGGCATTTATCGGCAGCGATTATGGCACGCCTCAGGCGGCGGCGACGGCGGATGAGACGTTCACGATGAACGTGGGGCCGAAGAACTCGCCAATTACGCACAGCAACGTGGTGGATCTGTTTGCATCGATGATCCTCTCGAGCGTGCGGAAGAAACCGGATGCGATCAGCAAGTGGTTCGATTTGGACAGGCTGGCGCCGGACGTCAGCCAGCCGTTCAAGAAGGATGCGTTTGCGGGGCAGTATGAGGGGACGATTGATGGGCAGCAGAAGGGCGGAGCGTGGTGGCCGAAGACGCTGACGTATAAGAACAAGGCGGGGAAGACGGTGGTGGTGACGGTGTGAGGAGAGAGAATTCAGAATTCAGAAGAAGAGTGGCCGCAGATGGCGCAGATGGACGCAGATTTGCGCAGATCAGAAGCGAGTTAATTTGTAATGACGATTTGTTTGGGGCGGGAGTTGGGGGATAGGGGGAGGTTCAATTCCATCGTCTCCGATTGGCGCAGGGGTTGGATGCGAGCGAAGGTGAAGGACTGGAAATTGCCTTTTTCGTCGTAGTATTCGCATCGGACGTAGCCGCGGGCGAGGGAGTCGAGGGTGAGGCGGTGTTCGAAGGGTTGGGTGGTTGGGTGGGTGGAGGCGGAGGTGAATTCCGTGGGGTTGCGGGGGAAAAGAGGGGTTCTTTTGAGGAGCAGGCGGAGCGATTTGGCGTCGGAGGAGATTTCTTTTTTCTCGATGGTGAAATAGTCGGCGAAGGTGGAATTGTCGATTTGGAATTGATCGGCGCTGGGGGTGGTGACTTCTTCACGAATCTCGTGCCACAACTTGCGGTAATCGACGAAGACGGCCGAGAGGGCGATGACTGCGATGGCGGCTACCAGGCCATAAAGTCCCATGCGAATGCGCTCGCGGGTGGTGAGGGGCGGGAGAGGGGGTTGCGTGTGCGCTTCGACGGTGCGCTGGCGGGAATCGACGGCGCCGTCGGGGGTGATGGCGTAGAGGGTTTGGATTTCCTGCCGGGGGCGATATTCGATGCTGCGGAGGGTGGAAGAGAGCTTGCCGCGGTCGGCGGGGGGGATGGTTTTGAGCATTTCGGCGACGGCCGAGGAAATCACTTCGCCGGCATCGGGGGCAAACTTTTTGGCGGAGAGCGGGGAGTTGTTGGCAAGTAAAGAGAACGATCCGCCATCGACTTGAAGATTGAATTCCAGCCCGGCCTGGCGCGCGAAATTGACCCAGGCGCGGAGTTTGTCTTCGGCGGCCGGGAGGGCGGGGAGCCGGCCTTCAATGAGGCCGTCGAGGATGAGGGTGCCTTCGATTTTTGCCACGGGGTTGAGGGTTCAGGGTTCGGGGTTCAGGTCACGATGTGGGATGGAAGTCGGGAATCAGCGCGGCCGGGCGCCAATCGGGGAGGTGATCGGACCAGAGGAGCGTGGTGCCGGAGATCTGGCCGTTGCCGAGCATCAGGTGGATCATTTCGGGCGAGACGGGGCCGCGGGTTTCACCATCCTGTTCGAAATACCAGGCATTGGATTTGGGCGGGGGCGGCGCGGGTTGGGGGCCAGGTTCGGGTGAGGGTTCGGCGGCCGGAAGGTAGGCGGTGGGTTGTGATTCGAGGGCTTGAAGCGATTTCGTATCGATGCCGAGCACCTCATCGTGCGCATCCAGCCGTCGCATGGTGTATTCGCGAAGTGTCTCGTGCTTGATGCGTTCCTGGCGGAGTTGCTCGCGGAGGCGGCGGTTTTCTTCATCCTGTCGGGCGCGGGCGTATTTTTCCTGGTTGAGATTGGAGCTGACCAGGATGACGACCAGGCCGATGATTCCGAAAAAGAAGCCGACGAAGAACCAGCCGACGGGTGAGCGGCCTTTGCCGTGGGCGATGGCGGCGACGGCACCGCCCATGATGAGACCAAAAACTAAATACGGCATAGGTTCATTATGAAAGCGCCTGGTCAGAGGCGGAAGAAGGAGATGACTATAAAGTTATGCAAAAAATGGATCAGTATGGAGGGATAGAGGCTGCCGGTTTTGAGTTTGGCCCACCCCAGGAGCATTCCGACCAGAAGCAAATAGGGCGCGCTGAGCACGGAGAAGTGTAGGCCCATGAAGAGGGCGGAGGCAATGAGGAGAGCACGCATGGGG
>DASYUA010000274.1:0-4641 GCA_036001665.1 Tepidisphaeraceae bacterium
ACACGGTGTCTGGGGGCGTGTCGTTGTAGATCCAGAGGTTCAAGCCGATGTGATTTTGGCCAACGCCCAGCAGGGCGCTGGAGAAGGGGTTTTCATCAACGTCAGCGGTGAGGCAGGACCAGAGGTCATAGCGATGGAGGCCATGGAGCCAGAGGAAGGAGGTAAGCAGAAGGAGAATGGCGGAGATAGCGGTGAAAAAGGAGCGGATGCGGCGAAGCATCGGGGGAGATTGTAACAGGATGAGGATCGAATTTGAGTGGATGAAGTTCAGGAGTTGCATGGGAAGCTTGGCACGCGAGCACGTGTGGCCAGGCGCCCGATCAGTTGAGATCAGGCCGCCTGGGCTTCGGCAGTGGTGAGGGCTTCGAGGAAGTGAGCGAGACGGCTGAGGGGGAGCGGATGGGACATGACGGTGAGATTGGCGAGCTGGAGGCGGGAGGATTCGTCGATTGTGTTGGTGATGTAGAGGACGGGAAGCGTGGGCTTGCCGCATGCTTTGCGGGCCATTTCCACTTCGCCAAGGGCGAGGCCTTTGGCGGTGGAGGTGGGGGTGGTGATGATCAGAACGGCGGCGTCGGCGAGTTCGGCGGCGTTTTTGGGGAGGTGATCGTTAATGTTGGTGTGAGCGAGCAGTTTGAGGGCGCTGGCGATGGGGTCGATGGCGGAGAGGGCGGGGTGGCGGACATAGCAGGTGCGCGCGGGGTTCCGGGGGAAGGGAGGGTGGGCGAGGCGCGTGGTTTCCTCACTGTTGAGCCGGGCGAGGAGGCTGGTGGTGAGCATGGCTTCGGTGCGGAGTTCCTCATCGTTGATGGCGATCTCGTGGGCGCCGAGGGCGTTTTTGCGCTCGGTTTCGGTGAAGATGCTGATGGGTGATTCGGGGGAGGAGGCGAGCATCATGCCGTGGGCGAGATGGTCGGCGATGCGGAGGATGCGGGTGGCGGGCTCGCGAGGGGTGACATTGGGACGAGTGAAGAGATCGTGGTGCTCTCGGATGGGGGCGGTGATGAGGTGAGGGAGGCCGAGTTTGGTGAGGACGAGCGTGGTGAGTTCGGCGTGGGGGATGCCGAAGACGGTGGCCTGGACGGCGTGGGCCGATTTGCCGGATTTGGCCGCCATTTCCAGCGAGGCCGAGAACTCGTCGCTGAAGACCTGGCGAAGGACGATTTCCCCCAGGTCGTGGCAGAGGCCGATGAGTTGAGCGGACGGGCGAGGGATTGGGCCGTCATCCCCGACGAGTTTTTCCATGATGGCGGCGACGGCGAAGCTGTGCTGCCAGCAACGCATGATGTTGAACCCATCCTTGGCGTCGGGAGGGAAGGTTTCGAAGATGCCGACGGAGCTGACGATTCCGCGGACCGCGCCGACGCCGATGTTGCGGACGGCGTCCTCGACGGTGGTGATGTGGGCTTTTTGGCTGGTGAAAGCGGCGGAGTTGGCGACATGAATGACACGAGCGGAGAGGAAGGGGTCTTTTTTGAGCAATGCGGCGACATCGGAGATTGCGCCGCGAGGAGAGTTGGTGGCGGCGATGATCTCGGCGACGACGCCGGCGAGGGTGCGGGTGGTGGTGCATTCCTCGACGCGGGCGGTGGTTTGCTCGCGGGTGAGCAGGGGGCGGATGGCGGAGGTGTCGGTGGGAATCTTTGGTGAAGCGGTGAGTGCTGGGGTGGATTTGGCCGAAGCGGCGGGTGAAGGGGTGGTGCTCGAGGCGGCGGATTTGGCAGTGGGTGGGGCCGTGTTCGCGGGATCGGCGTCGGCGAGGTGCTTTTTGACTCGGGTGATCATGTCGTCAAGGGAGAAGTGGGATTTGAGGAGGTAATCGCGAACGCCCAGATGGCGGGCGCGGAGAATAGTGTCACGGTCCTGGACGGCGGTGAGGAGGATCACCGGGATGGACTTGTAATCGGGATGTTTGCGCATGGCGGCGAGGAGGGTGATGCCATCCATGCGGGGCATGCTGATGTCCAGGAGAGCGAGGGCGGGTTTTTCTTTTTCCAGTGCGGCGAGGGCTTCGAGGCCATCGGCGGCGCAGACGGTCTTGTAGCCTTTGAGGCGGAGCGCGGCGGCGATGGGCTCGCGGCAGATGGCCGAATCATCGACGATGAGGATGGTGCTCATGCGCTGATCCTCCGGATGATCTGGTCCTGCTGGCCGGTGGATTGGGCGGTGGGCAGGTCGCAGCGGAGGCGGACGATGACGGTGGTACCCTTGCCGGGGGCGGATTCGATGAGAATTTGGCCGCCGTGTGCGGCGGCGATGCCTTTGCAGATGGCAAGTCCCAGGCCAGCACCCTGGATGTGATAGGCGCCGACGGAGCCGGAGTTGAGAGCGAAGGGCTCGCCGAGGCGTGAGGCGAGGGTGGGGCTGATGCCTTTGCCAGTGTCGGTGATGCGCAGCTCGATCCATTGGCCGGGCTGTGGGTCATTGGGCTTGCGGCAGGTGACGGAGATGGAGCCTGAGGGCGTGTTTTTGGCGGCGTTGCTGACGAGATTGATGACCAGCCGGCGGATGGCATCGGGGTCGCCAGCGCCTTGGAGATTTTCGGGGTCGCAGGAGCAGGAGAGGGTGAGTTTGGCTTGATTGACGAGGGGGCGGACGACGTCGAGGGCGTCGGAACAGACGGCGGCGAAATTGACGCGGCCCCAGTGCCAGGTGGCGACACCGCTGTTGAGGCGTGCCGCTTCGAGGAGCGTGTTCACCATGTCGGCCATGCGGGTGACTTCGGTGTTCATGGACATGAGAAAGGTGTCCCACTCGGCGAGCTCCTTGGCCTCGGGCATGAGGAGGAATTCGGACATGGTGCGGAGGCCGGCCAGCGGAGTTCGCAGCTCGTGGGCGACGACAGCGAGGACCTGTTCCATGGCGGCGACGGATTCCTTGAAGTGGTTGCGCTCGGATTCGAGGCGGAAGCGTTCCGAGAGGCTGGTTTCAAGGCGCGTGATGCGTTCGCCAGCGCGGAGGCGGGCGAGGAATTCGGGCTGGGAGCAGTTGCGGGCGATGAAGTCATCAGCGCCGGCTTCGAGGGCCCTGGTGGTGATGGATTTGTCTTCGTCGCTGGTGAGGATGATGACGTAGATGAAGGGACGGTCCTTCTGGGCCTTGATGCGGCGGCACAGATCGACGCCGGACATGATGTGCAGGTCCTGGTTGGCGATGAGGATGGTGGGGCGGTCGCGCTCGACGGCGGCGAGGGCCTGCGGGCCGGAGGAGGCAAGGGAGACATCGCAGCCGGCCTTGACGAGGCGGGTGCGCAGCAGGAGCGCGGTTTCGACATCATCATCCACCAGGAGGATTTTGGTGCTCAACAACGGCTCCTTGGCGTGTTGAATCGGCGAAGAGACTGGATTCTCAGTCATTTTCGGTATTGCTTGAGGGCCACTTGATGGAAAATGTAGTGCGCTAGAAGGTCTACGCGCCCGGCGATAGGATCGAGCGCTATGCGATGCCTGGTGACGGCGGGAAATACCAGAGAGAAGATCGACCGGGTCAGGGACTGGGGGAATGTTTTTACTGGAAACACGGGCCTGGGGATCGCGCGGGCGCTGACGACCCTTGGCGGGGTGGATTTGCTGACCAGCAATCAGCGGCATCTGGATGAGTTGGAGCGGGAGGGTGGGTCAATTGAGGCGATTGGGTTCTCGACTCACGCGATGCTCAAAGGGGAGTTGGCGGGGCTGATGTCGGAGGTGAAGTATGATGCGGTATTTATGACAGCGGCGGTGGCGGATTATCGGCCGAGTGGGGTGTGGGAGATCGTGGAGCGCGTGGGTGCAGAAAATGCAGGGGAGCAAACGTGGAAGGTGAGAAGGGTGTCGGGAGAGAAGGTGAGCAGCGCGTATAAGGAGATCGCAGTGGTAGGGAAGCAGACGGAGAAAATCGTGGATCTGTTTCGGGGGGAGTGGAGGTATGGAGGGCTGTTGGTGAAGTTTAAATTGGAGGTGGGGTTGTCGAAGGAGGAGCTGATTGCGGTGGGAAGGCGAAGCAGGGAGGCGAGCGGGGCTGATTATCTGGTGGCGAATACGTTGGAGATGGTGGAGGGGGAAAACGCCGGGGCGTACCTGATTGGTGAGAAGGGAGAGGAGTGGGTGGCGCGGGGGAGGCTTGCGGAGAGGATGGTCGAATTGGTGAGGCAACGGTATGCTGGAGGGGCTGGTAGATGATCAGGATCAGGGGCCCGTTTGAAGTGGCGAGTTGAGGGAGCGGCGGCTAAAGCCGCCCCTACGATGCTGGTAGAAGTTGATCCAGAGGAGAAGAAAACAATGAAAATTATTGCGAGGATGGTGGCGGCGACCATTGTTTTTGCCGTCGTTTGCAATGGAGACGAGAAAAAAGCGGGCGAGAGTAATAGCGGAAACGTGGTGGAGATAAAGCTCCCCAAGCCGGCCTACACGGGGACACCCAAGAACATTCCGCCGGGGACGACGGCCGAAAAGCCGACGGGGAAGCCGCGAGCGCCGTGGATGGCGCCTGCGGGGGTGAAGAACCTGGCGCTCAATAAGCCGGTGACCGCATCGGACAAGGACCCGATTATCGGAAAACTCGATCAGGTCACGGATGGGGATAAGGAAGGATCGGATGGGAGCTGGGTGGAGTTAGCGCCGGGACTTCAATGGGTGCAGATCGATCTGGGCAAGCCCAGTG
>DASYUA010000275.1:0-20535 GCA_036001665.1 Tepidisphaeraceae bacterium
GTGGGGCGAGCCCCACCCTACGAGGAGGAGGTTTCCCACCCTTGGATGCCCAACACGCTGACGGGACCCCCCGGAGCGCTGGGCAGGATTAATATAGATGGGATTGGGGGGATGTCAATAGAGAAATTTGGGTTTTATTAGGGGTCAAGACTTCAAGACTGAAAAGATCATTCATCACCCCCGGCGCTGGCCAGAGAGACATGGCTGGAGCTGGTCGCCGGCAGCATGAAAGAAATGATTGCGGTGGCAACGGCGAGGAGGAGCGATATCCACAGACAGCCGGGGAGCCCGTAGCGCTGATAGAGCAGACCCGAAAGCACGGTGCCGGCGAGTCGGCCGCAGGCGTTGGCCATGTAGTAGAAGCCGACGTTCATGGCGACCTTGTCGTTGTCGGTGTAGGCGAGGATCAGGTAGGAATGCACCGCGGAATTCAGAGCGAAGATGACGCCGAAGGCGATCAATCCAATCACCACGACCAGAGGCGGATGAAGGCCGGCGGCCAATCCAGCGATGATGGCGGCGGGGAACGCGGCCAGGAGGAACGCCAGCCAGGTGGCGGTGCGGCCGCCGGGAGTGCTGGCGGGATCGCGATAGAATCGGCGCAGCAGATTCGGGGCACTGGCCTGCACCATTCCGTAGCCGATCACCCAGGCCGCCATGAATGCGCCGACCTGCCAGAAGTTCCAGCGCAAGACGCTGTAGAGGAACACCGGCACACCCACCACAAACCAGACGTCGCGAGATGCGAAGAGAAACACACGAGAGGCGGCGAGGACATTCACGGCGCGATTGTTGGAGAACATCTGCCGGAACCTGGCCTTTTTGTTGGCGGTTCCGAGATCGCCCCGCATGAGCAGCGCCGTAGACAGAAGGGCTGTGAGAACGAGCGCGGCCAGCACGAGCACGCTGCCGCGGAAGCCGATGAGATATAACAGCAGGCCACCGACGAAGAACCCGACGCCCTTGAGGGCATTCTTGGAGCCGGTCAGAATCGCCACCCACTTGAACAGAGTTGAATGGGAATCATCGGCCACGAGCAGCTTCACCGCGCTCTTGGAACTCATTTTGGTAAGGTCTTTGGCAATCCCGGAGAGCGCCTGTGCCACCATGACATAAGGCACCGTGAGCCATGCCGGGTTCAATACGAGCATGGACAAAGCGACGATCTGCGTCCCCAATCCGGCGAACAAAGTGGTCTTGAGCCCCAGCCGCGCGGCAAGCCAGCCGCCGATGAGGTTGGTGATGATGCCGAATACCTCATAGAAGAGAAAGAGCATTGCCACCTGAATTGGCGTGTACCCGCGCTGATTGAAGTAGAGGAGCACGAGCATGCGAAGCGCGCCGTCGGTGAGCGTGTCGGCCCAATAGGCGGCGGTGACCAGCGCGTAGTTGCGCAGGTCCGCAGGCGCTTTGGTCGGCGGACTTGCGGCGACGGTGGTCATGGGTCAGGCTCGCTTTGGCAGGGAGTTCGCCACGCGCTGGGTCAGCTCCATCATGCGATTCACGTAGCCCCATTCGTTGTCGTACCAGGCCAATATCTTGACAAGGCTTTCATCCACCAGCATGGTCGAGGGGGCATCGACAATGGCCGAGCGCGGGTCATCCTTGAAGTCGATGGAGACAAGCTCGCGCTCTTCGTAGCCGAGGATTCCCCTGAGGTGGGCTTGCGAGGCCCGTTTGAGCAGGCCGTTTATTTCTTCCACGGAGGTCTTTCGCCGCACCTCGAAGACGCAATCGGTGAGCGAGGCATTGAGGAGAGGAACCCGCACGGCGACGCCATTGAGCTTGCCATTCAGCTCGGGATAGATCAGGCCGATGGCCGCGGCCGATCCGGTGGTTGTGGGGACAAGAGAATTGAGGGCGGAGCGGGCGCGGCGCAGATCCTTGTGGGGGGCATCAACGACGACCTGGGTGTTGGTGACATCGTGCAAGGTGGTAATGACTCCGTGCCGGATGCCGATGCCTTCGTGAATGACCTTCACGACGGGGGCGAGACAGTTGGTGGTGCAGGAGGCGGCGGTGAGGAGATGATGGCGCTGGGGATCGTAGAGCCCGTCATTGCACCCCATGACGATGTTCAATGCGCCGGATTTGATGGGGGCAGCGACGATGACTTTGCGCACGCCCTTGTCAAAGCAGGGTTGGAGCGATTCGAGGGTGCGGAATTTACCGGAGCATTCGAGGACAATGTCCACGCCCAAATCCCGCCAGGGAACTTCCGCGGGGGAGGGATGCTCGGAAAAGCTCATCCGTCGCTGATCGATGGTCAGTGACTTGTCGGTTGAGGTGATTTGGCGACGCCACCGGCCGTGGATGCTGTCATATTCGAGCAGATGGGCGGCCACCTGGGGGCCACCTTTTATTTCGTTGATGTGAACAATTTCAAAATCCGGCCAATCCCAGGCGGCGCGGGTAGCGAGCCGGCCCATGCGGCCAAAGCCGTTGATTGCCACGCGGACGCTCATTGATTCCTCCTCATCCACCTCGTCGTATCTGGGCGGATCATCCTCACCCCGACCCTATCCCGGAGTACCGGGAGAGGGAGGGGGCACAGGCAATTGGCCCAGAGTTAACTGGGGCAGCACGGGCACGGGGGACAGTTGGGGGGGCAGGTGGGGGGACAGGTCGGGGGACAATCGGACCCGTCGCAGCAGCCGCCCGCAGTGGCGTTGATGATGCTCAGCATGGCTCACCTCGTTGTTGGAGTTGCGGATGCCCAGCGCGGCGACCGTCGCCGCACCGGGGAATCCATCAGCTTCATCAACAGTGTAGAGGTTGAACCTGAGTGTAAGGTCAAGGGGAAACAGCGATTTTTTTTGCCGGCTTAGTGGAATGTGGCTTGCGCTTGAGGCGTTCGATCTCCTGGCACCAATCGCGGCCGCCACGGCAGCAGGTTGTAAGTGCTTTGGAGAGGGCATTTTCCATTCGGCGCAGTTCCTTCACCCGAGCACGAATGTCGGCAAGGCGATTTTGCAGGAGGGTGACAATTTCCCGGCACGGCGGCTCAGTGGAATAAGTGAGTTGCAACATCTCCTGGACATCCTGGAGGCTGAAACCTGTCGCCTGGGCAGCACGGATGAATCGCAGCCGCTCCAGCGCTTCGGGGGAATAGGCGCGATAGTTTCCTTCGGTGCGGAAGTCCGGCTTGAGAAGTCCGCTGCGCTCGTAGTAGCGGAGAGTGGAGGTTGGCACTCCAACAGCGCTGGCAAGCTGACCGATGGTGTAACTGGACATGGTCACATTATATGACAGTGCTAGTGAAAGATCGGTTGAATGACCCAGCGGATGAGGAGATAGGAGAGGGCGGCCATGAAGGCGGAGCAGGGGATGGTAAGGACCCAGGCGATGACGATGCGTTCGCCCCAGATCCAGCGGACGGAACGGACGCCGTGGGTGGTGCCGACGCCGAGGACAGCGCCGGTGATGGCGTGGGTGGTGGAGAGGGGGATGCCGAAGTTGGTGGCGGCGATGATGGTGGCGGCGGCGGCGGTTTCAGCGCAGAAGCCGCCGACGGGCTGGAGGCGGGTGATGCTGGAGCCGAGGGTTTTGACGATGCGCCAGCCGCCGAACATGGTGCCCAGGCCGATGGCGAGATGGCAGATGAGGATGACCCAGGGGGCGACGGTGTGGGGGTGGTGGAAGATATTTAAATAGTCAAACCAACTGTGGTCGGCGGGAAGGGTCCAGGCCTTGTGGCCGGCGGCGGTGAGGAGGAGGACGATGATGCCCATGGTTTTCTGGGCATCGTTGCCGCCGTGGCTGAGGGAGAAGACGGCGGCGGAGAGGAGTTGGAGGCGGCGGAACCAGCCGTCGACGCGGCCGGGATGGGCGCGGCGGAAGAGCCAGGCGGTGATGATCATGAGCAATCCGCCGGCGAGGAAGCCGATGATGGGGCCGAGGAAGATGAAGAGGATGATGCCCTGCCATTTGCCGGGGATGATGAGGACGCCGAAGCCGGATTTGGCGATGGCAGCGCCGGCGATGCCGGAGACGAGGGCGTGGGAGGAGGAGGTGGGGAGGCCGAGGAGCCAGGTGATGATGTTCCAGGTGATAGCGCCGGAGAGGCCGCCCATGACGACGTAGATGTCGACGATGCGGGGGTGGACGAGGTCTTTGGAGATGGTTTCGGAGACTTTGGTGCCGAAGACGAAGGCGGCGACGAAGTTGAAGAAGGCGGCCCAGAGGACGGCCTGGGCGGGGCTGAGGACGCGGGTGGAGACGACGGTGGCGATGGAGTTGGCGGCGTCGTGGAAGCCGTTGAGGAAGTCGAAGACGAGGGCCATGAGGATGATGAAGAAGACGAGGTAGAGGGTGCGGGTGGGGAGGGTGGTGGCTTGGGCGAGTAGGGTGTGGATTAGCATGTCGGTTGTTGGTTGTCCGTTGTCAGTTGTCCGTTGTTGGTTGTTGGTTGGGGGGGTTAGCCGTTTTTGAGGACGATTCGTTCGAGGGTGTTGCCGACGTCTTCGCAGCCGTCAATGGCTTCCTCGATGTAGTCGTAGAGTTCCTTCCACTTGATGACTTCCAGGGTGTCGGTGTCACCGCTGAAGAGGTGGGACATGGCGGCGTGGTGATTGTCGTCGCCGATGCTTTCCTGGTGGTGGATTTCGATGAGCTTGTCGCTGAGATCGGAGAGCTTGCGGGATTTGCGGAGGCGATTGACGGCTTCATCGACAGCGCGGGAGGCGGCGAGGAGGACTTCGGTTTGTCTGACGAAACCGGCGGGGATGCCTTTGACGTGGAAGAGGGGGAGTCGTTTCACGAGGGCATCGATGGCATCGACGATGTCATCCAGCCCCCCTACCAGGGTGTGAATGTCCTCGCGGTCGAAGGGGGTGATGAAGGTGCGGTCGAGGCGGTCGAGGGCGGCGTGGCAGAGGTTGTCGGCCTCGTGTTCTTCGTTGCGGATCATCTGGATGGCGGCATCAATGCGGGGGAATTCGGCGGTGAGCTTGTGGAGATGGACGGCGGAGGCGACGACACGGTCGGCGATGTTCTCAAAGAGGTCGTAGAAGACGGTGTCTTTGGGGAGGAGGTTGAACATGGGGAGAGTATTGCGGAGATGTGTTAATGGAGCGCTAATGGATTGTTAAAACAGCGCTAAGAATGGAGCGGAGAGGAGAGAAGTCAGAATTCAGAAGTCAGAATTCAGAAGAAGAGGCCCCTCACCCTGGCCCTCTGCCCAGAGTACCGGGGCGAGGGGAGAAGAGGGCAGAATTAATGGTGGGGTAGCGAAATGTTCATGCGCTTTTAACACGAGGGGAATAGGCTCCGAGCAGTTTAATAAGGAGCCGAAGATGAGGCAGGTCACTTGGGTGGTGTGGGCGGGGATCGTTTTGATTGGGTTTGTTTTTGCGCTGGGTTGTGAGAAGAAGGATGGGACGGCGGGCGGCGGTGGAAGTGGGGGGAAGACGATCGTGGTGGATGGGTCGGACACGATGGTGAATTTGTCGCAGGCGTGGGCGGAGGCGTACACGAAGGCGCATCTGGACATACACATTCAGGTGTCGGGGGGCGGGTCGGGGGTGGGGATTGCGGGATTGATCGGGGGGAAGCTGGATATGGCCAACTCGAGCCGAAAGATGGAGGAAAAGGAGGTGGCCAAGTTCAAGGAGAACAATGGGGGCAAGGAGCCGAAGGAGTTTCAGGTGGCGATCGATGCGCTGGCGGTATATGTGAGTCCACAGAATCCGATCGAGCAGATTTCGATGGAGGAATTGGCGGAAATTTACGGGGATGGGGGAAAGATCGAGAAGTGGGCGCAGCTGGGGATCAAGAACCCGGCGTGCGCGACGGATGAGATCACGCGGGTGAGCCGGCAGAACAATTCGGGGACGTATGCGTATTTCCGCGAGCACGTCCTGGGGAAGAAGCGGGATTTCAAACAGGGGTCGATAGACCAGAGCGGGTCGAAGGACGTGGTGGCGCTGGTGTCGAAGACGCCGTGCGCGATTGGGTACAGCGGGATGGGGTACAAGACGGATGATGTGAAGTGGCTGAAGGTTTCGAAGAAGAAGGGGGAGACGGCGATTGGGCCGAGCATTGAGACGGCGGTGAGCGGGACGTATCCGATTTCGCGGCCGCTGTTCATTTATACGCCGGGTGAGCCGAGCGGGGCGGTGAAGGATTTCATTGATTGGTGCAATGGGCCGGAGGGGCAGAAGATCGTGAAGGATGTGGGGTTTGTGCCGCTGCCGAAGACGGCGAAGACAGTGGCGATGAGATAAGAGCGGAGTGGAACGCAGATGACGCAGATGAAGCAGATTTGCGCAGATCAGAGGAGGAACGGAACCACGATGGACACAGATGCACACACATGAGAAGACGGCAGGGGCATACGGGTAGAGGGCTGCCCATGCCACCCCGGAAAGACACTGGCAGCGAACTGTCAGTGGCACGGTCGAGAGAGATTGGATACGGCGCGAGGATGTTTAGATGAGTCGAGCGGCGGTTGGATATTTTGTGAAGCGATGGGGATGGCCGGTGCCGGTAGGCCGGATCAAGCGGGGGGTGGCGCGGGGGTTGGATTTGGCGGAGCCGGGGATTGAGTGGGTGATCAGGGTGTGCGGGTGGAGCGCGATCATATTTGTGGTGGCGATTTTTGTGTTTGTGTTTGTGGAGGGTGCGCCAGCGCTTTCGCAATTGAGCATCAAGGAGTTTTTGACGAGCCCGTATTGGCGGCCGACTTCGCAGGTGAGGGAGCAGTATGGGATATTGGCGCTGATGGCGGGGACGCTGTCGGTGACGGTGCTGGCGATGTGTCTGGCGGTGCCGATTGGGCTGGGGGCGGCGGTTTATATTTCGGAGTTTTCGTCGCCGCGGGTGAAGGAGACGCTGAAGATCATCATCGAGCTGCTGGCGGCGATTCCGTCGGTGGTGTGGGGGTTCATCGGGTACATGGTGGTGGGGCCGATCATCATCAATGCGACGGGAGCGCCGGTGGGGGTGAATGTTTTGAATGGGGGGATCATTTTGGCGCTGATGAGCGTGCCGGTGATCGTGTCGGTGAGCGAGGATGCGCTGCGGGCGGTGCCGGATTCATATCGGGAGGCGGCGCAGGCGCTGGGGGCGAATCGGTGGGAGATGGTTTATCGGGTTTTGTTTCCGGCGGCCAAAAGCGGGCTGCTGGCGGCGGTATTGCTCGGCGTTGGCCGGTCCATCGGAGAGACGATGGCGGTCTTAATGTGCACCGGCCATGCCGTGCAGATGCCGACGAGCGTGCTGGACCCGGTGCGGACGCTGACGGCGACGATCGCGGCGGAGCTGGGAGAGGCGGTGCGTGGGGACACGCACTATCGGGTGCTTTTTTTGATCGGGATTGTTTTGTTTATGTTTGCGTTTGTTGTGAATTTGACTGCGGACCTGATTGTGAAGGGGATTAGGGGGAGGGGCAATGACTGAACAGGAAATTGGCGCGGATGAGACGGTGCTGCGGGTGGTGAGGAGCGGGGATGGGAGCGCGGCGGTGCGCGCGGAGGAGGCGGCAGTGGGAAGTGCGCGGGTTTCGAGATTATTTCCGGCCGCGGACGAGCAGATTGGCGGGTTGGAGACGTTTGCGCCGACGGATGTGGAGCGTGCGAAGGCGCGGAGGCAGGGGATCGCCAGGACGATCTTCATGTTGATGGCGTTTTCGCTGGTGATACCGGTGATTTTGATATTGGGTTATCTGGTGGTGAAGGCTTGGCCGGTTTTGTCGTGGTCGTTTCTGGTGACCAATCCGGAGAACCGGATGACGGCGGGAGGGATCTGGGCGCCACTGGTGGGGACGTTTTGCCTAGTGCTGATGTCGCTGTTGATTGCAGCGCCGATTGGGGTTTTGGCGGGGGTTTATCTGAATGAATACACGGGGGACAACTGGCTGAGGCGGGTGATCAGCCTTGGGGTGATGAACCTGGCGGGTGTGCCGAGCATCGTGCACGGGTTGTTTGGGGTGGGGGCATTTGTTTACTTCGCGCACATGCAGAGATCGCTGCTGGCGGCGGCGTGTACGGTGGCGGTGATGACGCTGCCGGTGATCATCACATCGACGCGGGAGGCGCTGGCGAGCGTGCCGATGTCGTTTCGGGAGGCGTGCTGGAACCTGGGGGCGTCGCGGTGGCAGACGATTCGGACGATCGTGCTGCCGAATTCGATCAGCGGGATTTTGACGGGAGTGATTTTGCAGGTGTCGAGGGCGGCGGGAGAGACAGCGCCGATTTTGTTCACGGGGGCGGTGTTTTACGCGAGGGTGGCGGATCACGGGTTTGCGTCGTGGGCGCCTTATGGGCCGTCGGACAAATTCATGGCGCTGTCGTATCACCTGTTTACGCTGTCGACGTCGGTGAAGGATGTTTCGGAGGGGCTGCAATTCAGCACGGCGGTGGTGCTGGTGGCGCTGGTGCTGGCGTTCAACAGTTTGTCGATATTTTTGAGGGTTTATTTGAGGGCGAGGAAGAAATGGTAGGTGGGGAAGAAGTCAGAACTCAGAATTCAGGATTCAGAATGCGGAAAATGGACATAAGCGATGATAGAAGTTGCCGCAAAACCTCATATTCAGTTCGAGGACGTGACGGTGAGGTACGGCGCGAAGGTGGCGCTGCGGGGGGTGTCGCTGGAGATTCCGAGGAGGGAGATTTTTGGGATCATTGGGCCGGCGAATTCGGGGAAGACGACGTTTTTGAAGTGCATCAACCGGATGATTGATTTTGTGGCGGGGGCGAAGGTGGAGGGGAAGGTGAGCGTGGGGGAGGAGGATGTGAGGCGGATTCGGAACGTGTATTCGCTGCGGCGGAAGATCGGGATGGTGTTTCCGCTGCCGGTGGGGCTGCCGCTGACGGTGTATGACAATGTCGCGTATGCGCCACGGATGGCGGGGATGTCGAATCGGGGGGAACTGGATGAGCTGGTGGAGAAATGTCTGCGGCAGGCGATGCTGTGGGATGAAGTGAAGGAACGGTTGAATTCGCTGGGGACGAAATTGTCGGGGGGGCAGCAGCAGAGATTGACGCTGGCGCGGGCGCTGTCGTTGCGGCCGGAGATCCTGTGTTTGGATGAATTTTCGATTGCGATCGATCCGGTGACGACGATGAAGATCGAGGATGTGCTGCTGGAATTGAAGAAGGAGATGACGATCGTGCTGGTGACGAACCTGCTTCAGCAGGCGCGGCGGCTGGCGGATCGGACGGCCTTTTTTAATTCGTCGGAACTGGTGGAAGTGGGGCCGACGGAGAAGATGTTTGAGGGGCCGGAGAATCCGTTGACGCTGGATTACGTGAGCGGGAGCTTTGGATGATCGTGGAAACAGAAGCGCCAATCCGGACGGAGATATTCAGCATCCGCACGCGGGATTTGAATTTGTGGTATGGGGATTTTCAGGCGTTGAACAATGTGACGGTGAACATCAAGCAGGGGATCGTGACGTCGTTGATCGGGCCGTCGGGGTGCGGGAAGACGACCTTGCTTCGATGTTTCAACCGGATCAACGAGCGGTATGGGAACGTGACGACGAAGGGGGAAGTGATCGTGCTTTATAAGAATATTTACGATGCGGATGTTTCGATCACGCAGTTGAGGCGGACGGTGGGGATGGTGTTTCAGCGGCCGAATCCGATGCCGATTTCGGTGTATGAGAACGTGCTGTTTGGGGCGAAGGTACACACGGACTGGGGGAAGATGAAGAGGTCGGCTCGGGATGAGATGGTGGAATTGGCGTTGCGCGAAGTGGGCCTGTGGGAGGTGGTGAAGGACAACCTGAAGAGGCGGGCGACGACGTTGAGTCTGGAGGAGCAGCAGAAGTTGTGCATTGCGAGATTGTTGCCGCTGAAGCCCCAAGTCATCCTGATGGATGAGCCTTGCTCGGCGCTGGATGCGCAGGGGACGGGGAAGATCGAGGAGCTGATCTCAGCGCTGCGGGAGAGATACACGATTGTGATTGTCACGCACAACATGTCGCAGGCGCGGAGGGCGAGTGATGAGTGCATCTTCATGCTGATGGGGGAATTGATCGAGCATGGGAAGACGGCGGACATCTTTTTGAATCCGCAGAAGAAGCAGACGGAGATGTATATCCAGGGAAAATACGGATGAAGGTATTCGCGATGAAGAAATTTGATCAGGATCTGGCGAAGCTGGGCGCGCGGGTGATGGAGATGGGAACCACCGCGCAGCACATTGTGGCGATGGCCAGCGCGGCGATGACGGATTTGAAGGCGGTGTATGAGAAGGTGCTCAAGACGGAGGATGAGCTGGATAGAATGCAGCTGGAGATCGATCACGAGGCGGTGAGGCTGCTGACGGTGTACGGGCCGGTGGCGAGCGATCTGCGATACGTGCTGAGCGTGACGCACGTGAACGCGGCGCTGGAGCGGATCGGGGACCAGGCGGTGGGGCTTTGCCATACGATCGACTCAGCGCATCGGCAGGCGGATGCATCGGTGATGCCGACGCTGGTGGCGATGGGGGACCGGGCGCAGATCATGGTGAGGGATGCGATGCTGGCATTCTTCAAGCGGGACGCGGAATTGGCGCAGGCGATCATGAGCAAGGATGACAGCCTGGATGAGCTGAACGACCAGGTGCTGATGCGGACGTTGAGCGATGATGAGAAGGGCGGGACGGGGCGGCGGGACGTGGCGACAGCGCTGACGCAGATTTTGCTGGCGCGGGCGTGGGAGAGGATCGGGGACCAGGCGACGAACATCTGTGAAGAGGTGATCTACATCGTGCAGGGGGAGGATGTGAGACATGGGGGGAAGAAGACGAAGACGCGGGTGGGGTGATTTCTTACGCCCCTCCGGGGCTTCTGCTTCACGCCTTGAAATCCACGGGCTTGCGCCCGTGGCTATCCGTCTGGCGCGCCTTGCGGGGCCGGATGTGGCGGCCGAAGCCGCCCCTACGGCAGGTGAGGTGCGTGTGGGTAAGAAGCACTGGCGGACAAGCCGCCAGTGGCACGGATTCACCCTACATTGAATTAATCAGAGGGCCTGGTCGGAGAGTTTGTAGCCGCAGCCGCGGACGGTCTGGATGCATTCGCCGCCGGGGCCGAGTTTTTTGCGGATGCTGGTGATGTGGACATCGATGGTGCGGTCGTAGACGGAGGAGTCGCCGGAGAGGGCGGCGTCGATGATGCGTTCGCGGCTGACGACGCGGCCGGGCTGGGAGGCGAGGAACTGGAGGATGCGGAACTGGGTGGCGGTGAGGAAGACGGGTGCGCCTTTGAAGTGGACTTCGTGACGGGCGACGTCGATGGTGAGATCGCCCTGGCGGATGACCTGGGGTGAAGGCGGAGCGGCGGTGCGGCGGAGAATGGCTTTGACGCGGGCGACGAGCTCGCGGGGGCTGAAGGGCTTGGTGACGTAGTCATCAGCACCGAGCTCGAGGCCGACGATGCGGTCGGCTTCCTCAGCGCGGGCGGTGAGCATGACGATGGGGATGTGGCGGGTGCGGGGGTCTTCACGGAGATGGCGGCAGACTTCCAGGCCGTCCATGCCGGGCATCATGAGGTCGAGGAGGATGAGGTCGGGGGCATGGTCGCCGGCGATGGCGAGGCCGGTGCGGCCGTCGGATGCGGAAAGGACGTCATAGCCGCTTTTCTCGAGGTTGAAGCGGACGAGCTCGATGAGGTCTTTGGCATCGTCGATGACGAGGACGGTGTGTTTGCTCATAGGGACTCCGACGAGACGCATCGATGAGTAGATCGATGCGTGGCGGACAAGAATGTCCGCCCCACCGAGGAGGTGGGCAGTGCCCACCCTACTTCGCCGGCCACAATGCGGGTCGGAACGACACGGGCAAACGAGTACGTTTGCCCATGCCACCCAGCGAGAAGGCGTGGTCGGCGCATCACGAGTCTGAGGGATAACGGGGGAACGTGAACCTGCGGCGAACGATTTGTTAATTGTTGGTGAAGGGGGATTCATGGTGAATTCGCGGGGTCTTCATGCGGCCTGAACAGGGCGGGCTTAGTGTCTGGGAATGATTTGGCGGCAGTTGAGTGACAACCTCGTAGCGCGTTCACGGCAAGCAGAGGCGGGGGGAGGTTTTCGCAGCATGAAGATCAAAGCTCCATCATCCAATGTGTCAGGTGGATCGAGCTCGAGTGAGACTGAGCGGCGAGTGCCGGAGGGGGTGGTGATATTTATCGATGCGTTGTGCCGCAGCGTGCTGGGGAGAAGCGCGACCGTGGAAGAGATGCGCGAGCTGGGGGAATTGACGACGAAGGATGGGAACCGCAAATCGGCGGTGCAGTCGGTGTTGTTGATGGAGGAGGGGTTGGTGCGGCTGGCGGAGCCGTGGTTCTGGAAGCTGCTGTCGCGCGGGCCGGAGGGGAAGGAGATGGGGGATTTTGTGGGGAGCGTGAGGTCGGGGACGCCGTTTGACGCGGCGATTTCGAGGGTGATTGGATCGGAGCAATACATTGAGCGGGCGTCGAGGCGGGGGATTGGCGGGGAGGGGGAAGTTCACCTGCTGCAATCGATTCACATTGATCTGCTGGGGAGGCTGGCTGAGACGGGGGAAGTTTCGCGGGCGCTGAAGCAGGTCCGGACGGTGGGATGCGCGAGGTACGCGTTGGAAGTTTTGCGGTCGGTGGAATTCCGGCGGGATTATCTGGTGCGATTGCACCACGAGCTGCTGGGGCGGACGCCGAGCGAGGGGGAGATGGCGGGCTGGCTGAAGAGAGAAAACCTGGGGCTGGATTTGCTCCAGGTCCGCCGGCATTTGCTGGCGGGGGACGAGTTTTTCAATCGGTGGGCGCGGTGAAGTTTGGATCGCTTCCCTCCATTAATCCGGGCCGTTTTTCCGGGCAGTTGGGTCGTTCAAATCTGGTTTCAGGTGGCGTGGCGTTATCTTTTTAGGAAAGGAGCAAGTTCATGGACAGTGCAAGCCGCCGCTACATCAAAGCGGCCATTGCGGGAGTGGTATTTATTGGCGCAGGAGGAGCAGTTGCGGCGGAGCCGAGCGTGGAGGAGCTGAAAGCGCAGGTGCAGGAGCTGAACAGCAAAGTCTCCGCGCTGGAAGCGCGGCAGCAGAATCCAAGCGATGTGTCGGCGACGATTGAGAGCGTGCTGCGGGATGCGGATCGGCGGAGCAAGCTGCTGGCGACGAGCGGAGAGACGTCGGCCGGGTATGACCATGGCGCCTTCTTCATCAAGAGCGGAGCGTTTGAGATGAAGCCTGGCGCGCAGTTTCAGTTCCGGAATGTCACGAACTTTCGCGAGGATACTTCCGGAGCCAAGGCTGACGAGATTGAGAATGGATTTGAAGTGAGGCGGATGAAGTTTTACATCGAAGGGACGGCATTTTCGCCAGCGCTGGGGTATTTGTTCCAATGGGCGACGGATCGCAAGTCCGGGAACCTGGTGCTGGAGGATGCGTTTGTGCGGTACATGTTCAACGAGCAGGTCGGGGTGCGGGCCGGGCAGTTTAAGGATCCGGTACACCATGAGGAGCTCAACAGCAGCAAGACGCAGTTGGCGGTGGATCGCACGTTGCTCAATGAGCTACTGGGCGGCGGCATCACGGACCGGGTGCAGGGCGTAAGCTTCATTTACGGCGGGCAGCAGAAGAGCAACCCGCTGAGTGTTGAAGTGGCATTGCACGACGGAATCAATTCGGACAACACGAATTTCCAGAAGGGCGCCTTAGATTTTGGCATCGGCGGCCGGGCCGAGTACAAGGCGATGGGTGAATGGAAGGATTACAAGGACTTCAGCGCCAAAGACACGAAGACGAACCTGCTGGTGATTGGCCTTGGCGGCGACTGGAGCCAGGCCGGCGATGGCAACATCTATTTCGGCACCGTTGATGCGCAATACGAGATGAGCAACCTGGGTGTTTACGGCGCCATCCTGCTTGTGAATCGGGACGAGAATTTCACCGGTACCGATTCGAGCACGGAGTGGGGTCTGATGGTGCAGGCCGGTTACATGCTCAATCCGTCCCTGGAAATATTCGGCCGGTACGACGTGGTCATCTTTGATGATGAGATCACGCTGAGCGGCGGCGACACAGAGGACACGTTCCATGAGATCACGGTGGGCGTGAACTATTTCCTGGGAGACAACGGCGCATGGGGTCACAAGGCAAAGATCACGGCGGACTTGTCATTCCTGCCGAACGGGTCGCCATCGAAGGAAGACGGGATTGGGATTTTGGATGAGAACAATGGCGGCACGGAGATCTTGTTGCGGACGCAATTCCAGTTGGTGCTGTAGTTATCAACAGGCTGGCGCACGGCATTTTTGCATGGCGTAAGAGCCTGAATTTAAAGAAGTTATAGCAGCCCAGCGCTGAAAAATGCGCTGGGCTGCTTCTTTTTTCATTGCAATTTACTTTGTGAAAATTAAAGTGGGAATTGCTGGGAATTGGTGTTTTCAGTTTAGTTTTCAAATCAAGCGGCTCGGACTTGGGACATCATGTCAATAGTTGATGTGGCGAAACGCGCGGGAGTTTCCGTGGCGACGGTGTCACGGGTGATCAATGATTTTCCGGGAGTGAGTGCGCGCACGGCGAAGCAGGTGAAGGCGGCGATGAAGGAATTGTTGTACGTGCCCAACGTGATTCGGCCGGGGCCCAAGCCGGGGAGCAGACGGACGCCGAAGGGGAAGGTGGGGGTGGGATCGATCGTGGTGCTGACGGTGGGTCAGACGTCGCGGGACTGGCTGACGCTGCCGATGATGGCGTCGATGTTCGCGGGGATCACGGCGGCGGCGGCGGAGCGCGGGGTGCGGCTGATGGTGGATGAGATGCCGAAGGCGGAGCGGGCGAGCGATTTGATAGCGAAGCGGCAAGTGGATGGGGCGATCGTATTCTGGTCGTCGCACCTGGGGGCGGGGAATTTTGAACTGCTGCGTGGGCACGGGGTACCGATGGTTCGGCTGATGGGTGCGATTGACGGGCCGGCGGAGGTGGATCACGTCACCACGGACAACATGGCGGTTGGGCGGCTGGCGCATCAGCACCTGGCGGCGTGCGGATGCAAGGATGTGGCGTTCATTACAGAGTTTCCGGGGTGGCCGCTGATGCGGCTGCGCGGGCAGGCATTTGTGAATTCGGCGAGGGATGCGGGGCACCGGGTGAGCAGTTACGTGGTGGGATCGGATGGAACGGCGGAGGTTTACCGGCCGCGGGTGCAGATGGCAACGACGCTGGAGGAACTGGTGGACAAGCTGGTGGCGCGGTCGCCACGGCCGACGGGGATTTTTTCGTCGACGGACAGACTGACTTTGAAACTTTATCCATTGCTGGAGCGGCGGGGCATGTTTCCAGGGCGGGACATCAACGTGGTGTCGTGTGACAACCAGGAGGCGATGTTGTCGCTGCTGCGGCCGAGGCCGGCTAGCGTGGATTTGCGGCCGGACACGATTGGGCAACTGGCGGTGGCGCGGTTGATTCATCGACTGCAATTTCCAGAGGAAGCGGCGTTACAGATACAGGTCCCCCCGGCGCTGGGCGTGGGGACGGACACACCAATGACGAAAGACGCGCGGAGTGGCGTATAGGGTTGAGCGTTTTTCGTCCGACATTTTGGAGGAACGATGAAACTGGCTTGCGAAATGAAATCGTCGAGGAGGATTCTGTTGGCCGCGTGTGCTGCCGTGCTTGCAGGGGCAGCAGGAGCATCGGGCGCGATACAGACGTGGAGCGGGGGGGGCGGAGATGACAAATGGACCACGGGGGCGAACTGGCTGGGGGGCACTGCGCCTGTGGCGAACGATGCGCTGGTGTTTGATGGGTCGGTGCGGCTGACGCCGGGCAATGATTTTGCGGCGGGGACGGGATTTACGGGGATTGGATTTGCGGCGACGGCGGGGGCGTTCACGCTGAGTGGGAATCAGGTGACGCTGAGCGGGGACATTACGGACGATGCGGCGGGGCAGATTGAGACGATCGGTCTGGGGTTGGCGCTGGATGCGAATCGGGGGGTGGTGGTTGGGGATTCGGCGTTCTTGACGATCAATGGGGTGATTTCGGGGACGGGATTTGGGATTACCAAGAGCGGGAATGGGACGCTGACGCTGGGGGGGAACAATACGTATACGGGGACGACGCTGCTGGATGGGGGCACCGTGATATACACGGTGGATAACCTGGGGGCGGGGGCGATGAACTTTGGGATCACGCCGACGGCGGTGGCGGCGAGCACGAACACGAGTTCACTGGACTTGACGAATGCGAATTTGACGGTGGCCTCGCTGATGGTTCAGACCCATTCGGCGACGGCCAACACCATCAACATCGGGACCGGGAAGACGCTGACGGTGAATGGGGCGTTCACGGTGGGGGTTGCGGAAGTGTTTTCGAATCCGAATCCGGCGGTGGTTACGGTTCTGAATGTCACCGGGGACCGGTGGGTCGTGAATGGCGGCGCGAATCCGTTTATCGCCGGTGTGGGTCGAAGCAACGCGGCCACGGGCACAGATTCGGTGACAACTTTGAACCTGTCGGGGCTGAGCAACTTTAGCTTCACGGGCACGAATGAATTTCGGGTGGGCGCCGGCAATAACCGCACGGTGATGACGCTGGCCAATACGTCGAACTCGATCACGGCCAATCTGATCCGGATTGCCGATTCAAATGCGACCGCGTCCGGGAACAATAACGGGGGACGGAGCCAACTGCATCTGGGCCCCGGAACCAATGTGATTGCCGCGAACACGATTAACATTGGCGAGGGGAAGTCGGGCGGGACGCTGGATTTTCAGGACTTTAACGGGACGTTGAGGATCACGGGAGCGGCGGGAGGGGCGAGCACGGCGAATATTCAGCTCGGCAGCTCGTCGAGCGCGACGGGGTCGGGGGATGAGAGCCAGATTTTTCTGGCGGGGCATGATGTGACGGTGCAGGCGGGGAACGTGGTGATTGGGCGATTGGCCGGAGCGACGGGGGGAAATTCAGCGCGCGGGAACGTGACGTTTGATACAGGGACGTTCACGGCCAACAGTATTCAGCTTGGCGTGAATTCGGGTGGTTCCGCGTCCAATGGGGCGACGGGAACGTTGACGCTGGGTGGGCCGTTTGCGGGGAGCGGGGCGACGGGTGTGTTGAATGTGAACACCACGTTCAATCTGGCAAATCGGACGAACACGAATGCGGCGGCGGGGAGATCGACGGGGACGTTCATCATCAACGGCGGGACGGCGAACATCGGGGCGGACATTCTGGATGCGAGCACGACGGTTTCGGGGGCTGGGGCAAATACGACGACGCTGACGCTGGATGGGGGCACGCTGAACATGAGCGGGCACAACATCGGGACGTACAGCGCGCCGATCACGACGATCAATTTGAACAGCGGAACGCTCAATAATGTGGGAAGAATTGCGGGGACGACGATCAATATTGCGCCGACGGTGACGATTAGCGGAGCGCCGACGTATGTGCTGCCGGATGCGGGGACGCTGGTGTCTTCGCTGCCGGTGTTGACGCTGGGAAGCGGCGGCGGGCTGGAAGGGGGAGGTTTGACGACGGCCGGAGTGCTCGGAGACATTCTGGCGGACACGGGTTCGCACATTTCGATGGGGACGGCGACTGCGCCGGGGTCGCTTCAGTTCTTCAACAGCCTGACATTGAACAATGGCTCGACGGTAAAATTCAAGCTGTCGGACAATGTGGGGTCGGGCAACGACTTTATCAATACGGGGGTGTTGAATCTGTCGGGGACGATCAATCTGGATATCGCGGCGCTGGGACTGGGGCCGCAGACTGGAAATACGTACACGCTGTTCAATTACTCGGGGGCGCTGAGCGGGAATGAGACAAATTTTACGATTTTGGGGAACACATCCCGATCGAGCTATTCGATCCTTCCGACGGCGAACACGCCGGGGACGATTCAACTGACGCTGACGGGAACGGGTCCGCTGGCGCTGACGTGGGTGGGCAACAACGGCGACAACTGGGACACGATTCAGACGGTCAACTGGAAAGACGCGGGGAATGTTCCGCAGAAGTTCTTCACGAGCGACCAGGTGACGTTTGATGATTCGTCGACGAACGTCAACGCGGTGCAGATCGGGCAACAGGTTACGCCGGGGAGCGTGAAGGTCAGCGCAGCGCGGGATTATAAGTTTGCCGGGGCCGGGGGGATCGCGGGTGGGGGAAACCTAACCAAAGAGTTGGGCGGGACGCTGATTCTGGCGACAAATAATACTTACAGCGGAAGCACGGAGATCAATGGGGGAACGGTGCGCGTGGGCGATGGCGGGACGACTGGAAGCACGGGGACGGGGCCGATCAACATCAATCAGGGAACGCTGGCGTTTGCGCGGAGCAATGCGCTGACGGTGGCGAGCGTGATCAATGGCCCGGGGGATGTGGTGCAGAACGGGAGCGGGAGCACGACGCTGACCGGGGCCAATACGTTTGGCGGCGGGGTGACAGTGAACAGCGGCGCGATGCGGCTGGGGAACGTGACGGCGGCGGGGACGGGCGGGATTGTGGTCAATGCGAGCGGGATGCTGGTGTCAGCGGCTTCGATAGCGAATCCGATGACGCTGAATGGAGCGCTGGTTGGCACGTTTGCGACGCCGGTGACGTTCAGCGGGGATGTCACGCTGGCGACGGGGACGACTTCGACGTTCCGGCAGGCCGATCCGCAGAACCTGCCGGTGGCGGCGGTGGATGCGAATGAAATCGTGATCACGGGGAGCTTGGTCGGGAGTGGGAACATGAACGTTCTGTCCAACGGGCAGGACAACACGCCGGACTCGGGGAATGGGTTTCGGCTGCGCGGAACAAATCCGACCACGTACAGCGGGACGATCACGGTTGGGAACAATGTGAAATTTGAGCTGCAAACAACGACGGATGCATTCAGCCCGGCGGGGACGGGGAAGATCGTGATGACGGCGGGGAGCGCGAATCTGGGCACAGCGCTGTCGGCTCCCTCAACGACGGCGGGGTATTCGGAGATCAATCTGAGGAACAACTCGGGCGGGGATACGACCTTTGGCAATGACATTGCGATCACGGGGAGCGGGCTGGTGATTCTGAATCCGCTGGGGAGCGCGCCGCTGGGGACGAAGATCACGATGGGGAATTTGAGCATCGGGACCGGCCAGGAAGCCGGGGTTTACCTGGGCGCGAATCCAGCGCACGTGCTGGAGTTTACGAGCGTGACGCTGAATGGGACGGCGACGTTTTCGCCGAAGACGCCGGGGTTTGGCGCGGATGGGTCGGCGGGGTCGGATCTTTCGCTGCGCAATATCAGTGAGACTGCGCCGTCGGGGCTCATTATGAACGGGTTGCGGACGCTGATGCTGCCCACGGGCAACAGCTATACGGGATCGACCACGGTGAATTCGGGGACGGCGCGGGTGACGAACACGAGTGGGTCGGCGACGGGGAGCGGAGCGGTGAGCGTGGCGGGCGGGGCGACGTTGACGGGTGGCGGAATTATCAGCGGGACAGTGACGGCGAAGGCGAGCTCGCACATTGTGCCGGGAGATGCGACGGTTGGGGCGCTTACGCTGGGCGGACTTTCGCTGGAGGCAGGGAGCAACCTGGATTTTGAGGGGAGTGGCAATACGTTCGATTTGCTGAATGTGACGGACGCGAACAAGCTGACATTCGGCGGGAATGCGACGTTGAACCTGACGGAGCTGTCGAGCTTTGTGGAGGGGGATTACACGCTGATTGATTATGCGGGGGCGGCGATTGGGAGCTTGAGCGGGAAGCTGACGCTGGGGACGAGCGTGTTTGGAGGATTGCAGGCGTCGCTGGTGGATGATGCGGTGAGCACGAGCATCAAGCTTCACCTGGGGCCGGTGGGGCAGGGGCCGCCGCAGTGGAACCTTACCACCAGCGGAAGCTGGAGCGTGGCCTCCAACTGGCTCCCGGCGGTCGTACCCGGCGGAACGAGCGGCGACAATGCCATTGCCAATTTCCTCGGAGCGCTTACCGATTCGATCGGTTCGATCGGCCTGGATGGCTCGCGGACCATCAATCAGCTCAACTTCAATAATCTCAACCAATATGTGATTTCCACCGGCGGCGTCGAATCGAGCACCCTGACCATCGACGGGGCGGGGGCGGCGATCAATGTCGATGCCGGCTCCCATCAGATCTTCGCCCCGCTGATTGTCTCCGACAATCTGGCCATCAGCATCAAGAGCGGAGCGGCCCTGGAAATCGAGAACCTCAGCATCGCTTCCAGCAAGACCCTCACCAAGTCCGACCCCGGCGCGCTCACCATCTTCGGCGCCCAGAGCCATGGGAGCGGCTCAGCGCTGGTGGTTTCCGGGGGGACGGTCAATATGAATTCCAATCCCGGGACGCCCAACTCGGCGGCGGGGTCGAATTTGTCGGTGAGTGTGACGGGGTCGCGGATCACGCTGGGTTCGGACATCGACGTGAAGGAATTGACGCTGGACATCGCGGCCGTGGGGAGCCAGACGCTGGATTTGAACAGCCCGGCTTCGGCCGGGGCGTTTCGGAGCGTGCGGGTGTACGCGGCGGATTTGAACGCGGCGAAGGCGTCGCTGTATGGGGCGATTCGCAATGCCAATGCGGCGGGGGCGGCCGATCCGCTGGATGGGATCATTGATTCGGGATTGCACG
>DASYUA010000276.1:0-75035 GCA_036001665.1 Tepidisphaeraceae bacterium
CTGGTGTTGCTGGGGGGGCCGATTGTGGTGAGCGCGGTGAGGGGGTTGATTTCGGGGCACACGAATGTGGATGAGTTGGTGGCGCTGGCGCTGATTGCTTCGGCGGTGGGGGGATTTTTTCTGGAGGCGGATGTTGTTGCGGTTTTGATGGTGGGGGGATCGATGTTTGAGCAGAGGGCGTCGCTGCGAGCTCGGAGGGCGATTGAACAGTTGCTGAAATTGGCGCCGGCGGAGACGGTGGTGGTTGGCGAAGATGGCAGCGAGGAGACGGTGGCGGCGGAGAAGCTGCGGCCGGGGATGCGGGTGATTGTCAGGAGCGGGCAGAGGGTGGCGGCGGATGGGGTGATCGAGGAGGGGGCTGCGCACATGGATCAGTCGGCGGTGACGGGGGAGTCGGCGCCGGTTTATCGGCAGGTGGGGGAGACGGTTTTTGCGGGGTCGTTGGCGCTGGATTCGGTGGTGACGATTCGGGTGACGAGGGCGGGGGAGGATTCGACGGTGGGGCAGATCATCAAGATCGTGAAGGAAGCCGAGCAGTATCAGGCGCCGGCGATGAGGATTGCGGACCAGTGGGCCAGATATTACACGCCGCTGATATTGGTGGTAGCGGCGGGGACGCTGGGGATTTCGTGGATGTTGCATCATGGCGCTGCGGGGGCGTTTGCGGCGGCGTGGCAGAGGGCGGTGGCGGTGCTGGTGGTGGGATGTCCGTGCACGATTGTTTTGGCAACGCCGACGGCGATTATCGCGGCGATGGGGCGATCTGCGCGGCTGGGATTGTTGATCAAGCATGGGGCGGTGCTGGAGACGGCGGCCAAGGTGGACACGCTGATTTTTGATAAGACGGGGACGTTGACGAGCGGGCAGCATCAGGTGGTCTCGATTGTGCCGGCCGAGGATTTGAAGGGGTTGGATGAGGTGATCGGGCTGTGTCCGGCGATCGATCATTCGATATTGAAGTTGCAGATGGGGGAAGAGGGGAAGAATTCAGAACTCAGAATTCAGAATTCAGAAGGGGAAGAACACGGGCATCCGAGTACGGCTGCCCATGTCACCCACGGCGGCCAGGATGGAAGTGATCGGGGGAAGAAAAAGTTGCTGGCGCTGGCGGCGGCGGTGGAGCATGCTTCGACTCATCCGTTTGCGCGGGCGATTCGGGAGCGGGCACAAGAGATGGGGATGGATTTGGCGCCGGCGGTCGATATTAAAGAGATTGCGGGGGTGGGAGTGCAGGGGAGAGTGTCGGGGCAGCGGGTGATCGTGGCGCGGCCGGAATATATTGCGCGGAGCATTCGCAATGCGTGCGCGGTGCCGGGGACGATGATTCGGCCGATTCGCAGATATAGTGTGATCGCGGTGGAGGTGGCGGGGCAGTATGCGGGTTTGATTCTGCTGCGGGATGCGATGCGGCCGGCGGCGGAGGCTGTTGTGGAGGAATTGCGGGAGACGGGGCTGGCGAATTTGTCGGTGCTGAGCGGGGATCATACGGGGGCGGTGAAGATTGTGGCGGATCAATTGAAGCTGGATAGTGCGTTTAGTGGTTTGATGCCGGCAGACAAGGCGGGGCAGGTGAGGGCGCTGAAAGCGCAGGGGCATGTGGTGGCGTTTGTGGGGGATGGGATCAATGATGCGCCAGCGCTGGCGGTGGCGGATGTGGGGATCGCGATGGGGGGAAGCGGGACGGACATCGCGCTGGAGACGGCGGATGTGGTGTTGTTGAATGATCGGATTGAGCTGCTGGCGGTGTTTTTTTCACTGTCGCGCAAAGTGAGGAAGACTATTTATGGGAATCTGGTTTTTGGGTTGGCGCTGAATGTGGTGGCGCTGGTGTTGGCATCATCGGGGGTTTTGTCGCCGATGATGGGGGCGCTGGTGCACAATCTGGGGAGCGCGTTTGTGGTGGGGAATAGCGCGAGATTGGCGGGGTTTGGGAGGGCGAAGGCGGGGGTGGACCAGCAATCAGCTGAGCCCACAACTGCGCGGGCGGCGGCGTAGGGCATTTTTCACCACGAAGGGCACGAAGGCCAACTCCTCGTAGCACGCAACTCAGTGACGTCGCATCTACTTTTTCTTTTTAATATAGGACAGTCAGTGCGTTCCTTCGGGGTTGCGTTATACGAGGCGCGCGTCTTCGTGGCTTCGTGTGCTTCGTGGTGAAAAGGTTATGCGCCCACCGGCTCGAGGCGGGCGTATTGGAGGATCAAAGTCTTCCTGCCGAATTTTTGGAATTCGATGATGGCCCGGGTTTGTTGGCCGAGGTTGGAGATGTCGGAGATTTTGCCGAGGCCGAATTGGGGGTGGCGGACGGTTTGGCCGCGATGGAATTGGCTGGAGAGGCGCTGGGATTCCATTTCGGCCATTCTGCGCTCGGAGGCGCGGTCGCCGCCGAGGCCGGCTTCGGCGTGGTCGATGATTTCCAGGAGTTCGAGGGGCATTTCGGTGAGGAAGCGGGAGGCGGCGGTGCGCTCGCGGAGGCCGCGGATCTGGCGATACTTGGCGCGGGAGAAGATGAGGCGCTGGCGGGCGCGGGTGATGCCGACGAAGGCGAGGCGGCGCTCTTCTTCGAGCTGCTCCGGATGCTCGCGGACGCGGGCGTGGGGGAGCGAGCCCTCTTCCATGCCGATCATGGCGACGATGGGGAATTCGAGGCCCTTGGCGGCGTGTAATGTCATTAAAGTGACCGCGCCGCCGGTTTCGGCGAGGCTGTCGACGTCGCTGACAAGGCTGATCTGGGCGAGATAATCGTCGAGAGAGCCGCCGGGGTTTTCCTGCTCGTACTGGGCAGCGGAGGAGATGAGTTCGTTGACGTTGGCGAGTTCTTCGAGCTCGGCGCCACCGGTTTTCTTCAAGTAGGCTTCCAGGCCGCTGGTTTTGACGACGTCATCCATGAGGTTGCGAACTGATGGCAGCGGATCCGTGGGTGAGGCCGGTTTGTTCATGGCGCGCCAGCGCTCGACGAGCTGGATGAACGATTTTGCGGCGGCCTGGCCGCGGGTGGAGACGTTGGGGATCTGGCCGATGTTCTTTAGCGTTTGCCAGAGGTTCCAGCCGTTGTTGATGGCGTGGACCTGCATCTGCCTGACGCTGTTGTCGCCGATGCCGCGGGCGGGGACATTGATGATGCGGGTGAGGGAAAGCTCATCGTCAGGGTTGGCGATTACGCGAAGATAGGCCAGGACGTCCTTGATTTCCTTGCGGTGATAGAAATCGACGCCGCGGGCGATGCGATAGGGGACGCCTGCGCGGCGGAGGGCATCTTCCATCACGCGGGAAAGGGCGTTGATGCGGTAGAAGACGGCCATGTCGCTCCAGGGATGGCCTTGCTCGGAGAGTTCCTTGAATTGCATCACGATCGATTGCGCTTCGGCGTGCTCGTCGGCGGTGAGGAATAATTTCGCGTTGTCGCCGCGGGCATTTTCGGTCCAGAGTCGCTTGTCCTTGCGCTGGCGGTTGTGGGAGATCAGGCCGGAGGCGATGTCGAGGATGGTTTGGGTGGAACGATAATTTTGCTCGAGCTTGACGACTTTGGCGTCGGGATAATCTTTTTCGAAGTCGAGGATGTTCTGGATGTCAGCGCCGCGCCAGGCGTAGATGGATTGGTCGGGGTCGCCGACGACGCAGAGGTTGCGATGGGCGAGAGCAAGAGAGTGGGCGATGATGTATTGGGCGTGGTTGGTGTCCTGATATTCGTCGATGAGGATGTACTGGAACTTCTGCTGGAGCTCTTTGAGGATTTCGGGATGGTTGCGGAAGAGGTAGGCGGGGCGAAGGAGGAGGTCGTCGAAATCGAGGGCGTTGTTTTGCTTGAGGAGCTTTTCGTACTGGGTGTATACGCGGGCGACGTTTTTGGCGTAGAAGTCGTAGGAGGATTGGGCGAACGACTCGGGGGAGATGAGCTTGTTTTTGGCGGAGCTGATGGCGGCGTGGACGGCGGAGGCGGGGAAGTTGGTGGTGCTCAGGTCGACGGCCTTGATGGATTCTTTGAGGATTCGTTCCTGGTCGGAGGAGTCGTAGACGGAGAAATTGGCGGGGAGATTGATGCGGTCGGCGTAGTGGCGGAGGAGGCGCAGGCCGAGGGAATGGAAGGTGCAGATGATCGGCCAGGGCTGGTCGAGTCGGCCGAAATCGCGGAGGGGGCGGTCCATGGAGGCGCTGATGCGGGATTTCATTTCGCCGGCCGCTTTGTTGGTGAAGGTGATGGCGAGGATGGAACTGGGGACGATGCCGAGGGACAGGAGATAGGCGACGCGGCGGGTGATGACGCGGGTTTTGCCGGAGCCAGCGCCGGCGATGATGAGGAGAGGGCCGTCGACGTGGGTGGCGGCCTCACGCTGGGCGGGGGTAAGGTCGGCGAGGATTTCTTCTGCGGCGAGCACGTTGACGAATAGTAGCAGCGTCAATGGCGGACAGGAATGTCCGCCCCACCGCACAACAGAAATGGCGGACAGGAATGTCCGGGAACATTCAACGTCCAACGCTCAACGTCCAACTTCCAAAGTTGAGTCGTTGCCCAAAACAAAACCGGGCGGGAGGGGCCTTCGTGGCCGTTTTGGCTGATGCTTGTTTGCGATCAACCTGACAGCCACAGAGGTCCATCCCGCCCGACAGGGAAGAGAGTAGGTATATCGTCTGTGCCTTAGGTTTCCCCCGAATCGGGCTTGCAGTAGCTGCCCAGCTCGCTGAGGAATTCGTAAAGCGCCACCGCGGTGTTGTGTTCCGGACTGTCTCCCTGGTGGACGAGAGTGAAGGTGTTTCGCAGCCCGGCGCAGGCCAGTTCCTGGAGGGCTGATTTGTATTTGCTCTTGGCCAGCCACTCGTGATAGGTGGCCCGGAAATAGCCGTAGCCGTCGGGATGTTCTTCGAACCATTCCCAGAGGTGCATGGGCGGGCCGACGTGGCTGAGCACGTGATCCACCTGACACCACTCGCAGAAGTCTTTGGTGAGCCCGAACGGCTCGACCCACAGCCGCGAACCGTCGTCTTTTTCGACCGTGTCCAGCAGATGTTTGATCTTGATCATGGTGTCCGCTCCGATGTTGCGAACCTCGCCGTGAGCTTGCGGGTCTGCGTTTCCTTCCTACCAATAAGACGTAATAAACATTGTGAAGTTTGTGTACGAAGGCGCATTTCAGAGCTTATCTGGCAAAAGCCGGACCGCGCGGACGGGCGGAAGCGAAATTCCGCCACAGCTTCGCCGACTTAACATTACTTGAGGGGGCGATTGGCCGACGTATATAGTGCGGGGCCTTTTGCGGAGAGCTGGATGTTGTCGAGACGGATTTTGCTGATCGCTGCTATAACTGGGATCGGCCTGGGCCTGCTTATCGCGTGGAATGCGGGGCTTTTTTATCGGGAGGACTACTCCACCCCGAAAAGTGCGGTGAAATCGTTCTATTTTTCGGTGGTGCGTGGGGACGGGACGTCAGCGCGGCAGAATGTGGTGGAAGAGGCGCAGGTGCCGGTGGTGGATGAGGCGCGGTCGTTGATTGTCGGGGTGCGGGCGTTTCGCAGGGCGGCCATCGAGCGGTTTGGGGAGGAAAAGGGGGACGATGTCTCGGGGGGATTGCCAACGCTGAAAGACATTGAGGAAGCAAACGAAACAATCGACGGGGATACGGCCATTCTTGCCACCAGGAATGGCAAGGCGTCGCTGAGGCTCAGAAAAATCGGCAATAACTGGAAAGTTGATCTGCTGTCGGTGCTGCCGTTTCGGACGGACGCAGAAACGACGCGACGGATTTTCGCAAAAGCGGCGGCGGCGGCCCATGAACTGGCGGGGCAGGTCAAAGCGGGGGTTTTTTTGACGCCGGATGATGCCGATCAGGCGTTAAAGGGGAAGATCATCGCGATCATTGTGCCGGAGATGCTGCGGCCGGCGTTTAAGTTCAAGCGGTAAGTTCAGTGGGTAATTTTTCTTCCCAAAGCTGGTGTGATTGGATTAAAATACCCACGGTCGCCGGTTTCTCGGAGATTTCGGCAAAGAATTGTTCGCGTTTGGATTGCCCTCCCTTGAGCTCGAATCGCATTCCTCTCCCCGTTGTTTACGCATTGGCGCAGATTGCTCACAACCGCCAACCCCTGCGGCAGGGTCTGGCGTATTCTCTCTCAGCACAGGAGATGCACTATGGGTAAGAAGCTGTATGTCGGCAACCTGAGTTATCAGGTGGATAGCTCGGAGCTGGAAAAGCTCTTTTCGGCACACGGGACCGTGGCCTCGGCGCAGATCATCAGCGATCGTGAGACCGGTCGAAGCAAGGGCTTTGGCTTCGTCGAGATGACCTCGGATGACGAGGCGACGGCGGCCATCGCAGCGCTCAACGGCCAGGAATATCAGGGCCGGACGCTGACGGTGAACGAGGCCCGTCCACGTGAAGAGCGGCCGGGTGGATTTGGCGGGGGCGGAGGCGGTCGCGGGGGTGGCGGTGGTGGATATGGTGGCGGCGGGGGCGGAGGCGGCCGTGGGGGTGGCGGCGGCTACGGCGGAGGTGGCGGAGGCCGTGGAGGTGGCGGCGGAGGTGGCCGCGACCGTGGCAGCCGCGGCGATCGGTACTAAAACTGAACAAGTGTGAAAGCTCTCTTGTAGGGGCGGCTTTAGCCGCCGTCGGAAGCGATTCCCGCGGCGGCTGAAGCCGCCCCTACGTCTGTTTAGATTTCACGACTCAGAATTATGCCGCGTGTTGGGCATTGAGGGCTTTGACGATCTCGACGGTCGCCTTGCTTTTATTGAGCGTGTAGAAGTGCAATCCTTCGGCCTGGTTGGCCAGGAGGTCTTTGCACTGCTGGATGGCGTATTCGACGCCGATTTTGTGGACGGAGTCGGGGTCGGATTCGACGGATTCGATTTTCAACAGCAGGGGGTGGGGGATTTTTGCGCCGCACATGGAGATGAAACGCTTGACCTGGGCGACGTTCAGCACCGGCATGATGCCGGCGATGATGGGGTTCTTGATGCCCATGGCCAGGGCCTGGTCGCGGAAACGGTAGAAGTCCTGGTTGTCGAGGAAGAGCTGGGTGACGATGAAATTGCCGCCGGCGTCGATCTTGCGCTTGAGGTTTTCCAGGTCGCGGGTGCGATTGAGGCATTGGGGGTGGCCTTCGGGGTAGCCGGCGACGCCGATGCAGAAGTCGTGGCGATTGCGCACGAAGGCGGCCAGTTCGTTGGCATAGGCGAACCCGCCGGGCGTGGTGGTGAACTGGGATTGGCCGGCCGGGGGATCGCCGCGGAGGGCCAGGACGTTGCGGATGCCGGAGTTCCAGAGCTGGTCGAGGATGGAGCCGATTTCGTCCGCGGTGTGGCCGACGCAGGTGAGGTGGGCCATGGAGCGGATTTTCAGCTCGTTTTGGATGCGGGAGACAAGGTCAACGGTTTTTTGGCGGGTGCTGCCGCCTGCGCCGTAGGTGACCGAGACGTAGCTGGGGCGGAGGGGGTGGAGGTCGTCGATGGTGCGATAGAGGGAGGTGAAGCCTTCTTCGGTTTTTGGGGGAAAGAACTCGAAGGAGATGGTGGGGAGGCTGCGGTGAAGAAGTTGGTCGATTCGCATTGAAGGTTCTTCGGCAGGAACACATGGTGGGCAGTGCCACCCTACATCAATCCGTTGATCCGGATACATTGTTGAACGCGAATGGGGTCTGGTCAAGGCAAAGCGCGCGGCCAATAAAAAACGCCGCGGCACTCTTGCCGCGGCGTTTGGGGTTTCTCTGTAATTTTGCTTACAGACCGACGATCACATCCACGCCGAAGGTGAATTGGCTGTCGTCGCTGAGATCATCGAAGACATCCTCGCTGGAGATGTCCCAACGGATCTCGGGGCGGATCTGAAGATACTGGCCCCAGCGGTCCTTGGCGAAGGGCTTGACGTTCAGCCCAACCGTGACCTCATAGAGATTGATGTCCGGAATGCCGGTGCGGGCGCCATCGTCATCATGGAACCACTCGATGCGGCCATTGAGCCCAAGCTCTGGGCTGATCTTGTAGCCGCCGTAGGCGGCGATGCCGTACCAATAAGCGGTGTCGCCGCTGGTGCCGGCACCCTCTTCCCAGCCGAAGTCGGCGTTTACGGCGAGGGCCAGTTGATCGCTGACAGTGTGGGAGGCGACCAGGTCGAGAACCCAGCGCCAGTCATCGTTGTTGTCAGTGCGCTGCGGGCCAGCGGTGAGGTTGAGGATGACAGTGGTGTCCTTGCTGGCGGCCCACTTCACGCCGCCGAGGAAGTCGATGGCGCTGTTGTTGTCCTCGAAGGCCTGTTCCCAGCCGCGGGTGATGCCGGCGGTGATCGACCAATCGTCGGTCAGGTTGTAGCTGGCGAGGATGCCGGTGTGAGTAAAGGGGATGGCAAAGCCGAAGAGGTAGCTGTGCGAATAAAGAGAGTTGCCTTCGGGATCAATCACTTCCTGCCCGAGAATGGTGACGAACTTGCCAACGCGGATCAGCAGCCCATTGCCGACGGGAACGGCGAAATCAATGTAGAGCTGGGTGAGGTCGAGCTGGTTCTCGGGGTCGCGGGGGCCGTCATACCAGTCGGTGAGGCCGTTGGCATGAATCAGGCCTGCATCAGCGCCCCAGATGGCTTCGACCTTGCCGCCGATGTCAAAGTCCTTCTTGGCGGGATCGACCTTTCTCTCAACAAAAAGGGAGATTTGATTGAGTGTGGGGTCGTTGTGCTCAAAGTCGAAGATTCGGCCGGGGTTCACATCGCTGTCGGGATCATTAAAGTTGTAAGTCCAACTGGCTTCGACGTGACCACCCACGTTGATGTGGGCATTGTCGAGGGCGTCGGCGACGCCGGCCTGTTCGAAAAGTTGCATCAGAGGACGCCGAGGCGCTGCGGTGCTGGCCGCCCTCGGGGGGGTCGGTATACGCTCCGCGGGACGGGGTGCGGGCGGATCGGCCGCCCAAGTGCTCGTCCCCCACGCCACGACAGCCGCCAACACGACAGCCGCGCTTTTTCCCAATGCCATGAATGTCTCCTTCCCCTTAATGGGGTCTTAAAAGTTTGACGAGGCCGATAAGAATAGCGATGCCTGCTTGTTTGGCAATATGTCTTACGTTCTCACGATTTTTAGGCAACTACGCGCAGGAACGGCGTATGTTAAAGGCTTTGAACCTTTCTTCACAAACTTCATGCCAGACAAGCAGCTTCATCTGTAATAAACCCAACTTTAACGGGCGGGGATCGTAAGAGAAGTGTGAGGAAGATACAATAGCGCCTGGAGTAATCGACATGGCTGGCATATGGCAACAACCTCTCCCGATGATCTATAACCAATTATCTGACGCTGAGTTGCGCGTACGCATCGGCTTGGCCAGGGAACTGCTGGGAAGCAGGCTGGTGATTCTCGGACATCACTATCAACAGGACCCGGTCATCGAATTTGCGGATTTTGTTGGGGACAGCTTCGAGCTGTCGCGGAAGGCGGCGGAGCAGAAGGGGATCGAATATGTGGTGTTCTGCGGCGTGCATTTCATGGCCGAGTCTGCGGATATTCTCACAGAGGAGGGCGTGAGAGTCGTTTTGCCGGATTTGGGCGCGGGATGCTCGATGGCCGACATGGCCAACCTCGATCAGACGCTGGTGGCGTGGGAGCAATTGCAGGAAAACTGCCCGGGGCAGACGATTGTCCCCATCACCTACATGAATAGTTCCGCGGCCATCAAAGCCTTCGTCGGCGAGCATGGCGGCGCGGTCTGCACGAGCAGCAATTGTCGCGCGGTCCTGGAGTGGGCGCTAAAGCGAAGTGAAGGAAAGGTCAAGGTTCTGTTTTTCCCCGACCAGCACTTGGGCCGAAACACGGCCTATGCGATGGGCTATCCGCTGGAGCGGATGGTCTTGTGGGACCCGAAGGAGGATCTGGGAGGAAACTCCGAGAGCGCGTTAAGAGAGGCAGACTTTGTGCTTTGGAAGGGCCACTGCTCCGTTCACCAGCTCTTTCGGCCCGAGCACGTCGATCAGGTCCGCGAAAAATATCCCGACATGAAAGTCTTGGTCCATCCCGAGTGCCGCTGGGAAGTGGTGCAAAAGGCCGATCTGACGGGGAGCACGGCCTATATCGTGAAGCAGATCGAGGCCGCCCCGCCGGGGAGCCAGTGGGCGGTGGGGACGGAGGTCCATCTGATCAATCGGCTGGCGCGACAGCATCCGGAGCAGAAGATCATCGTGCTCAGCGACTGTCAGTGCCTGTGTACAACGATGTTCCGGATCGACATGAGGCATCTGTGCTGGGCGGTGGAGAACTTGGTCGCGGGAAATGTGGTGAATGAGATCAAGGTCGATCCCCACACCCGCAAATACGCCACCATCGCCCTGGAGCGCATGCTCGCCATCAAAGGCAGCGGCACCCCGGATCAACGCAAATCGCAGCCGATCGTCACAGTTGACTAGGCTCTGTCTGAAAACTAATGGCCCCACGATGGGCCGCAAAGGGCACGCGACCCGCAAGCGGGTACCCCGGGCGTCGCGACGAAGCAGTATTGGAATACTACGGCGAGGAGCGACACCGACGCGGGCGTGCCCTTTGCGGCCCAGCGAAGCCGGCACAGAATCGATCCATCTGCGTTGTCGCCGCGGCTCGATTCTGTGCCGTCGTGGGGCCATTAGTTTTCAGACAGAGCCTAGTAGGGTGGGCAATCGCATGTTCTCCCCTTGCCCCATCTCCCGGTACGCCGGGAGAAGCGAGCGGGTTGGGGTGAGGGTTTTCACTCCGTCGCGCCGCGATTCACGCAATATGCAATTGCCCTGATGTGTCGAGTGGATTCGCCTGGAGGGAGTGGCGACGTATATGATTTTCCTATACAATATCCGCCCGTGGACGTGGATTTCAGTAAGTTAACAGGCTTCGACTGGGATGCTGGCAATCTCACTAAGAGTCTGACGAAACACAAGGTGACCATCCAGGAGGCGGAGGAGGTTTTCGCCGATCCCGGTGTGCAAGTGCTGGACGATCCCGGACATTCCCTGGAGGAACCGCGCTGGAAGGCATTCGGGACGACGACAGCCGCGCGTCTGCTGGTTGTCAGCTTCATGATTCGTGGCGCCTTGTTGCGGGTTATTTCGGCTGGGCCGATGAACCGTAAGGGGCGAAAGGCATATGAGCAAAAAACCGGCCTCTGAATCGCGCTATGTGCCCGATGAATCTGCCCATAGCACGCGCAAGCTTGATCTGTCCAGGATGCGCCGCGCGGCATTCCCTGAACTTAAGCCCAGCAGTACCACCATCTCCCTCCGCATTCCCCTCTGGATGTTAAATGAAATCAAACGACGGGCGAATCAGCGGGATGTGCCCTATCAAAGCTTCATCAAAATGATCCTCGCAGAGCAGCTAAAACAGACCAACCGCAAGCGGAGCGCATAATCCGCGCATCTTCTTCCCAGCCCGTCCATTCAACGCATCCACTCGATTTGCCGCTTCCTTGCAATACAATCGCCAACATGCCACTCGATCGCAAACCCGATCCTCCCAACACCCTCTACTACGGCGACAACCTCGACATCCTCCGCCGGCACGTCGAAGATGAATCGATCAACCTGATCTACCTCGACCCTCCCTTCAACTCCAACGCCGACCCCCAGGACATCCGCTCTTTCAAACAAGCCCCTAAAGCCAGAGGCAAAAAGACCGATACTCAGCGACTTTTTTGAAAACACTTTACTTGGAAATCCACTATGCCGTCACGAATCATCGTCCGATTGGAAATAACGCCAACTGCCAAGCAGCAGGTGGACAAAGTTTGCCAGACCCTGGGGATGACACAGGTTGCACTCACCTCACGGGTTTTTGAATGGTTTGGTCGACAAGATGAAATCACGCAGCGAAGCATTGTCGGCCACATACCCCCCCAGCTCCAGAAGGAGCTTTCTCGCCTCTCACAAAAAAGCCCCCCAACGCGATAGTCTTCTTCTGCCTTAATTCTGATTTCTGACTTCTTCCCCCCTTCCCCTTATCAGTTTATCGAATCGTGAATTTCGTGGACAAAATTCATGGGTTCACGGTTTTGCGATACCTAACATTTACTTGACAAACCCCTTCTGTCTGCTATATTCGGCTCATTGCCTGGGGCGTACGCCCGGTTCCGTTCTCCAGCGCGCGTCATGACGCGGCGACGTGAAAATCGGTGTTTTGCCAGGGCCCAGGCGGTCCAAAGGAGGTGTTGCGGATTCATGGCGTTTGCAGTGCGAAAATGAGAGTGTGAATTGCCTCAAAAATCGCAACTCCCGGCGCACCGAACAGTTGCAACCGCCAGCCCGCCTGGAATTTCACAAAAATCACACAACCTGTCTCCTTCGATCCAAGGGCACCTCGAGTGAATCCTTTGACGGCCAATTGAGGCGCATTTCCATCTGCCCGATAAGAACCGGGCATGCCGGATGTAGCGTTCCTTCAAGATCTGGCCATCATCATGATCGTCGCCGGCGTGGTGACGATCATCTTCCACCGTCTCAAGCAGCCGGTGGTGCTGGGATACATTCTGGCCGGGCTGATTATCGGGCCGCACACGCTGCCGATTCCCATGGTCAGCAATGAAGTAAGAATTCATACGTTGTCGGACCTGGGGCTGGTGTTCCTGATGTTTGGGCTGGGGTTGCACTTTTCCCTGCGCAAGCTGGCGCAGGTGGGGGCGGCCGCATTTGTGACCGGGGCGTTCGAGATCGCGTTGATGCTGCTGATCGGTTATGGGGTGGGCCGGCTGATGGGCTGGCAGCACATGGAGAGCCTGTTTCTGGCGGCGATCGTTTCGATTTCATCAACGACCATCATCGTCAAGGTTGTCACTGAAATGGGAAGGGCGAAGGAGCGCTTTGCGCAGCTCATTTTCGGAGTGCTCATCGTCGAGGATGTGTTGGCGATCGCGATGCTGGCGCTGCTTTCGAGCATCGCGCTGAGCCACTCGCCCCAGGTTGGGCAGGTGATTGACGGTTCGCTGAGAGTCGGGCAGGTGATGGAAACATTCGGGCGGCTGGCCATCTTCCTGGCGGTGGTGCTGGTGCTGGGATTATTGGCGGTGCCGGTGATTCTGCGTTATGTGGCGAAGTTTAAAAGTGATGAGATGCTGCTGGTTGCGGTGCTGGGCCTGGGTTTTGGGGTTTCGCTGCTGGCGGTGAAGCTTGGATATAGCGTGGCGCTGGGCGCGTTCCTGATCGGCGCCATCATGGCGGAAGCGCGGGAAGCGGGGCGGATTGAGACATTGATCTCGCCGCTGCGCGACATGTTTACGGCGGTTTATTTCGTGGCCATTGGGATGCTGATTGATCCGGGAAAAATTGGCCGGGATGCGGTGCCGATCATTATCTGCACGATCGTGGTTGTTTTGGGCAAGACGATTTCATGTTCGGTGGGGGCGTTCATCGCGGGCAACGACACCAAGACATCGCTGCGGGTGGGCATGGGGATGGGACAGATCGGGGAATTTTCGTTCATCATTGCGCAGCTTGGCCTGACGCTGCCGCACGCCAGCGATCCCGGCAGCCATCTTCACGCGCTGTATCCGATTGCGGTTTATGTTTCGGTGATCACGACGCTGCTGACGCCGTATCGAATCCGCGGCTCGGATCCGATCGCGGATTTCCTGGAGCGGTCGGCGCCGTCGGGGCTTCAGGCGTATCTTCATCTTTACACCAACTGGATTGGGGGGCTGCGCGGGGGCGATGGAACTCACATTCGCGTGCAGCGATTGCTGCGGAAGTGGGCCATACAGCTTGGGATTAATCTGGCCCTGGTGTCCGGCGTGATGATCACCGCGTCTTCGCTGGCGGCGAGCGTGGAACGGCTGTTGCCCGAAATGAAATGGCTGCCGCCGAAGACGGGCGGGCCGAAGACGATTTTGTGGATGGCGGCGATGGTGATCGCGTTGCCGCTGCTGATCGCATCGTTTCGCAAGGTTCGAGCGGCGGCCGCGATCATTGCCGACCTGCGGAATGGCGCGGCCGGGCAGGAGGAGAATGTGACGGCGGTTCGGGCGGTGATCGCGAACACGATTCTGATTGCGGGTGGGGTGGTGATTGTCATGTGGGTGATGCTGCTCAGCTCGGCAATCCTGCCGCCGTGGCCGGTATTCATCACGCTGGCGGGGGTGATCCTGGCGATTGTGACGCTGATGGGGAATTCCTTCCTGCGGGTGTATGCCAAGGCGCAGACGGCGATTCGGGAGACGCTGACACAAAACCCGACGATGCCGCAGGAGGAGCCGAGGCCGATTCCGCCGCTGTTGCAGGATGCGGTGCTGGAGACGATCACGCTGGCGCAAACATCGCCGGCCAATGGGAAACTGATTCGCGAGCTGCAACTGCGGAGCGAGACGGGGGCGAGCATTGTGGGCATCGAGCGAGTGGGGGGGAGCATTGTGAATCCGGGGCCGGATGAAGAGTTGCGGGCGGGGGATCGGGTGTTGCTGCTGGGGACAGAAGAGCATTTGGAGAGCGCGGAGAGTTTTTTGGCACCAGAACTCCAGGAGCCGAAGGAACCCAAAAAAGCGAAGCCGGCTACTTCAAAACCCGTGCGGCGGCGTGCGAAATTACGAGGCAGCAAAACCCGACGCCGCCAACACTCTGGCTGAGGGGCAGGGAAAATTCGATTGATAAGATCAGGCCGGCGAGAAGAAAAATCAGCGAGAGGATCATCGAGAGCAGGAGTGCGGCGGGGATGCGTTTGGCCCAGGGGAGGGCGGTGGCGGCGGGGAGGAAAAGCACGGCGACGACCATGACTGCGCCGAGGTTGCTTGTTCCAATCAATAAAATTACTGCGAGGATGCAGAGGAAAAGGGTTTCCCAGCGGTTGGTGTGACGGCCGGCGGCTTCGGCGATGGCGGGGGCCTGAGCGAGGAGGAGCCAGCGCCGCCAGAGGATCGCGCAGAGAGCGCCGGTGGCGAGGAGCACGGGTGAGGCGATGAGCATTTGCCGGGGGGTCATGGTGACATCCATGCCGGTGAAGAGATTTTGCATTTCGATCACGTGCTCGCCGCTGTGGGCGATGATCAGGAAGGAAAGGGAGAGGCCGCCGATGTAGAGAGAGGGGAGGAGCCAGTTGCCCTCGCGCTGACGCCGGGACCAGGCGAGAAGCAGGACGGCGATGATCACCGCGCCCAGGGCGGGCACCAGGGTGCGCCATTCGGGCGGCAGAATTTGCCATGGCATGGCCATTCCCAGGGCAGCGCCGACGGCGACGACTTGCGGCATGGCCAGTGCCACGAGCGCTTCGCGGCGGAGCAGGACGAATGTGCCGACGATGCCGCCGGCGATTCCGAGGGCGGCGGCGGTGACCAGGGAGGGGTAGACGACGCGAATGGTGTCGAGATAGTCGGTGAGCGAGGTCATGAGGCCCGCCTTGCGTGGGTGACGCGGTCGGCCAGGTCGTTGGGGGTGATCATTTCGACGGTGCTGGGCTGGCCGATGTCTTCGCCGGGATGAAGCCAGGCAACTTCGTCGCAGGATTGGAGGATGTCCTGGACATCGTGGCTGATGAGGGCGATGCACAGGCCGGTGGAGAGGGCGCCGCGGAGGAAATCGAGGAGGTTTTTGCGGGAGCGGAGGTCGAGGCCTTCGGTGGGCTCATCGAGGACGAGAATGTCCGGCTTGCAGGCGACAGCGCCGGCGAGGAGGAGGCGTTGTTGCTGGCCGCCGCTGAGGCCGGAGAAATTGCGATGGGCCAGGTCGTCGACGCCGAGAGTGCGCATGGCTTCGAGAATCTGTGCGCGATTGCGGCCGACACGGCCGAGGCGTGAGCGGGCGGAGATGGCCATGGATGCGGCGTCGATACCGCTCATGGGCCAGTTGTGATCGAGGGCGCGGTGCTGGGGGAGATAGCCGAAGTGGAGGTTGTCGCGCTGGCGGACGACCTGGCCTTCCATCGGGGGCAGAAGGCCCATGAGGCCGCGGACAAGGGTGGTTTTGCCGGAGCCGTTGGGGCCGAAGATGCCAAGGGAGCGGCCGGAAACGAGGCGGAGATTGTCGAGGCGAACCACGGGGCGTTTGGCGTAGCCAAACGCCCCGTGGGGGATTTCGATCAAGGCTCGCTCTGCAACCTTCTCATCTGACATCAGCGCTCCCGGCCGGTTTTGGCTCAATTCCGGCGCTGCGGGCCGTCTCGATCAGCTTGTGGATGTTGTAGCTGAAGAGATGCTGATAGGAATCCGCCTCGGGCAGACCATTCACGTGATCCGGCAGGGTGATCAGCTTGGCGCCAACGGCATCCGCAACCGACTTGGCCTGATCGTAGCTGCTGTAGGTTTCGACGATGACCACCTTGACGTTTTGCTGGCGCATGATCTCGATGGTCTTGCGCATTTCGGCGGGCGAGGGCGTGATCAGCGGCTTGGGCTCGATGGTGGTGACGATGTTGAGGTCGAAGGGATCAGCGAAATATTCCCAGGCCTTGTGGAAGGTGACGACTTTCAGGCCGGCGTATGGTGCAAAATCAGCCTTGAGCTTTTTTTGCAGCTCGGCCATGTCGAGGACAAATTTCTTGGCGTTCTGCTTGTAAAAATCCGCATTGGCCGGATCGGCGGCGGCCATGGCCTTGACCAGCGTGACCGCCATGCGCTGGCCATTGGCGGAGTTGGAGGTGTAGTGGGGATTGCCGTAGGCATGGACGTCGCCCATGGAGCGATCGATTTTCCCTGTGGGGACTTCCTTGAGCTCGATGCCTTCGCTCATGTCCACATAGCCGGGCCTGCCCATCATCACTTTGGGATTTCGCGCGCCCTTGAGCAGGTTGTCGCGCCAGGGCTCGGCATCGAGGCCGCTGTGGACGAAGAGGTCGGCCTTGTTGAGGAAGACCATTTCGGTCGGCTTAGCCATGACGTTGTGAACGTTTTCGGGGCCTTTCATCACGGAATGCACATCGACCTTGTCGCCGCCGATCTGGCGGGCGATGTCGGCGTAGTCGGTGGTGGTGGTGACAATTTTCAGCGCGGCATCGGCCGTCGTGGGGATGGCCGCCAGCGCCAGGATCAATAAAAAATATCGCATGAGAATCTCCTGTTTATCTGCTTACCTCATTGCCCAGTATGGATGCGGCGGATGTGCGCCAAAGACCCAGGTGGCCTGGAAATAAAGCGTGTTATCATCCGGCACGTCTCCCTCGCGGTGCTGATACTCGATGCGGAAGCGCAGGAACTCGCTCCAATACCAGCTCACATAGGGTGAAACGCCCCAGACCTCGCGCGAGTCATCCACCGCATCCTGCGTCCAGTCCAGCCGCATCCCCAGGTACCAGTCCCTGTTCAACTGCTGCTGCGCCAGAGCGGTGATGCCGGTGGCGTTGGAGGTGCTGCCGTCGGCGATGTCGGTGATGCCATGGATCATCTCGAAGCCAAAAACCTGGTTGTTGAAGCGCCCGCTTGGATCGATGTGAAGCAGGGTCGCATCAAACCCAAAGAGGTTGGTGTTCAGGTGGTCATTGTTGTCGTGCTTGCCGGTCAACCACGATCCGCCCAGCTCCAGATTCCATTCCTTCCTTAAGTCATGATTCCACAGAAGGTGCGTGTTGAGCGCTGGCGAATCAATCTGGGCATCATTGTTCAAAGTTGGCGACTCGCCGCCTTCTCCCGAGAGCAGCTCGAGAATCAATTCCAGGTACTGGCCCTTCACCAGGCTTGGCGGGATGACATAGCTAAGGCTCAGTCCGGCATCCGACAGTGCCTCGGCCCCGAGAAACGATTGCCCGACAAACGTGTTGTCCACCGTCGGCCAGTTGTGCGCGTGCAGGATGTTCTGCCGGCCGAAGCGCGCGTGAAAGCGGCCCAACTTGGCCGTCAGGTTCTCCACGCCGATGTCGTGCAGGAAGAGGTAAGCTTCTTCGAGCTCGATTGCGGTTTCCGGCCCTTCCTGCTCTGTGCCTTTGGTGAAGAACAGTGGATCTTCCAGATCGCGGGCGATGGGGGCTATGACCACGGCATCGGCGCGGGGATCGACGGCAGCGCGCAGGTCCAGCTCGACGGCGCGGATATCAAAGCGGTTGCGGGCCTTGTTGGAGTTAAGCGTTGAAATGTTGCCGACGAAGTCGCTGACGACGGCGAAGTCGGGGTTGAAGCTGACGGGGGTACGGATGGTCGGGCCGGCGGCGGGTGCGCCGCTGGTGGTGGGGCGGCCTTCGATTTCGTTGATGAGGTCCTGAGTGGATTTTTCGGCGGGTTGAGTCGTTGCCGGGGGCTGTTTTTGCAGTTGCGATTTGAGGCGGGCAATTTCTTCATCACGGGCTTTGATATCGGCCTGATATTTTCGATCGAGCTCATTGAGCCGGCGCTCGAATTGGTCCATGCGCTCATCGGCCGTCTTCGGCTGCTGAGCGATGGCGGCGCTGGCGAGTAGCGCCAACGCCATCAGGCCCCAGGTGGGGCAATGTCGAGACATTTGATCTCCTGCTAATCGACTTGAATGGAAGTAGGTCCGGCTGTGCCGGGCATGTCCGGCACAGCCGGACCTGCGGTGACGGAATGGTCGATCAGCAGGTGGGTGGGCCGCGGCAGTCGATGCGGGTTGGGGTGTGCTGCGAGAGCAGCGAGGGGAAGAGGATGATGAGGCGATCAATTTGTACGTCGATGCAGCAGTCCAGAGGCGCCCAGGTGCTCAGAAGCATCGGGGCGCGAAGGATGGCGTGGGTGGGGCAGTTGGTTTCGTCGTGGGATGTTGTCTGGCGATTGAGGTTGTGCCAGTACTCGATGGCGCCGGTTCCAATGCCGAGGAAGGCGAGGATGAGGAGGATGGATGCGAGCTTACGCAACGTTTGAACTATCTGCCCGGCGATTGGCTAAGTCAAGTAGGGCTGAAGCGGTTCGCGGAGCGAACCCTACGGTCATTGCCGATTGAATTGGCTCCGGAGCCAGGCGGCGGTTCGCTGGCGCAGACGGTTGGTCTGCTGGGGAGACTCGTGTGCGATATTGTTCTGCTCTGTTGGATCTTTGGGCAGGTCATAGAGCTCGTCACTGTCGCGGGTGGCGTTGAGGATGTATTTGAGAGGGCCGTCGCGGACGCCCAGAAGGTACTCATCGGCGCTGCCGTAAAAATAGGCGCGGTGGGGATGACTGGGGCTCATCAGGCTGTGTCCCTGCCACGAGGGGGGAAAGGGGAGGTTGAGAAAATCGAGGATGGTCGGCGAAAGGTCCACGTGGGCGCCGATGACATCTGATCGCGAGGGTGATTTGAAGAGGGCCGGGCTCCAGATGATCAGGGGCACATTGACATCCTCCTGATAGAGCTTGCCGCTGTGGCCGTAAAAGGGATGGGGCTTGCCCATTCCTTCGCCGTGGTCGCCGGTGATAATGAGAAGGGTGCTGTCGGCGAGATTTCGGCGGCGCAGCTCTGATATGAGCCGGCCGATCTGGGCGTCGGCTTCGTGAAGTGCGTTGAGGTATCGGCCCAGGTCCCAGCTCATGTTGCCGTAGGATTTATCGGCTTTGAGGAAATCGATCTCGGTCTGGCCGGGGGATGGTTCGTAGGGCCAGTGGGTCTGGTTGGACCAGCCGAAGATGAAGAAGGGTTGTTTTGGGCCGGGCTTGTCGATGAAGCGGAGCATCATGTCGATCATGCAGCGGTCGGCGACGCCCCAGTCGGAGAGGGGGGTGCAGCCAGAGTCGCGGTAATCCTCAATCAGATCGAAGCCGCGGCTGGCGAGGAATTTCTGGCCGTTGGCGTATTCGGTGGTGGAGGCGGAAATGAAAGCGGTGCGATAGCCGCGGGCGTGGAGGATGTTGGCGATGCTGGTGGCGGGGTAGTCGGGGCGGGAGAGGGCGGCTTCGCGCCAGCTCATGGGTGGATAGATGGCCAGGAGCATTGGGAAGAGGGAATTGCCGGAGTTGGTGACGTGGGAGTAGAAGCGGTCGAAGACCAGGGCGTGGTGGGATTCGGCGAGGAGGGATGAAGTTGTGGGATATTCGCTGCCGTAGAGGCTCAGGTAGCGTGTGGCGACGGATTCGAGGCAGATGACGATGACGTTGGTGGGCCCGCGGGCGAGGGCGGCGGTGGGGGCGCCTTTGTCGGGACGATCGGATGCGATTGCGAAATCGGTGAGGTCGGCTTCCTGAAAAATGGGGCGCTCATGCCCCCATTGATTGTTGGACCAGCTCCGGGCGGCCGATCGCAGAATGATCCAGTGCGGGTTGTCGGCGATGCGGATGTCGTGGCGATTGCGATAGAAGTGGTCGATCTGAATGTTGGCGAAGCGGTACCAGCAGAAGAGGGCGGCGAGGAGAAGGGCGCTGCTGAGAAGGATGGCCCAGGGGCGTTTTGGGCGCAGGAGGCGGTTGAAGATGGCGACGAGGATGATGTAGCTGATGATTGACGCGGCGAGAACAATTTCCAATTCTCTTGTGAGAAGATCCCAGAGCGGGGCACGCCATCCACCGGCCTGATACCAGAGGGAGCAGGTTGGGAATGAGCGCAGGAAATCGAAGGCGGCGGTGGCGAGGATGAGGTAGATGAGGCAGAGGAGTGCGAAGAGGCGGGTGAGGCGATAGAGCCATTTGTTCAGGAATTTCAGGGGGCGGGTGATGGCGAGCAGGACGGCGGCGGCCATTGCGGAGAGGATGACGAAGGCGGCGTCGCGCTGGGTGATGGCGGCGAGTTGCTGGAGCCAGTCGAGGCGACGGTTGCTTTCGAAAAAATTTGCCAGGGTGTTGAGGTAATGGACTTTGGAGATGAAGCAGGCGAGGGCGAGGCAGAAGAATGGCCAGAAAATTGAGCGATTTGGCTGCTCGCGTGCCGGCTCGTCGAGGATGATGTTGATGTCAGTGTTTTGGCGTGTCATTGGGATTGGGGGTGTAGCTGACGAGAATCAGCTCGCGCGGCCTGGCAACGCGTCGGTCGCTTTCGCGCTGCGCCAACGTCTGGACCGTGCCGCGCTGGGCCATGGCGTTGCCTTGTGTCGTATTGGTGATCACATAGACCTTCTTGCCCGGCCGTGTCGGCGCATTGGCGAGAAAATCATTCTCATCGCGAAATCGCCGGATGGGCTGGCGGAGATACCACGCCGAGTGAGGTTCGACCCGGGGTTCCGGATCGATGATATAGATCATGTCGGCGGAGGGGACGATGTGGTTGGCGGTTCGCGCCAGATCGGCATCGGCACGGTAATCATCCACGATTGGAATGATCAGCAGTTGCACCAGGATCGGAATAATCCAGGCGGTGGTGAAGATCGCAGATAGCTGGCCCACGGTGCGCCGCTCATGCTCCATAAAAATGGCAACGAGTCCGCCGACGCCAAAAACACCGACGATGATCGTTGCCGGCCAACCGAGGCGCGCCATACCAGGAATTTTATAGCTGAGCACGTGGACCACGATGGCCATGATGACGCAGGCGGCGATCAGGCCCGCGGCGGCCAGGCGATGCAGTTTCGTTTTTTGGAAGTGCTGAAATTTGATGTATTGCAGCAGGCCAATCGCTGCCAGGATCGCCGCCGGCGGGAGGAGTGGGAAGGCGTAGTGTTGATGTTTGAAGGCGCTGAGGCTGAGGAGAATCACGCCAGGCAGGAACCAGCAAATGAGAAAACGATTCAGTGGGCGGCGGTGTTGGCCGGTTTTCAGCGCGAGCCATGCGGGGGCGATCATCAGAGGCGTCCAGGGGAGGAGCGAGCCGGGGACGGAATGGAGGTAGAAGTAGAATGGATCGCGGCCGCGTTCGCCGGTGAGGCGGCCGAATTGCTCGAAGCGCCATGATTCGAGAATGGGCGGATATTTCAGATATGCCGCCAGTGGCCAGGCGGCGACGAGGGAGAGGAAAAGAAGAATCCCGATGGGATTGAGAAGAAAAAATACGGTTTGGCGGTCGCGTTGAATTGCGGCGTAGGTGATGGTGCCCAGAAGAATGAAAGCGGGGCCGACGAAGCCTTTGAGGAGGAAGCTGAGGCCGGCAAGGAGGTAGAAGATGATCGGTCGCCAGGCGAGCAATTGCTCGGTGAATAGTTTTGTTGGCGGTTGTCCGGCAATTTCTGCATCCGCCACTGGCCCGGAGGCAAAGATCAGCATCGCGGAGCAGACCACGGCGGTTAGCAGCATGTCCACTTCGGCGAGTCGCGCCTGGATGAGCACATAGGCGCTGGTGAGCACTATCAGGCCGCTGACCATGCCGATTCGGCGACCATAATACTTCGCGGCGAAGGATGCGATCATCAGCGCTGTTGCCACGCCCGAAAGGGCCGAGGGGAAGCGGACCACGAACTCCGAATCACTGTGAAAGAGTTTCATGAACCCGGCGATGAGCCAGTTCATGCCCGGCGGCTTGGCCGTGCGCGGAATGCCGGCATACATCGGCACGATCCAGTGGCCGTAAAGGAGCATTTCCTTGGCGGGATAGGCGGCGAGAACCTCATGCCGCGTGAGGGTGCGGATGCCGAGGCCGATGAGCAGCAGGGAAAGGCCGTATGCGGCCAGGCAGATCTTATCGCCGCGAGTGAGGAAGCGCTGTTTTGCCTCACCTGTGTCGATGATCGAACTCGTTGTCACGGTTTCGACGGCCATGCGTCACCTCTCGGCCGTTTGGAGGATGGCCGGTGAGGATGGGCTTACATTTTCGCGGCTGCGATCCAGGTCCTGGGCGATTTTGTACCCGAGGATGCGGGATTTCATCCATCGGATGGCGAGAAGGTCGCGGAAGGATTTGAAGAGGCGATTCCAGACGCCGTATTTGCTTTCGCCGTGGAGGCGGGGGTTGTTGCTGACGGGGATTTCCACGACGGTGAAGCCTTCCATTTTTAGCAGTGTCGGAATGAAGCGGTGCAGGCCGCGATAGAGCTTGAGTTTGGCGACGCATTCGCGGCGGAAGGCGCGATAGGTGCAGCCGGCGTCGGAGATGTTTTCGTCGGAGAGCTTGTTGCGGACCCAGTTGGCGATTCGGCTGGAGGCGACGCGGATGAAGCTGTCGCCCTTGGAGCGGGTGGCGACGCGGGTGCCGCAGACGCAATCGACGCCGGTGGAAAACGCCTCGAGAAACTTTGGAATGTCGGCCGGATCGTTTTGGAGATCGGCATCCATGGTCATGACATATTTTCCGCGCGCGTTTCGCAGACCGGCATCGGAGGCGGCGGTTTCGCCGCAGTTGAAGGCGAATTTCAGGCCGCGGACGCGCGGGTCTTTGGCGACCAGGGCCTCGATCGCCTTCCATGAACCATCCTTGCTCCCATCATCCACGAGAAGGATTTCGCCGTTGATGCTGTTGTCGTCGAAGACCCTGGCGATTGCCTCATGGAGCAGAGGGAGATTTTCCTCCTCGTTGTAGACGGGAACGCAGATGCTCAGGGTTGGTTCGTTCATTCACTATTTCCGCGTGCGGGCGATGATGACCGTCACCGGCCGCATGGGAATGTTGTAGTTGAAGCCGTGGAATGAGGCAATTTGCTCGAGATGCCGGCGGCGATCGGGAGGGAGGGATTGGTAAAGGTCGCTGTTTAGGACGATCCAGTCTGGCCAGTCGGTTGGCGGATGCGCGATCAGAAAATCATCTGGCCGGGGGCGGATGGCGCCGCCTTGATAGAAGGCGAGACTCGGCTCGGTGAATCCGGTCATGATGACGTTTTGCTGGCCGGTAGCGCCGACGTCACGGAGCTTGGCGCCGACCGTTTCGGGAAGTCGCAGGAAGGTGGCCTGGGGAAAATAGAGGCCGAAAAGGATTGCGATCGCCAGGACCATTCCAAATCCCATCAAGGTCACCGCGGCCGCGATGCGCCGCCGATGCCACAAGACCGGGACCGCAATCGCATAAATGATGCCGACCGAAGTGAACACCACCGCTGCCGTCGTGGGGATTTCAAAGTATCGCCGCGGCGCCCACGGGAGGATCGCCAGCGCCAGCGTAACCAATCCCCAAGCGACGGCGGCGATCTTCATCTGCCATGGGACCACTCCGCGGCGAATCCAGACCAGCAGCACACCGGAGGTCAAAAACGCCAGCGAGTTGAAACTGGGGAGCAGGTAATGGGGCAGCTTGGTGATCATCAGCTCGACGAAGATCCAATTGCCGAGAATCGTTGCGAGGGCGAAGCGAACTTGTGGTTGCTTGCGCCGCTTCCAGGCGTAAATCAGGGCGGCCGGCAGCAGGAGACTCCAGGGGAAATAGGTCAGCCAGATGGTGAGGGGATAATATCCGGGATAGACCCACTGGCTGTCCTGATCGCTGGTCAGATGTTTCACGGGCTCGAGGAGCATGGCCCGCAGGGACCCCGGCTCGCGAAGATAGAGCATGATCAGCCACGGGGCGACGATGCAGATGATGATGACCAGGCCGATCAGCGGGCGCAGGCTTCTCCACCAGCGAATGGCCGATTTCCACGCCGCCCACGATTTAAAGTTTCCACCGACATCAAAGGCCGCTAGCACGATCAGTGTCGCCAGCAAGACCACTAGTGGAAACGGTCCTTTAGTCAATATTGCCCCGGCCACTGCAAACCAGAGCACAAAGCAGGTGCGCGGGTCTTCATCCGCAGACCATTTCAGGGTTTTGTAAATACGAAAGAGGGCCAGTTGCGCGGTGGTGAGAAAAAACAACATGACGCTGTCGGTCAAGCACATCTTGGCCGCGGCAATGACGATTGCGCTGCTCGCGAATATCAGCGCTGTCAATGCGGCACGCGCCGTCCCGGCCTCGCGTTTCAGGACCGCTGCCAGAAGCGTGATCGTGCCCAGCATCGCCACGGCGGAGGGGAGACGGGCTGCCAGCGAAGTTGCGCCCAGAAGCTTCATGCTGGCGGCCTGGCACCAGTAGATGAAAATGGGTTTGGCGTAGCGGGGCGAATCGAGAAATCGTGGAACGACCCAGTCGCCGCCCTGGGCCATCTGCCGGGATGTCTGGGCGTACCACGCTTCATCGCGATCCCAGAGGCTCACGCGGCCGGAACCAATGAAATATAAAATCGCCGCCGCGACGATGACTGTTGGCGCACCGAGCACCACCATTGTCTTGCGACGTTGCTGTATCTGGTTGGCGATCATTGATCTGCCGGCGTGTCGCGGGGGGCTGGGACTGTCAGCGCGGCCAACTGGTCGGCGCGGCGTTTGCGATAAACCAGCACGAGATTCCGGCTATAGGGAATGATGTTCACGATATATCCCAGAATCCCCACCGGATCCCGCCGGTGCAGGAAATAGATGAGCAAGATGATGGTGCCGAGGATCGATTGCCACCAGAAAATAATCGGGACGCGAGATTCGCCGTGCCTTTCGCTGTGGAGCCATTGGATCAGGAATCGCGTGAAAAAGCAGGCGTTTCCGCAGAGGCCGAAGGCAAGCCAGAACCATTTGCCGGGCTCATCCGGCAGGTTCCACAGGGAGAGCAGAGTGTATGCGAGCAGAAGCTCGGTCATGATGGAGTGCGATTCTAGCGGAGGCAGGCCTTGATCGCCTCACTCACGGCCGTCACTTCATCCTCGCGCAGCGATGGGAACATGGGGAGGCTCAGAATTCGGCGGGTGTAATCCTCGGTTTTGGGCAGAGCAGGTTGTGTGCCGTAGAGATCGGTAATGGCCGGCTGAAGATGATTGGCCACGGGATAGTGCACGCCGGTTTCGATGCCCTTTTCCTTGAGATGGCGCGAGAGGCCCTCGCGGACGTCGTTGCTGGCGAGACGGATCACGAACATGTGATAGACGGACTCACCTTCGCGATCTTCGGGGGGGAGGGCGAGGCCTTTGAGGCCGGCCAGCTCGCGGCGATACCAATCGGCAGCGCGGCGGCGGCCGGCGTTGAGCTCGTCGAGGACCTTGAGCTGCTCGCGGCCGACGGCGGCCTGGATTTCGTTGAAGCGGAGGTTGAAGCCGACTTTCTCGTGGAGGTATTTGTCCTTGCGGCCGTGATTGCGAAGCATGGTCACCTTGCGGGCGATTTCGTGATCACCAGTGGCGATCGCGCCGCCGTCGCCGTAGACAGTGAGGTTTTTGGAAGGGTAGAAGCTGAAGGCGGCGTGCTCGGTGAAGCTCCCGAGTCGCTTGCCGCGCCATTTGGCGCCGTGGGATTGAGCGCAATCTTCGATGACCCAGAGGCCATTGTCTTTCGCGAGCTTGATGATGGCGTCGAGGTTGGCGGGGCGGCCGTAGAGGTGAACAGGGAGGATGCCGACGGTGCGATTGGTGATCTTTTTGCGCGCATCTTCCAGGTCGATGGTGTAGGTGTCGTCGATATCGCAAAAAACCGGGCGTCCTCCCGCATGAATCATGGGCTCGATGCTGGGGAAGGCGGTCAGGGAGGGGACGAGAATCTCATCGCCCGGTTTCAGGTCCTGAGCCAAATGGAGGAGATGCACGGCGGCCGTCCAGGATGATGACAGCACGACATGTTTCACGCCGAAATAGTCGGCGAGTTCCTTCTCGAATGCTTTGCACTCCGGGCCGAGGATAAAATTGCCGCCCCTGACGACTTCGAGAATCCGCCGGTCGATCACTTCACTCTGATGCACGCGCGAGAGGGGAATCTTTGACATAAGGGAAGCTCTATCCTTTATAAACGGGATTGTTTAAGGATAGTTGCAGCGAACGCGGAGGCAAGGGACGATGCCGGAAATGCACCCTGCAAGCAACTGAGAGTCGTTCACGTTGGAATCAAAGCCTGGTGCGGTGCTGGGTTGATGGAAGTGCCGACTATTTCAACGTAGTGATTTCTTGACATATGCCGCACGTCCAACTAAGAGATAGCCGGCTTCACATCGAGTTACGGGCATAGACGGAAGTCGGATCTGCTTGGCAAGCAAAGAAGGGATGAGTAGCGATGGCGTTGGGGCCAGCGCTCTCTCTGGAGGAGGTTATGGAACGACTTTTCAGCATTCCCCTAGAAAAAGCGATCAACGAGGTTGGCGAGAAACGGCTAAAACGCGATCTTGAAGGACTGCGCAACCATCTCATCGACGCTAAAGATCAATGTCCCAACAACAGCTTTGAGTTCAGGTATGCCCCGTCAATCGTGGCGAGAACGGAAGCCGAATTGTTCGGGCTCTCGATGCCGCGATTTGCAGTGCGAGCTTATCTTGATCGCCGCCGCAGTCAGTTTGTCAACCTCAGGCGGATTGATACTTTTTGTATGATGAAGCCGCGCTGGGGGACGCCCAGGGGAGGAGAAGGCTGGGTCAAGGCACTGCGGGCGCCAATTGAGTTCGACCCGGATGCTGAAGATTTTTGGGCCATCATGCGCGAAGCCAGTTGCATCGGGGATTGCGTGGTGAGGCCGGTTTCCCATGTGCAGGCAAGTTACGACTTTCTGGAAGCGAAGCTGGGGGCGGCATATGGGGAGAACCCGCGGGTTTCGGGCACTCCATTTGTCAGGCATATCCGCTGCTCAGGCGGAGGACTGTGTGCTCAGGCGGTGTGCTTCATGGCTATGGCACTGCGGCATGAAGATCCGCAGCCTCTGGGCGGCCAGAGGGTAATGGTCCACGGCCTTGCCGAGGTGACCGCGCTGGCGGCCGAGCCGGCCACGAACGAACTGGTGCTCACCGGACTGTCCAAGTCCAAGCTGCGCGATTATTTCAAGAATTCCCTGCACGGCTTTCCGGTCTGGCAGCACGCATCTCGAACCGAGGGCGCGCCACCGCAGTGTCAGCGCTTTGCAATGAACTTGCGTACCTACCTGCGAGCGGGCATTCCACTGATCATTCCCGTAGATACAGCGCGAATGGCCGGAGTCGGTCCGCTCGCCAAGGCAAGCATCAAAACGGCCAGTGATGATTACCGCAGGCGCTACCCGGTCTACGAGGATTGTATTTACTATCGGAACGGGTTGGAGAAGCAGATCAAGGCGATGCAGAAGGAATACACTTCTGACCGCCGGCACCGCAATCATGTAGTCCTCGCGGTGGGGTGGGAGGACGACGAAAAATCGCAGGAGTTTCTGATCAATGACCCGGGGACGCTGCCCTTCATGAAGGCATCGGCCGAGCAACTCTGGAAAGCCGCGACCTATAAGTCCAGTTCCAAGACGGAGGAAGCGCCTTCTGCTGACGATTCGAGGCCGTTGTACCAGACGAATGCGCACATCGAGGGGACCGACTCGGTGGCGTCGGGCACATTCATGGCGATCGCCCCTGCAACCGTGAGATTGCCGCTGGAAAGCTGGATGCGTGATGACGAGCAGAAGCCGCAGTCTCAGTTTGGATTGCTCGACATTGCAGAGCTGGTCATTGACACGCTAAACGACAGGCAGGGATTGCCGAGGGTAGCAGCGGGATTTAAACATCGCTTGGGAAACTTTTACCTCGTGCAGTTGGGCAACCTGGCAGAGGGCCGCCAGCGCCGTCCGAAGTATCGGTTGCGGCATCTTCACACGACGATGGACGAGGTTGATTTGCAAAAAATCAGCCAGCATCTGCTGAAAAGCGGCTGGGACCCCGAGTGCTGGCTTTGGCTGCTGCATCTGCCACAAGAGTCCCCGTCGTCTCCCGAAAGCGTCTGGGTCTGGAATGCGCAAGCGCTGCCGCCGGAGCGCAACGATCTCACCGACAAGGACGTCACGCCGGATTTTGTCGATACGTACCTTTGCTATGTTGGCAAACGCGCCGAAGCGCAATGGGAGCACTGCAAGGTAACGCGCTACACGAGCGAAGGCGCGGTCGAAGAGGAGGCTTGTGTTCCGCAAGCGCACGGAGAACTGAAGCCTTCATTGATCTCGTCGTTCATACTCGATGGCATCTCTGAAGCCCGCCCTCATTATCAGCGAAATAGCCGTCACGGAGCTATTGCGTGTGACTTATATGCGCTGATGCATACCGACGACGTGTTCTCACTCGACAACAGTCTCGAGGGTTATCTGGAGGACCGAGCGGTGGTGATAAAGCTGGCCGGCTATCTTGCTGAAGGGCGCGAGCGGGTACTGCGCGCCAGCGAGCAGCTTGTGGCAGCGCTTGCGGATGGACCGCGGGTGGTCGCATTCTCGACATTTTTTCCTGAGCTCTCGGCAACCGAGGAGGCGGATGCCAAGAACGCGCAGGACGCGCTCATCTTCCTCATTAAGGTGGCGCGCGAGATGAGCAGGACAAGCAAAGGATTGCACCATCCAAACGTGATCGAACTGGTGGCCGGAAGCCGTATGGACGGTGTGTGGCCGTTTAAGTATTGCGATCCGAATCGCAATGCCAGCCCAAAGGAAGCCAGGTACATTGCCAACCGCATCTCGGTTGACGAAGCATTGAGCCGGCTGATCGAGCGCCTGCAACCAGTTGCCGTCGAGGCATTTGAGGACGAGCAGGGAAAGCGGATTTCCCTGGCGGTGGAACTTGAACCCGGCCCACTCTATGCGTTGAACGAGTGGCTTACGATCGCTAAGTTTTGTCAAAAGCTTGGTTCATCGCAGACACCGAGAGAGGTCTCACAGGTAGTGGGGCTCAACCTGGACGTGGCTCATTGGAAGCTGGCCGACATCGATCTTCGCCTGCTGTATTCGAACGATGATCCTGGCCGGATGGTGAGGCAGAGAATTACTCACTCGCATATTTCTGATCATGGGCGTGGGCACTTCGGCGATGCTGCGCCCGGGACGGTGGGCCTCGGTGATTACTGCGTGCGCCGGCGGGAACGTTTTGCCGCGTTCAAGCCGTGGATTCAGTTCCTGAGGTACGTACGCAGTGAAAGTAGAGAAAACAATCTACCGCCTTTTAGCGGCTATTTATCGCTGGAGCTGGAGGCTTGCCGCGGTCCCGGCGTGCTTGCTCTCGGTGTCAAGAATCTTCTGGAGCTCTTGGAATGAGATCCGACCGAACGGCCCGCAGTCAGTCGCTGTTGAAAGGCACTTCGAAGAAGTCATTCATGGATAGAAGCTCGCAATGATCCAATTCAACGAGCGCCCGGTTGAGGATGGCGGAAGGAACGAAGACCTTTACACCACTCTTCTTCAATTCGTCGATGAGGTCCTTGACTTTTTTTGACACGTCGCCGTCGTACTCGCGCGTGACGCCATCGATGAAAGATGCGATGTCGATGTCATCCGAAGTTTTCATCGTGCCCCCCTGTGAAAGAAGTGTGCGACCGTGGCTCTCATGTGCTTCCTTTCCCTGATCGTCATTTGACTCGGATTTCGAAAAGGGCGAAATGGAGAAAACCGTCGAACCGCTCGGCTCGCCGGGAGTCTCGCTCAAAGAGGCCAGTAGCCACCTTCGCCATACCATTATGCCACAAGCTGTCGCGTGACAATGGTTTAGCAACTAATCTCTATCACCATGCGCCCGAAAAAGGTGCCCATCAACGGTCCGGCAAACAGAATATAGTCTCGTCCACCCGGCTGTCAAGCTTTTGCGGTCAATTGCTGTTGAGCCGCTGGCGAATGTAATCCGCCCTGGCCGCTCTGCGCAAATCCCCTTCCAGTTTCTTCCCCTGGAGCTTTTGAAGATGTGCCGGTTGGGTGAGAAGGAAGAGCTCATTCAATGTACGGAGATCGATATCTTTTACGCGCCCCAGATTCACGCCCATGCGCAGATGGCTTAGCAGAAAGAGTGTTTCCTCGCTGGCCAACAGGCGGGCCGATCGCAAAATTCCCAGTGCCCGGCAGACCTTGTCATCGAGTGCCACAGTTCGGTCATTGAGCAGCGTCCGCCGTGCGTGATGCTCGTAATCGATGATTTTGGGAATCACCTGGTGCTTGAAATCGCTGATGATTTCTTCTTCGCTCTTGCCCAGGGTCGTCTGATTGCTGATCTGATAAAAATCTCCCGTCGCTTCCGTCCCCTCACCGTATAAGCCGCGGACGGCCAGCCGCATGTCCTTGGCCGCCCTGAATACTTTTTCGATCTCGCCGGTTAATTTCAGCGCGGGCAAATGCAGCATCACCGAAACCCGAATACCGGTCCCCACATTGGTTGGACAGGCTGTCAAATATCCGAAGCGAGGATGAAAGGCCCAATCGAGTTTGGATTCGAGCCGGTCATCGATCTGGTTGATTTGCTCCCAAGCCTCCTCCAGTTGCAGGCCGCTTCGCAGCACCTGAATGCGAAGATGGTCCTCCTCATTGACCATGATGGAGACAGTTTCATCTTCCCCAATCGCCACGCCTCTCGCCCCCTCGGCGGCCGCGTGGGGTTTGCTGATCAGATGCCGCTCGACCAGCAATGTCCGATCGATCTCGGGCGCGCTATCCAGATCGACATATAACGTCTGGGGTGCGATCTGCGCTGACAGGATCGTGTCGCGAATCCTGGTTTCCAGGTGCTGCCGCTGATGCCGGCTGGCCCGGCTCAGAAATGGCGACCCGGCGATATTCCGCGCCAGGCGGATGCGCGATGAGATAACGATCTCGCTCATCGGCCCGCTGCCGCGAAGCCATTCTCCCGCATGATTCGTCAAGTCGCTCAGTTTCATTGACACTGGAGTCTATCCTTCTTCGGCTAGTCTGATCTGATCCCTGATCTTCGCCGCCTTCTCGTAGTCCTCCGTCTCCACGGCCCGCTGCAATTCCTTCCGCAGCCGCCCCACATCGACCACCTTCTTCTTTGGACGCGCCGCCGCGCCGGCCGCGCCGCCGCGAGCTGGCACTTTCCCCGTGTGATGCGTGGCCCCCTCGTGCGCCCGCTGCAACAGCGGTGAGAGGTCCTTTTCAAAGACGTCGTAGTCCTTCTCGCATCCAAAGAGGCCGTGTTGGCGGAATTCCGCCCAGGTGATCTTGCACTGATCGCAGGTGGTCCCCATTTCTTTCTGGAGGCCGGCGTGGGCCATCACAAAATTAGTCAGCAGCTCGTTGATGGGAGTGTGCCCTTTGACGGCCGCCTGCGGCAGCCCTTCGCTCTGTGCAGCGCACTGCTCGCACAGATGCTTTTCGATCTTCTTGCCGTTGCGAATCTCGGTGAGATGGACCGTCGCCTGCTTGTTACAGTTATCGCATTTCAATTCGGATGATCTCCAAAGAAGACATTGCCCTCACAATCAATGGTATTTCCGCTGTTGGGGAGCGTCAATGAAGAAGTGCAAATCGCCAAAGCGCACCCGTCGGCGTTCATGGCCTGAAAACCGCCGAATTCTCGCAAGTCTCCCACACTTCCACCGTCTCCAGCTTCACTCCCATCGGCAAATCCAGGGTCTGGGCAATATGCATGGCCACATTCTCGGCCGAAGGATTCATCGATTTGAAGGCCGGCAATTCATTGAGATGCCGGTTGTGCATCGGCTCGATGACCTTCCCGAGGCGCCGCTCCAGCTCATGGAAGTCCATGACCACACCCATCCCATCCAGTTTGGCCGCGGAGACGACGACCTTCACCTTCCAGTTGTGGCCGTGCAGAGGCTCCAGAGAGCCGTCGTAAAGCCGGAGCTGATGTGCGGCGGCGAAGGTGCGGGCGGTGGTGATCGCAAATGCCATGCATCCCATCATACTCCATGCTTTCCCGCATTCCTGCCGACGCTACAATCATCCGCCAATGCCGCGCTATTTCCCGAATCTTGAGGAATTTCAATCGATTGCCAAACAGGCCGACCTGATTCCGGTCTATCGCCAACTTCTGGCCGATCATTTGACTCCGGTTACCGCGTTCGAGCTTCTGGGGCGACAGGATCATGCGCTGCTGTTGGAGAGCGTGGTGGGGAATGAAAAGATCGGTCGCTATAGCTTTATCGCCTCGGCGCCAAAGCTGACTTATCACGTTAAAGATGGTCGCGCTTCCATCCGCCATTGCAGCAATGCCAAAACGCCTCCGGGCGAATTCCAAACGAAGGACCCGCTGGCCGACCTTGCCAAACTTCTGCCCCAGCGTCGGTATTACAAGCACAAAAATCTCCCGGCGTTTACTGGCGGCCTTGTCGGCTACTGCGGCTATGACACCATCCGCTATTACGAAGGGGAGATGCTGCCCAAGCCCCCGTCGGATGACCGCAATCTTCCCGATCTGCTGCTGGGCTTCTATGACACGCTGGTGATCTTCGACCAGGTTGATAAAACCATCAAAGTCGTTGCCAATGCAGACCTGACACAGGGAGATGCGCAGGGGGCGTATCGAGATGCGTGCGGCCGAATCGATTCGCTCGTTTCTCTGCTCCAGCAACCTCCCCGCTCCAAGCTTGGCGAGATTGATCCGCAGGGAGCGAGCAAACTCCAATTCACGAGCAACTTTACGCCCAAACAATTCGAGGATGCCGTCCGCAAGGGCCAGGAATACATCAAGGCGGGCGACATTTTTCAATTTGTGCCCAGCCAGCGGCTTCGCGTGCAATCCACGGCCGATCCGTTTGATGTGTATCGTGCTTTGCGAATCATCAACCCTTCGCCGTTCATGTTTTATCTGAAGACACCGGACTGCACGCTGATTGGCGCCAGTCCAGAGATTCTTTGTCGGGTGATGGATGGGCAGGTCACCAGCAGGCCGCTGGCCGGCACGCGGCGGCGGGGTGCGACCGAAGCGGAGGACAAAAGACTTGAACAGGAGCTGCTCAACGATCCCAAGGAACGCGCTGAGCACATCATGCTCGTCGATCTGCATCGCAACGATGTCGGGCGGGTGGCCAAAATCGGCTCGGTCATCGTAAGCGACATGATGACCGTCGAGCGCTACAGCCACGTCATGCACATCACCACCAACGTCACGGGAACTCTCGACGATCAATACACTGCTTTCGATGCGTTGCGTGTCTCGCTTCCTGTCGGCACCGTCAGCGGCGCGCCCAAGATTCGCGCCATGCAGATCATCGATGAACTGGAACCGACGCGGCGGGGGCCTTATGGGGGCGCAGTCGGCTACGTCGATTTCGCGGGCAACATGGACATGTGTATTGCGCTGCGAACGATTGTCTGGAAGAACGGGATCTACGATGTTCAGGCGGGCGCGGGAGTCGTGGCTGATTCGGTGCCTTCGAGTGAGTTTGAGGAGACGATGAACAAGGCGACAGCGCTGCTCAGGGCTGTCGAGCTGGCCCAGGCTGGCTTCTAACGATGTCCCGACCCATTCAAAAGAGCCGCGCCAACCACAAAGCCATTCTTCCCCGTGATGCGATGCGCCAAAAACTTGCCGCCGCATGCCGAACCATGCTCGACGAGGTCGCGCCGAAGAAACTTTCGCCCAATCTCACCGCCGGGCTCTCGCCGCGAATGCGCGACACGCTACAGCACCTGCTGGGTGGAGACAGTGAGAAGGAAGTCGCAGCCAAGCTCGATCTGAGCCCCCATACCGTGCATATTCACGTCAAAAACCTCTATAAGCGACTGGGAGTCTGTAGCCGGGGTGAATTGATGGCCAAATGCCTGGGTAAAAACGGCAAATGATTTCTGCATGCAACTTCCCACTTCCATCCGCATTCAAGAGTGGGTGCCTTTACGGGCGCCAATGCGGGCGGCCGTAGCCGAGGATTTGGCCGCCGTTGGGCGGGAAGATTGGCCCGTTAGACCTCCGTCCCGTCCCACGTCTCTATTTCAGCTTGGAGCGCTTTTGGACGATGCTGTCGAGCATTTGGTACGCCAGGCACAGCAGGGTGATGCCCGTGCGTTTTCAGCACTGATCGCCCGTTATGAGCGCTCGGTGCTGGCGGTTGCCTATTCGGCCGCCGGCGATGGCGATCGCGCGGCGGACGCCGCTCAGGAAGCTTTCCTGCGGGCCTGGCGAAAGCTGGAGACGCTGAAAGAGCCGCAGTGCTTTGGCAACTGGTTGCTGGGCATCGCCCGTAATGTCGCGCTGGATGCTGGGCGAAAGTTGCGGCGTCAGGCGACGGAGCCGCTGGTCGATCAGACCGTGGCAACGTCGGCCGACCCGCTCCAGCAAATGGATCAGCGCGAGCAAAGCGATCGCATCGCCGCCGCAATCCAGCAGCTCGACGAGGTTTCCCGTTCGGCCGTCGTGCTGCGATATTATGAAAGCCTCAGCAGCCGCGAGATCGGCCAATTGATCGGGCTCTCTCCCGCTGCGGTGGATATGAGACTCATGCGTGCCCGACAACAACTTCGGCAATTTCTCGGTGATGATCAGCCGCCGACGGACGACAATAATGCGGGAAGCATCGGAGTGAGAATGTTATGAACGAGCCCGACAACAAGATCGACAATCTCATCAGCCGGCACCTGGCCGGCCAGCTCGATCGGCATCTGGGACGCTCTCAGAGAGCTTTTCTGCGAGAGATCAGTGGGCCGAGCCCGCGTCACATTCCCCGCTACTGGGCGGCCGCCGCCATCCTGCTGCTGACGGCTTCTCTCGCCGGCGCACTGGCTGTCTACAATCTCTTCAATCGCCCAGCGCCTTATCACCCGGCAAAGAGGGAAATACCCGCCGAATCTCCGCCGCTCATGCCCGTGGCCCAGACGGTCGACTGGCGTACGTTGGATGATGGCACGGTGATGCTCAACGGCGATGTGCCCATCCGCCGCCTGCGCCGGCAGATCGTCGAGCACGTCAAGTGGTATGACCCGGAGCGAAAAACGACCGTCGAGCTTCGTATGCCGCAGGAGCAGATCATGCTCATCGGAAACTGGTAAGTCGGCAGTCGCCGCGGCGACGTCGACATCGAAATATCCTCTCCCTCTGGGAGAACCTGCAAGTCCGGCCGATCCGGACATTCAAAGAGGTGACTCATGAATCGCTGCTTTCTCTGCCTGACAGCTCTTGTGCTCTTTGCCGCATTCGCGTTCGCCCAGGCCCAGGTCGCTCCAGATCCGCAACCAGCGCAACCAGGGCAACCGGCCCAGCCGGCCGCCGAGCCTGCGCCCGTGCCTACTCCGAGGATGACTCGCAATCGTCGCATTACTGCGGACGCCGACCCCAAACAAAACGAGTTCGAGCGTGCCATGGAGGCCGACCTGGTCCTCCAGAGAAACGCCTTCACTCCGTACAAACAGAAAACCGAAAAGGCCTCGTACATCGGCATCGCCACTTCCCCCATTCCGACGGTGCTTCGCGATCAGCTCAAGCTCGAGAAGGGAAGCGGTCTGGTCGTCGATCGCGTAGACCCCGAGAGTCCCGCCGAAGCGGCCGGGATAAAGCCGTCGGACGTGATTCAGAAACTCGACGACCAGGTTCTGATCAATCCGCATCAGTTCGGCGTCCTGGTCCGGACCTTGAAACCGGATGTCGAAGTGAAGCTGTCGATTATCCGCGAGGCCAAACCTCAGACGATCAATGTCAAGCCCGTCGAGAAGGAGCTTGCTGTTCTGGATGAAGCCGGCGCGTACGGTCCGGCCGGGGTGTGGCGCGATGCCCAGGGCCTTGCTGGCGCCGCTGACGCCATCAAGCGTTTCGGCGGAGGTGGTGGCCAATACACCATCACCAAACCAAACAAGGCTGGCGGCGGCGACTTCTTCACCTTCACCGACCGCGCCGAAGTGGTCACCGACAATGGGCAAATGGTTACCACCACAACCGTCGGCCCTAATGGCGAGCGCCGAGTCAGGGCAATTGACAAAGCCACGGGCAAAATCATCTTCGATGGCGCGATCGACACGGAGGAGCAGAAGTTGGCCCTTCCCAAGGAAGTTGCGGATCAGGTGAAAACCACGGATGAGATGAAAGTGGCCAGAGGCCCGATTCGGATTGCGACTCCCCGCGCATTCGTTGGCAAGGGCAACGCGCTAAATGTGCGCGTCGGCAACAATCTGCCCAAACCCAAGACCGTCAGCGGGAGCGATGATGATTTCACCTGGGAATTCACCACCAAGACGGACGAAAACGGCAAGGCCGAGCTGGATCTTCTGCTGCTGGACAAAAACGGCAAGATCCTCTTCCAGGGTCCCTTTAGCCGCAGCCGCGACATCCCGACGCTCCCTCAACCTGTCGGCGAGCGCCTGAGCAGTTCCCCCTGGGACATCATGATCGAGGACCTTAAAGGTGGTGGTGGCGGTGGCAACTTTGGCGGTGTTGGCGGCGCGCTCAATATGCGCCTTGCCCCCGCGCCCGTCGTCGCTCCTGGCGCACCCGCCGCCCCGGCCAAATGATCGATGCACCAATATGACCGGATGCCACAATCACGCCCCTCTTCCTGCAACTGTGGGAGAGGGGTTCTTAATTGGCAGTGTATTACTGGATATTGGGTCTGTGCACCCTATTCCGCCCGCTTTTGCGAGGCTTTTGGCCTTATTCCCTTGTTCCCCGCCTGAGCTATTGCTACCATCCCCTCTCCAATCGCTCCTGGCACGAGCAGCCTCTACAGGGAATTGATGAAGCTCGTAGTAACTATTCCAGCCCTGAACGAAGAGAAAACCATCGCGCAGGTCGTCCGCGGCGTGCCTCGCGATATCCCCGGCATCGATGAGGTCGAGGTCATCGTGGTCAACGATGGGTCCACCGACAACACCCCTATCGAAGCGGCCGACGCAGGAGCGATCGTCATCAATCTTCCGGGCGGCGGGGGCCTGGGGGTCGTCTTCCGCACCGGTTTCGAGCACGCCATGCGGCGCGGAGCGGATTTTATCGTCAATATCGATGGTGATGGCCAGTTTAATCCGGCTGATATCGCCAAGCTGATTCATCCACTGCTGGAAGATCAGGCCGACTTCGTGACCTGTTCCCGCTTCGCCGACCCCGCGCTTCGGCCGCAAATGCCCATCGTCAAATATCTCGGGAATCATGCGGTCACCCGCATGATCAACTGGGTCTGCGGCGGGACCTGCTTCACCGATGTTTCCTGTGGCTTCCGCGGCTTCAATCGCGAGGCGGCGTATCGGCTCACGCTTTTCGGGCGATTTACTTATACGCAGGAAATGTTCATCGATCTGTTCGCCAAGGGTGTGCGGATCATTGAAGTGCCATTGAAGGTTAGGGGCGTGCGCGAGCACGGCAAGAGCCGCATCGCACGGAGCATCTTTAAATACGCCAGCAATAGTTTACCCATCATCCTGCGGGCCATGCGCGATATTCAGCCGCTCAAGTTTTTCGGTGGCATTGCGATGTTCCTGGGACTCATCGGGGTGTTGAGCGGCGGCTTCATGGCCGGCTGGTATCTGTGGCACCGTAAGACTGGGCCGTTTACGTCGCTCATCCCCATTGCCGGAATCTTTTTGATTTTGGGCTTCCTGCTGGGCGTGCTGGCATTACTGGCCGATATGCTCGGCCGCCATCGCCGCATCTCGGAAGAGCTTCTCTACCTCGCCAGAAAGCGCACGTATCAAATGCCCCGTCTCCCCCGCCTGATGACCACCACTGCCGAAATCGACCAGGAGCCCCTCCGCGCCATCGCGAAGCAATGGGACTTGGAATCCGAAACCGAAAAAACCCCCACCCGCGCCGCGGCGAATCGGTAACATAACCTCACAGCATTGAACGCCGCGTCCGATCAGCCACCATCGCCCGAAACGCCCGCGCCTCCAGTGCGCCTCGCCATCGTCCTCACCTGCCTCTCCGCTCTGCCCATCCTCCTCTTCCCCGGCGACACCCCCTGGATCTTCGATGAGCCCGCCGAGATTACCATCGCCCTCCAGGCCAATCAGGGTCATCGCCTCGCCTCCCACGCCCTCACCGGCAATTTCCACATCGCCTACGGGCCGATGCCCATCCAGCTCAACCAGCTCCTCCTGCTCATCTCCCACGATCCGCGCATCCTCATCCTCCTGCGCGCGGCGATCGTCGCGTCCATCATCGCTATCTCGCTTCTCTGGCTCGGCCGAACGCTGAATCTTCCCCTTTACTTCGCGCCGGTCATCCTGCTCGCGCCAAACGTCTGGCTCTGGACCCGCCAACCCTGGGCCGCCTTTCTGGTGACGCCGCTGAGCATCCTTTCCATCGCCGCCTACGCCGCCTTCCTCGAAACCCGCTGCGGCTGGTCCCTCGCGATCACAATTAGCGCAACCATCGCGATGCCCCTGATTCATCCCCAATCGATTCCGCTCTCCGTGATCCTCCTCGCCCACATCCTCCTCTTCCAGCGCCGCGTCCTCTGGCAGCATAAGCTCAAAATCCTCCCGCCCCTCCTCCTCCTCGCCCTGCTCAACTACCAATATGTAAAAGACATCCTGCAAACCCTTTCCATCCCTTCCGCCCTCTCCCAGGGTCACCCCGGCCAAACCTCCCGCGGCATTGCCTTTCTCGGCACATTTCAGAGCGCACGCCTTATCACCCCCGAAGCCTTCGAATCACCGCTGACTCAGAATCCAAATCTCCTCCTCATCATCGGCCATGACTTCGCCCTCATTTTCCTCCCCCTCACCGTCCTCGGTCTAATGATCTGCCTCCGCACTTTCATCCACACCCGATCAAACCCACCATCTCCCGACGATCCCCGCCGCGCGCACGTCAGCCTTGCTTCGATCCTTCTGCTCGTGTTCTTCGCCCACGCCCTCTTCGCCGCCGCCACCCGCCTGCCCCCCAGCCCCCACTACCAGTTCGGCCTCTTTGGCCCCACCATCCTCGCCGTCTGGTTCGCCCTCTACCTCTTCCCGCGCCGCTATTTCATCCGTCCCATCCTCATCTGCCTTTACGCTGCTTCTCTCTCCCTCTTCACCCTCGGCACGCTCATCGCCGTCCACCTTCATGGTTGGCCCCCCAACCAACATTCTCCCACGCTTAATGAACAGATCGATTTGGTCGAGAAACTCAACCACTACTCCAACGAGTCAGCTTACACCACCGTCGCCGTTTACATGATGGACCCACCCCACCCCCTCCTCACTCTGCGCTTCCTCTATCCTTCATTCCCCATGGTCGAAATGCGCGAACCCTGCGCCCTGCTCATCACCCAATCCGCAACCGGGCGCCTTCAACTCATCGAAATCCCTCCAGGCGCCAATCCCCCTCCCAACGCCAAGCTCATCCCCCTGCACTACCCACAGGAATAGCCTCACCCGCTGCCCGCAAAACCTCCTCCACCGTCACCTCCCCCACGCACATCGGCGCAGTGCACTTCACCCTGGGCCGAGTCGCCTCGAACGGATACATCAGGCACGGCGAGCAGGCTTTGTTTGGCCGAACCACCAGATGCCGATATCCGAATGGACAGACGCGATCCGGATCGGCCGGTGCGAAGATTGTGACCGGCGTTGTCCCGACCGCGGCCGATAGATGGCCCAAACCGGAATCGGAGCCGACGTAGATCCGGCACTTTTCCAGAATTGCGGCGGCATCGGCAAGTGCGCCGCAGAGCCGGATGACGCGCAGCTTTGCGCCCAGGTGTTTTTCGATTTCCTCGGCGACGCCTAATTCATCAGGTCCCTCCAGCACGACAACTTCGGACGCAAATCGGTCTCTGACGATGGGAATTAGTTTTGCGTATGAGGAAGGCGGCCACCTTTTCGCCTCGGCCAGTACGGTTCGGGCGCTGCCGGGATGCACCGCGATTGGCCGCTGTTCGGGGACGATCCCCACCGATTGCATCATGGCTGTGGCTCTCTGCCGGTCGGCGTCGGTCAAAATAAATCGGGGTGGTTCCGTGTCATCCATCTCAATTCCCAGCAGTTGTAGCAAGGCGAGATTCTGGACTACATCGTGAATTCCTCGTCGCGCTTCCACTTTTTGGCCCACGCAACACCGCATCGTGCGCAAGTTCCCCACCGGATACGAATGGAGGATTTTTCGCTCGGCGCCGCTTGCCATTGCCAGCATCGAATATTGCCATCGATTGGATGGGAATGGCGCGATGAACAAATGTGGCCGAAGCGTACGCACGCGCCACATGTTCTGAAAAATCTCCCCCGACGATCGCCCGAGCGGGCGAACCTGCTCCACTTCACTCATCCGCTCAAACACCTGCCCCATTGCTTCCGTTCGAGCCATGATGAGAATTCGAGCATCGCTCCAGGCCAGTTTTAGTTGCCGCACCATCGGCGCGGCCATCAGCGCATTGCCGATCCCCGCCACCATCGGAATCACCACCAGCGGATTCTTCGGCCTGGAAATGGGCGACATGCCGTTCAGACTTTACACCAATAGGTCAAATCCCTCCCCAGTAACTCACTCACCTGTTCCACATCCTGCCTGAACCTGGGGGCCAATTTTGACCGCAATTCGGGGTCAATCTTCGGCGCGCGCTTGATTGTCCTGGTCAAATAGGGCATCGCATCGGCCAGCTTCCGCTGCATGCCGGCCGGGACGAGCTTGTGCATAGCGCTGCGGAGTCTTGGCCTTTTGGCAAAGAATGAATTCACACCGGGCGCAACCGGCTTCACCGGATTAACCACTCGAAAATCCGCCTCGAACTCGACATCCAAACCCAGAAACTGGAGCGTGTCCCGATAGACCTGACCCGTGTTCAATATGAAATCATCAAACACGATCACTTTCACCCGCTCGCGCCCCAGCGCCTCGTAGAATCGTTTGATCTGCGGCGTGTAGGTGAACACCCGCGTGTATTGAAGCGAGTCCGGTGACGTGCATTCAGGCCTAATCTTGTTGCCTGCCCGCCGGTCCTCCTCGGCCTCAATCGCCTCGGCAAAATCCTCAAGGTGTTCGTTGCAGCTCCACAACAGCTGCCCATGCAGCGAATAGGCCGCATCCATTGGATTGCGAATCATCAAAATCGCCTGTGCCAGCCCATCCCACTCGGCGATCAGGTTCGCGGCCACGTTCGAAAGCATGTACCAGGTGGATGACTCGCCGATTCGCCGCCTTCCAGTTCCTTTGCGGAAGAGAGCCAGATACTTCTCCTCGGTATCGGTCCGCCGCACCGTGTGCACCCGCAGGTCCGGATTGAAAAAGCCCGGTTCCTTCATCTCCTCGGACATGTACACTTCCGGATGCTGCCCCAGATAATCGTGGAGCGAGCTGGTCCCGCACTTGGGCGCTCCGGCGATAAAAAAATTGGGCTTTGGGGTTCGGTTATCCATGTTCCGCCACAGCAGTCGGGGCGAGGGATGCCTCGCTCTCCTTCCGCATTATCATCGCGCCAATTCCCGCCACCAACAAATCCATCCCGACCTGCATCCCCCGGAACATGATCGCCAGAATTGCCACGCCCGCCCCCATTATCGGTTTGAGCGCCAGCAGGTAAACCGCTTCATGCACGCCCAACCCTGCCGGCGCGAACACCGCGATGAACCCCATCACCGAGGCCAGCGACGCCGCTCCAACGGTCTGCGGGATGGTGTCGACTCCGATCAGCGCGATCGACCTTGCCGCCAGCCAAAGCGACATCGACACAAAGCAAATCCGAATCACGCCCACGCCCACCGCCCCCCAAAAAGGCCCTTGTCTCACGCCGCGCGGCAACTCGTCCCGCTTCAATATTCGCAAGCCCACGTTGCAGATGGCCAGAAAAATCGGGGGATAGAGGCACACCACCGCCATCCCCGCCAGCATCACTCCGAAAATCCCCGCCGACGGCATTCTCTCCCGCATCGCCGGGGAAAAGAACACCGGAATGCTTCCCACCATCCCGATCAGAATCATAATTGCGGTGGATAAAATCAGCGATGCTCCCACCACCGAGAATCTTGCCCCCAGCCGCACCAGCATTGCGACCGACCCGGCGACGACCGCCACTTTTCCAGGAATATATCTCCCCAGGGATGACACCCAGATAATTGCCACAACTTTCCAGGCCGGCAACTTCGCCCCCAGCGCCCGCAGCAGCAACCACGTATTCACGGCGTTGGAGATCCGCGCCCCCATCAGGCAAACCAGCGCCGCCACCACATAGAGCCAATTGACCTGAACATGAATCTGTTGCGCCCTTAGCTCCCGAAAATCCCGCCCCAACTGCCTGCCCACAAAATAAAATACCGCCACCAGCAGCAGCAGGCTCAGTACCCTCCACAGGGACACCAATCCGCGCGGTCTTGAGCTGGAGATTTTGTCATCACCTTCGTTCACGATGCCTCCACCGCGACAGCCTTTTCGATGCCGGCCGCATCATCCTTCAAATAGTCATAAACCTTCATCAACGATTCACAATGCTTCAGCACCTTTGTCCGATCCTTCTCGCTCCACTTCGCCCACTCCGGCAATTCCTCCCTTTGGCTGGCATTCACATGTTCCCGATTCGCTTCTTCCCTCAGCACACTCGAGCGCGCCAACCCGATCCAATCCGTCAACCGCTCCAGCCCACCTCCATCCGTCGAAAACAAATCCTCAAATCGAATTCTCAAATATCTCTGGCCATAAATTCCCTCACCCCGATTCAACTGCGAATTCACCAACCCCCAGAACCATGCCAGCCTCTCAATCGCATCCATGTCGCCCCACTTCAGTCCATGCGCTTCTATGCACATCTGGGGCCGCGGAAACCAATCCGGCCACCATTCCGCGGCCAGTTTTTTCATCCCCCGGAAGGCGCCAAAATTCACCCCCGACCTCACATACGTCCTTGGATCCCGCACGACATGCACCACTCTTACTTCCTCGAACACTTCGCCAAACACCTCGACAAAACCCGACAAATACGGATTCGACTCGACATAAATTCCCCGCTCCAAGCCCGCGACCAATCCTCTCCGCAATTTTACCAGCAATTCCACCAGCTCTTCGCGAGAGCTTCTCCCGCACAACGCCCGCGTCGTTCCCATCCGCAATCTCCAGGATGGAGAAGGTTCGTGCAGCGCGCACACATCGGGATAACAGCGCGACAGGTGCTGCGCCAGCGCCTTGGTTCCCGTCCTCCCCGACGAGACAATCAAGACGAACTTTTTCCCGCCAAATACCGCCACGATGCCTCGCTCCAGTCATTGCTTCGTCATTCCCGGCACTCTTCCCATCTCCACCATATTCTGGGGCAACTCCACTTTCACCGCCCCTCTCCTGCTTAGTTCATATAGCACCCAACTCGGATTGTCGGGGATATCCTCTTTCCCCGTCAAAATCTGCTGCACCCGTTTCAACTTAAAATGCAGCGCCCGCCACGGCGATACCGGCGGCCGATACAAATAATATTTCACATCAAACTTTGCCGCCCATTTGAGCAGCACATCATTGGGCTCGCCCGTGCATCCCGCCGGTCCGCCGCGAACGCCGTGGTCGGTCAGCAGAATCATGGTCCTCAATCCCTCTCCATTGGGCCTCTGTCGCCCAAGGTTCACATAGAAAACATTCACCGCGATCTCGCCATCGCGTACTCCCCGCTCCCGCATATAGTCCGCCGACGCGATCAACCTCTCCATCTCACCGGCCCGGTATCGCGAATAAAAATCTGTCGAATGATTAATCCACACATCGATCCCCCAGAGCGCTCCATTTACTGCCATTACTGAAACCACGAACATCCCAAGCGAAAATCCCCAAAATCTCTTCCATGGCGTCACACGTGCCTTCAAATACTCCAAACCCCGAATTACCCCCAGCACCAGCAACGGCGCCACCGGCACCAGATACCTCGGATTCGTCACCCGCACCCGAAAGACCATCGCAGCGCAATACAGAAACGCGCCCACCCAGATCCACTGCCCCAGTTTTCCATCCCGCCACGCCGCCACCGCGCATAGCAAAATCAATCCCCACCCAATGATGTTCGTGGCAATTCCCACCATGCCATGGGTCACACCCATATACATGGGCATCCACATCAAACTGCTCATCCACTTCCCCGAATTCGCCATGGATAAAAAAGTGGACCTGAGGCCCCTGGGGGTCATCAGAGACTGCATCTTCACCGTCCCCTCGGTGTCCTCATCCGGAATTTTCGGCCCCTTCTTGCCGCTCTCCATCACCCACGTCCGCGGCGGCGGAGGCAACCGGCCGAGGATAAATCGAGTCAAGCCAAACGTTCCAACCACCACCACGAAGCTGGCCAGAAGCGCCACCCATCTTCCCACACTGACCGGCCGGTTCCCGCTCATGATGGCCGCTCCCACCACAACCCACGCCGCCAATCCCGCCCACCTCACCATCACCATCCCGATGCACAAAATCAAAAGCGCGGGCAGCCTCCATACCAAAGACTTTCCCTCTCCAATTTGCATCGCCACCAGCACGGCCGGCGCGAACACCAGGCAAAACAATCCTTCCGTCCGCAATTGAATCGATGACGTATATGTGAAGAACAGAATTCCACTCAGCACTACCGCCAGAAGCGCCCCCCGCGGACTGGTCAATCGTCGCAGCACCCAATACCAGACGGCCGCGCCTCCCAGCAGAAAGAACATCGGCAGCAGATTCAACAACCAGTAGGAGGTGGAAACCTTCATCCCCAACGCCATCACCGCCGGCCAAAGGGGCGGAATCCGTCCCACCACCGCTCCATTAAATATGAATCCCCGTCCCAGCGCCAGGTTCCTGGCCACCGAAATGTAGAAGGCCGTATCCGGCCCCGAAACCCACTTCCCATTCTGCAACAACAAATACACCACGCCTAATATCGCCACACCCGCAAGGCAATACTTCCATTCGCAAGTCTTCCCCGGGGCATCCTTCTTCGCGGTCGTTGAGACTTCGGTCAAAGGCGAAGGCGAACTGACCACCGTGGTTAGGGGCAACGTCATTGATGGGACCCGCCGGGAAAAAGCCCGCCCTCAGGCGAGCAGGGCACTATACCCCCGTCCCCAAACCGCGCCAATCTCCCACATTCCCCGCTCCCATAAGGATTCTCTTCGCGATCTGGAGCGATGACACGCGGCCGATCGGCCAAATTGAAGTGCCGTTTTTTCAGTGAAGTGTTGTTTCAACTGATCGTCGGCGCGCTGGACCGTGCCGGCGGATCGCTGGCCGGGAAGCTTTCCATGACCTGCTCATCCACTTCATCTTCCGGCAATTGGGCCCGCTCCCCCGTCGGTTGGTGGTGCTGGGATGGTCCCACTGTGTCCTTCGGCACGCGCCGGCGGCGCAGGACGGAATCGAGCAACTCCCGCGGATCGCGCTCGCTCAGCCCGCAATAGATGAGCACGCCGCCGACGAGCACCAGACCGGCGCCCGTGAATCCGCGTCGTGCTATTCCCATCAGCGCCAACAATCCTCCGCTGATGGTGAAAGTCGAGAGGTTGGCGCGATGCTCGGGATCGACCCGGACGATCTTGTAGGTATCTCCAACTTTCCTGGCTTCATAGACTGGTGTGCCCATGATTTGATCCTCCGCGAGGGAAGGTTCTCCCATCCTCAGAATATCAACATGCAAAGCTCAGGCCACGCTATTGTGAATCCGGACATCAAACGGCCGAGAGGAACCCCAGGTCGGGATTGGCAAAGTGGCCCAGGTTGGGGAAGACGGTATTCAGGTCAGTTGCACTGACGCCAAACCATTTGGCAATGGTGGCCGCGTATTCATCCACTGATGTCGTGGGGATCCATCGGCCCAAGCCAGTGTCATCCTGGCCACCGACTGTCAGGATTGGGAACTTGCCATAAACTCGCGACCCATTCACCGCCCCGCCCATCACCAGTTGATGGTTTCCCCACCCGTGGTCGGAGCCGTTTCCACCGTTCATGGCGAAAGTGCGGCCGAAGTCGGAGACGGTGAAGCTGGTGACATTGCTGGCCGAGCCCTGCGCGGTCATCTCATCATTGAATGCCTTCATGCACTTGCTCAAGTCTCCGAGCAGGTTGTTGTGCGGCGTGAGTTGCGTGTCGTGAAGGTCAAACCCGCCGATGGCGACGAAGAAGATCTGCCGCTTGTGGTTCAGAGCGGGCGCGGCCTTCACCAGCCGCGCAACCATCTTGAGCTGGTTACCCAGGGAAGTGGTGGGGAAAACAGTGAGGATCGAAGATGCAGGGGGGAGCGCAGCGGTGACGGCGGTGTAATTGTCCAGGGCCAGTTTGGTCATCCCCGCGGCGGATTTTTCCTGCAAGTTGGCGTGCTGGAGATTGATCAGGTCTTTAAACGCCTGCACCTGGTTGGAGGCGGCGATGTTGAGGTTTTGCGGGCCTCCGGTTCCGACGTTGTACTCATTGACGATATTTCCCATCTCCCACACGTTCACACCGGAAAGCGAGATGGACATGGACACCGTGGCGTTGGTGTTCATCGAATAGAGCAAATCAGCACAGCGGCCTCCCCAACCGGAGCGCAGGTCCTGATTGGGCACCGAAGTCTGCCACTGCACCTGTTGATCGTTGTGGCTGAAAAGCTGCGGCGGCAGGGGTACAGTCTTCTGCGTGTATTGGGTCTTGGTCACGGGATAGACCAGGGTTCCGGCATTGGCCACGATCGCCAGTTTGCCGCCGTCAAACAGTGCCTTGAGTTCCGGACAATTTGGGTGAAAAGCGTACTCGCGGTTGTTGGGATCGGGAGGATTTAGAGTCAGATTCTGAAGCGATGCCCTGGGGAGCGCGAGCAGGCCCCGTGCCGCGGCGTAGAGATCGTAATTGGGCTGGTCATAGGGGATGACCAAATTGTTGGCGTCATTGCCGCCGTAGAGGAAGAGGCAGACCAGTGCCTTGTAGTCGGTGGCGGCCGGATTAATGCTGCTGATTCGCGCGGCCGCGGCGGCGTTGATATAGCGCAAGTCCCAGACCGTCGAAACCAGAGCTGTAGCGCCGACGGCCGCACATGCGGCATGGCGGAAAAAGTCGCGCCGGCTGGGATCCTCCTGGGGATATCGCTTTCTCATGATGCACTCCTGTGGCCGCAGTTGCAGCCGCTTCTTCGATCAGGTTCAAAGTCTTACCGCTGAGTCGTGAACTGAGCCGAGCTGGCCACCAGATGCACAGCCGCCTGCGCCCGTGCTAGCTTGTTGGCGGTGGTGGTGCTGGGCAGGGTATTGACGTACGTGACAATGCGGTCGCGCATCACCGTGGGCATCTGCCCGGCCATCAGCAATTGATTCAAGCTGTCCACGAGCTGGGTCGCATTGACGGCCATGTTCTGCTCGGTGGTGAGATTCAGCCTCACGTCGTTGCCGTTGGGTCCCGGCCAGCTGCCAACAATTGCGCCATTTGCTGTACCGCCGTAAATACCGCTATAGATGTAATTGGCCGCGCCGATGGCCGTGGTCTCGGTAATGATCTGCATTTCCGGCGCATAAAGCCCGGCGAGGCCGCCGTCGCCGTTGGCGATGTAATCGGGTTCGAAGAAGTTGAAGACGGTCGGCGAGCGATACACGGTCTGGGCGAACTGCGTGTCAGTGGAGTTGATTTTCCAGATGTTCCCGAAAGGCGGGGAATTGATGGTCGAGCTGGGATGGAATGCGCGAATAATGGCCGCGGTGCGCATCAGCGGCTCGCGCACCTTGCCATAGCCGACATTCCCCAGCAGATCGGTCGTGCGTGCCTCGTAATCGGTCAGGATGGCCTTGATGACGGCCCGCATGTTGCCGCGAGTGCCAGTACCATCATCGGCAAACACCTTGGCGACGCGATAAATGTAGGCCGGGCTGGGGTTGCTGGTCACCAGTCGCTGGATAAGCCGCCGGCTGATGAATGGGCCGACGTTGGGATGGAAGAAGATGTTGTCCAGCGCCAAGGCAAGCTCGGCGTTGGAGCTGATGGTTGTCTGGCTGGCGTTGGCCGGGATCGTGAAGCCATTGAGCAGGACCTTGGCGTCGTTGGAATGATTTGCCGACCGCACCGTCATCGGCTTGTTGTATGAGCTGTTGACGTTCACCACGCCGGTGGTGGTGAGTGTCGGGATTACCACGGGGGTGGTATCCACATCCCAGCCTGTAAACACGTGCGCAAATGCCTGGATTTCCGATTGGTCGTATGTCGGTATGGGCAAGCCATTGGCATCCAGCTTGAGCGAGCCATCGGGGTGCAGGGCATTGAGGCCGATCGAGAGTAGCTGCAAGATTTCGCGGGCGTAATTCTCGTTGGGAGCTGTAAACGCCGGCGAAACGGGCTTTTTGTTCCCGCGCATGTTCAGGTACTGCCCCATGATGGGGTGCAGGGTGACATCCTCCAGCAGCTTGCGGAAATTCACGAATGCATCATCCGCGAGCATGTCGTGATAGGTGCACAAGCCCGCCGGCTGGGCATCGATCGCATCCTCGACCTTGGACACGACAAAAATCTCGCTGTAAGCGAAGGCAACGCGCTGCCGCAACTGGTCCGGGCCTGTCAGAGCAATTCTCCACCATGTTTCCGTGATTCGGGCGCCGGTCAGTTCATCGTTTGCCGAGCTGCTCTGTGTGCAGCGCTGGTATACGTAGTTGTACATCGACGTCGTCGGTGTATTGAACTGCTGGTCCAGCCATGCATCGAAGCCAATATTGACCAGGTTCGTCACCTCGTCGGTCGTGGGCCCAAAGGTGGCCTGGGTCAAAAACCGATTCGCATCCTGAGGCGTTGGCGGGCCTCCTGGAAGCGCTGGAGGCGGCGGCGGGGGTGTGAAAGTCTGAGAACCCGTCGCGTACGTATACTGCCCGCGAATTTCGCCGGCTGCATACTTGGTCGAATCGATGTTCAGATAGGTCCGCCCAGCCTTGATAGCTTCCACAATCTGCGCGGCCGTCACCGCGCCGACGTCCGTGATGATCCATTTGTACGAGCCATCCGCTTCGGGCGTGGCGGTGTTCAGGTTGAAGAGAATATCCCCCTGCTGCCCCGCGTCGGCGGGCCCGCGAATCTCGACGCCCGTCTTGGCAGTGGACAGATTTGCATACGAGAAGCGTACCGACGCCCAGGTCTCGTCGCCGCTTAAAAGCAGGGATGAACTTCCTGAACCCGACGATGCAATCCCCGCCTCTGGCCGCAGTGTGGCGAGATAGAGTTTTGTCGCCGATCCAACGCTTACGACGAATGTATCGATAGTGGATGCCAGACCATCCGACACTCTGACCGTGATGATCGCGTTGCCCGTTTGTCCCGCCGCCGGAGTTACGGAGATCGTCCGGCTGGCCCCGCTACCGCCGATGGCGATTGCGGCATTGGGAATGATGGTCTGATCACTGGAAGTAGCGCTGAGGCCCAGCGTATCCACGGCCGATTCCCCATCTCCGATTGCAAATCCCACGGGCAGCGTCGCCGTATCGACTGCGGTGTTCTGGTCGGGGATATTGCCAATTGTGGGCGGCGTGTTGGCGGTTTTTCCACCTGCCACCGAACCGCCGATCTTCGACTTAATGACAGCCGTATCCGCGCCGCTGATCGCTCCATTGGCCCCCACGTCGCAGCGGAAGTTGGACCCATCGACCGTGGCGCCCACCAGAGCCTTGGCGATGTTCACATCTGATCCTGTCACCGATCCCGTCGCATTAACATCTCCCAGAAGCGTGCGCAAGCTCACCGCTGCGGATGGGAGGGTATCGCCGGTTGTATTGGTGACATTGGAGACGGTAAGGGTAATCGTCTGGGCATCGGCCAAACCCGCGAGCCGCACGGTCATGGTGTTGTCGAGGAACCCATCGACCGTAGCGCTTCCCAGCGTGACGTCGGCGATTCCGCCAGTGACCGGTTGATCAAAGCTGAGCACGATCGTCAGGCCATTGGCCAGGCTGCGGCATTCGATGCCGGTGCCACCGGACAGGGGCAACTGGATGTCAAAGGAAGCGGCCCCCTGCGGCATCCGGGATACGGCCGAAACCAGTTGTGGGGCGGCCGAATAGGCCGATGAGGCAAAACAGAAAAGCAGCGCCAGACCAAGTAAAAGCAATTGCGACGAAGTCGCGGATCGCCGGGTCATGTCATCCTCCGTGTCGGTCCCCTGGTTGTTAATCTGATGGACTGCCCGTGCGGGCAGGACTTTCGTCCGCCGTCGATAGAACCCTACACAATCGCAGAATTATGTCAATTCAATTTTCCGCAAAAGACCCCCCAAATTTCCACATCGACTAATACCCACTATTGTCGTTTTGTCTTTGCTTTGCCCCTTGCGAGGATTATTGTATGGGTCGACGTTGGCGCGGTCAGGCTAATGGGGCTGGAGGGCTCGCGTGTTTCGACATCATAGAAAACTGTTGCTGGCAGCGCTGATTCTGCATGCCGCTGGCCTTGCGCTCCATGCCGGCGTCGATTTGGGCTGGGTTGACAATGACGGTACACCCTCCGGCTGGCTGGGCGCTCGTAACGCCACCTTCATCCTCACGCTGAACATTTCCAGTTCTGAAGCGACCACTGGCCTCGATTATTTTCTCGTGTCCAACGATGGCTTCGTGGGTGGCACTTCGTATTTCACAATGACCAATCGTGACATCACCGGGACGTCATACAACGACCTCTACTTCACCGATGCGCAGGTCGAGGCCCCTCCCGGAAATATCCTCAATCCCAGGACCGATTCCGATCTCGGCGGCATTTTGAATAACGTCAACAACGCCAACGTCCCGGGCACTTATCTGGTCTCCAAATACACCTTCCTCGTCGCCAACAACACGCCTTTTGGCACCTACACCATTCAAACCACCAGCAATGCGGGTACGGGTTGGATCGGTGAAGGGCCCGACTTTCCAGAATCTGAATTCAGCCATCATGCGAGTTATTCAATCACCGTTGCCGCGCCTCAATGGAACCGCGACACGGGTGGGAGCTGGGCGACCACGACCAACTGGAGCGACAATATCGTGCCGAATGTCGCCACCGGGACGGCCAATTTTCTCAACCGAATCACAATTCCCTCCACCGTTTCCATGGATGGCGCTAAGGCCCTCAACACCCTAAACGTCGACAGTCCAGTTTCGTACACCATCTCTCGCGGCTCCGGTGGAACATTGACCATGGGCGGCACCTCCCCCTCCATCAACATCCTCAGTGGCAGCCATACCATCTCCACCTTTGTCACTTTCTCCTCCATCGGTGCTGTCAATGTCAGCAGCAACGCTTCCGTAGTCCTCTCGGGGACCTTCACCTGGTCCGTTAATGGCACCATCAATGTCGGCACCGGCGCCTCGGCCACTCTTTCCGGCGCCCACACCATCGCGGCGGGCCGAACCCTTACGCGTGCCGGCGCGGGAACTCTCACCATCTCCGGCACGCAAACCCCCGGCCTGGGCGCTGTTCTCAACCTCACCGGCGGCACCACCAACATCAATTCCACCAATGGCGTCCCGGCAACCGCAACCGTCATCGCCAGCACCAACCTTTCGATGAACATCTCCGGGAGTGCCTCCGTCAAACTCGGCGCAGACCAAACGCTCAAGGCCTTGACGCTCTCCTCCGTGGCCGAAATCGGCGCTCAAGGGCTCGACCTGAACAGCCCCGCCACAGCTGGCGCGTTCCGCTCGGTCCGGGTCTACGCTACCGATTTGGCCGCTGCGAAGAGCGCTCTTTGGTCGGCGGTGGTGAACGCCGCCGCAAATCCGGGCGATGGAATTGTCGATTCGGGTGTTGCCGCTCATCTCAATTCGCGCCTGGGTATCGCCATCGTCCCGGATCTTCATGGCGATCAGCACGTGCTGCTGCGTCCCACGATCATCGGCGACCTCAACTTCGATGGGACTGTTACCATCGCCGACTTCATCGACCTGGCTTCCAACTTCAATGCGGTGGGCATCACCTGGCAGGAAGGCGATCTCAATGCCGATGGGACTGTTACCATCGCCGACTTCATCGACCTGGCTTCCAACTTCAACGCCACTTATGCGGGCGAAGTCTTCCCGATCAGCCCTGAGGATGCCGCCACACTTGCCCAATTCGCCGCCAGTCATGTCCCCGAGCCGGGTTTGATCGGGCTCACGGGCGTTGTTATCCTGATGCTTTCTCGCCGACGACCAATGGTGGGGCGGACATTCCTGCCCGCCATGAGGAACCGCTCATGAATTGCAAGGCAGCATCATCTGTTCTGCTGCTGGGTCTTGTTTGCTGCTCAAGCCAGGCGATCGCGCAAGCACCCGCCACCCAGCCCGCGACCGATGCTCTGGTGACGATGGATTTTCCGGCCGACGGCGTGGAACTGAGGGTTCTGGCTGACATCGTCACCAAGCGCCTCAAGATTCCCATCATCTACGATGACACCATTAACAATAAGCGGGTGATCGTTCACGTCCCCAAAGATGTGCCCGAGAGCGCGCTGCTGGGGATTCTTCAAAGCGCGCTGCGAATGAAGCAGATGGTGCTGGTCGACGCCGAGCAGCCCGGATGGAAGCAGATCGTCCAGGCGCAGAACCTGGCAGCCGTCGCCAAGCCCGCTGCGCCCGGCAAAGCCCCTGAGCCTGGGACCGCCGTCACTCAAATTTTCAATCTGAAGCACGCCGATCCGACCCGGGCGGTCGAAGCGATCAAGCCGTTCCTGTCCCAACCTGGCGGAAACATTCAGCCTGTGCCAGGACAAAAAACGTTGATCGTCAGTGACTATTCCAGCGTGATCCAGCGGGTTGACGAGCTATTGCGACTGCTCGACAGCGAAGCGGCGGTGGAGATCCAATTCGTTCGGCTCAAGGAAGCCGATGCCCGTGATGTCGCGACGATGCTCACGCAACTCCTCGCCAGCCGCCAAACCGCTCAGCCCGGCGCCGCATCGGCCGCGCTGATCACCCCCGATGAGCGCCTCAACCAGGTCGTTGTTGCGGCCCCGGCCGACCAGATGAAGGAAATCCTCCAGCTCATTTCCGGGCTCGACAAAACCGTTGAACTTCAGACCAAAGTCTATCCTCTGAAAGCCATCGGCCCCGACCGCCTCGATCGGTTGATCAAAAATCTCTTCGGCGGCGCGGCCAAGCGCAGCTATCAAGCCACGACCGACCGCGAAACCCGCTCATTGGTCGTCGCCGCCACTCCGGAGGTTCATGAGCGCATCGCACAACTGCTCCGCGAGTTGGATGTGCCGACGACGCAGGAGCAAAGTCCGATTCGCTTCTATCGACTGAAGAACACCAAAGCGGTCGATGTGCTGGCCACTATTTCTGGCCTGCAAACCGATGAGGGCCTCGAAGGATTCCGCACGGACGAGCAGGGTAATGAAGGGGCTCCCGCGCAAAGCCGTCCTCGTGCCACGGGCGCTGATCGCACGACCTCCTCACAATCGCCGCGCCCGGATCGACCCATGCCCAATCCCCAATCGGCCGCCGAAGCGGTACTCAGCAATCCCGGCCAACCGCGGACTCGAAGCGATCTCGACTCGATTACCACCGGCCAAACTCCCGACGTTCGCTATGGAGCGCGATCCACCATCGCCGGCGCAGATGAAATCGCGGGCGCGCAAAAATCGGCCGGCACTGTTCGCACCCACAACGCCACGGTTACGGCCGACGTCAACACCAACAGCATCATCGTAATCGCCGAACCGGCCGTTCAGCAGATGTATCAGGACCTGATCAAGCGTCTCGATGAGCGTCGGCCGCAGGTGCAGATCGAATGCACCATCGTCACCCTCGACACCACGTCCGGCGCCTCCTTTGGGGTGGATATCGGGAAATTGGGAGGCTTTGGCACCAGCCAACTCATCACCTTCAGTTCCTTTGGCGTCAGCTCCGTCGACCCCAAAACCGGATCGCTCACCCCGACTGCCGGGCGCGGAGGGACCTTTGCGCTGCTCAGTCCACGGATCGCGGATGTTGTTCTCCGCGCGCTTTCCGAGAATTCGCGATCACGGCTGGTTTCCGCGCCACAAATTCTGGTCAACGACAACGGCAAGGGAAAGCTTCAGAGTGTGACGCAGGAGCCCTTTGCCGAGATTCTCGATACGGCCACCACGCAGTCGCGCACGGGCTTGGGAGGCCAGGCGCAGGCGGGCACCACCATCAGTGTCGAGCCCCATATCAGCGAAGATGATTACCTCCAGCTCAGCTACACCGTCGAATTGAGCAGCTTCACCGGCCAGGGCCAAAATGGCCTGCCGCCCCCAAGCCAGAAAAACACCGTGGACAGCACCGTCACCATCCCCGACGGCTACACAATCGTGGTGGGGGGGCTGAGCGTGAAAAATCTTCGCACCACCGTCCAGTCGATCCCGATCATTGGCGATATTCCCATCCTCAAATACTTCTTCGGCACCCGCACCAGGACCAATACCGACACGACGCTCTTCGTCTTTATCAAGCCCGTCATCCTCCGCGACGATCGCTTTGAGGACCTGAAATTCATCTCTGAAGGCAAAGGAGCCGAGGCGGGGCTTTCAGGCAATTATCCCACCAGTGAACCAGTGCCCATGCGTTAACGAGGCAGCATAGCACGGGCACCTTGCCCGCGTCCCGAAATGAGCAATTTGTGAGTGCAGTCCAGGACATCCCGAAAGAAAAACTCGACTCGCTCGGAATCGACTTCGTCCAGACTCTCTCTTCCTATCAACCTTCCGCCGACTTTATCAAGGAGATTCCCATCTCCTTCGCCCGCCGCTATGGGATTCTCGGCCTTGAGGATGAGAACGGCCATCTTATCGTCGTCGTCTCCGACCTGGCCAATCGTGAGCAGCTTCAGATTGTCTCCCGGGCCCTCAATCGCCCCGCCAAACCGCTGCTCGCGCCTCAATCGGTTATCACCCATGCCATCAACGACGCCTATCAACAGCGCAGCGGCCAGGCGCAGGCCATGATCGACAATCTCGACCGCAATCAGGTCCTCGATGAGGTGCAGCGCCTCGCCTCACGCGAGGATCTGCTGGACGTTGCCAGCCGGGCCCCGGTCATCAAGCTGGTGAACCTGATTCTCCTCGAAGCGGCCAAAGCCACGGCATCTGACGTTCATATCCAACCCTACGAGGATCGCCTCATCGTCCGCATGCGGATCGACGGCATCCTCTCCGATAGTTTCTCGCTGCCGGCCGGTATTCAGGATGAAGTGGTCAGCCGCGTGAAGATCATGGCGAAGATGAACATCGCCGAAAAACGCCTGCCGCAGGATGGCCGGGCCACGGTGCAGATTGGCGAGCGGCTGGTCGATCTCCGCATCGCGTCGCTGCCCACCAATTTTGGCGAGCGGATCGTGATTCGCCTGCTGGACAAGGGGAATCGCCTGCTCGAGCTGGGCGATTTGGGGATGGAATCGCAAACCCTCCGCCTCTTCCGCCAGCTCATCAATATCGAGCATGGGCTGATCCTGGTGACGGGGCCCACCGGTTCGGGTAAGAGCACAACGCTTTATGCGGCCCTTAAACAGCTCAACAGCAAAGAACACAACATCCTCACCATTGAGGACCCGATTGAATATCACCTGGAAGGCATCAGCCAGACGCAGGTCAGCGACAGAAAAGGCATGACATTCGCGTCCGGCCTGCGCAGTGTCCTTCGCCAGGACCCCGATGTCATCATGGTGGGCGAAATCCGCGATCGCGAAACCGCCACCATGGCCATTCAATCTTCTCTTACAGGGCACCTGGTCTTCAGCACGTTGCATACGAATGATGCTGCAAGCGCCATTGCCCGCCTTCTCGACCTGGGCATCGAACCCTATCTCGTCGCCAGCTCTCTGGTCGGAGTTTTGGCGCAACGCCTGGTCCGCCGCGTCTGTCGCGATTGTGGCAATGCTTATCATCCCAACACTGCCGAGCTTCAGTGGCTCGGAGTCTCTGAAGAATCCACAAGCCAAATGAAGCAGGGGACGGGCTGTCCCACCTGCCGACAGACCGGTTATCGAGGCCGGCTGGGCACATTCGAGCTTCTCCTGATCGACGATGCGATCCGGCAGCTAATCCAGCAACATGCGACGGCGGCCCAGATTAAGGAGGCCGCCAAATCCGCCGGTTTGCAAACGCTGCGCGACGATGGAATTCGCAAAATACTCGCCGGAATTACCACGATCTCCGAAGTCGAACGCGTCACCGTCGAACCTGAAATGTAGGTCCGGCTGTGCCGGACAACCCTTATGCCCGTTTTCACCTACAACGCCGCCGACGAGCAGTCATCCCAATTGACGGGGACCATCGCGGCCGACACCCCGCGCCAGGCCCGCGATCTGCTCCGCGAGCGCGGCCTGGTCATTCGCGACATCCGCGCCTACCAGCCTCCGACCCAAAAATCCCGGACAATCTTCCGACTCGCGCCTCGTCACCACACCACCCAATTCATTCGAGAGCTGTCGACATTGCTCGGCGCGGGCGTCCCCCTTATCGACTCGCTGGAAACCATCGCGCGGCAGCACAAACGGCGCTTCCGCTCGGCGCTTTTGCTTCTTCGCGATCGCGTCTCCGCCGGCGTCAGCCTCGCGCAGGCGATGAGGGAACAATCGAACATCTTCGATGATCTGGCCGTCAACATCACTGAAGTCGGCGAAGATTCTGGCACGCTCGACTCGTCTCTGGACCGCCTGGCCGACTTTCGCGAGCGCTCGCAGCACCTCAAAGGCAAGATTGCCACCGCCCTCATCTATCCCGCCATCGTCCTGACCATGGCGATCCTCTCCAGCCTTTTTCTGATGACTTTTGTCGTTCCCAAAATCCTCCAGCCTCTGATCGAGCAAAATCAACCACTTCCGCTGCCCACGCGCATCATCAAATCGATGAGCGACTGGCTGATTCACTACGGCTGGGTCCTCGGCATCATCGTCGCAAGCCTGCTCGCCGTCTGCACTATTTTCCTTAACACCGTCCGCGGCCGAATGCTTTGGCACAAAACCCTCCTGCGCCTTCCGCTGCTTGGAGATTTATTTCGCAAACAGGCCATCGTCCATATGGCCGTGGTGATGACCACGCTCCTCAAATCCGGCATCGTTTTCCTCCGCGCGCTCCAGATTGCCCAGCGAACGTCCAGAAATCTTGCCCTTCGCGATGCGCTCTCAAAATGTGAACAAGCCGTCGCCGCCGGCAACGACATCGCTCCTGCTCTTGAGAACACGGGTTGGTTTCCGCCGGTGGTGATCCAGATTTTCGCCGTCGGCCAGCAATCAGGCCGCCTCGAAGAAATGCTCGACCGTCTCGCCACCGTTTATGATCAGCAGGTCAACTCTTCCGCGCAGCGCCTGGCGGCGATCCTCGAACCACTGCTGATCCTTCTGCTGGCGTTGCTGGTATTATTCCTGATCATGGCGACAGTTCTGCCCATTCTGGAGGCCGGCAATGCGATCCAATGATCGAAAGCTCAACCGCCGCGCTTTCTCCCTCATCGAAATCATGATTGTCGTGGTGATCATCGGCCTGATGGCCGGCGTAGTTACCCTAGCCACGATCGGCTATCTGGAGCGCGCCAAAAAGGAGCGCGCCCGCTCCGACATCGCGACTTACTCGACCGCTCTCGACTCATACTACCTGCAAAAGGGCCGCTTCCCTGATACTCAGGAAGGTCTCAAAGTCCTCGTACCCGACTACGTCAAAGCCATCACCAACGACCCGTGGGGGCACCCCTATCAATATCTCAAGCCCGGCAAAAACAGTCCCTATGAGATTATCAGTTACGGCGCCGACGGCCGCGAAGGCGGCAGCGGCTCTGATACCGATATCCTCGCCAGCGAGATTCAAACGGCCAAGCCCAAATGAAAAGCCGCCCCGCCTTTACCCTGATTGAAATGATGCTCGCCGTTGTGCTCCTGGGCATCATTTCGGCCGCCGCCGCATTCACGTTCCATTCCTCGCTCGAATCCGCCAGGGCAAGTGACGTGATCGAACAATTGCGATATCTGGACTCCTCCAGCCGCCAACGCGCGATGCGTTTCAATCAATCTGTCGAATTGACTTTTGACGTCACCAATTCCTCCATCTCGCGACGCGAGGGCAGCAAGGGCAATGACGAGAGCTTCCGCGCCTCGCTGCCCCGTGGTTACACGATCGATCAAATCAATATCGCCGGCCAGTCCACCTTCAATGGCCAAACGTCCCTTACCTGCTCATCTCATGGTTACACCCCTTCTTACTCTCTTCACCTGCTCGGCCCCAACTTCGACCAATGGCTCCTATTCGCCGGACTTACCGGCCAACTCACTCTTGTGAAAGATGAATCGACGGTTCAAGACATCCTCGCGAACACGCGCCAATCGCGGCGTAACCCTGATTGAAGCGCTGGCGGGTCTGGTGGTGCTGGGAACGCTGCTGGTCTCCATCACGATTGCGCGCGGCCGTTTCATCCGCCAGCGGGCGCTGGCCGAGCAGAAAATCGCCGCCGCCTCCGCTGTTGATGCGCTGGTCTCCAGATGGATGGCCGGCAATGCCTCAGCCATCCCCGCCCCGGCCGCCGGGCCATTGGAAAATGTCCCGAATCACGCGTGGCAAACCCGAATTCTCTCCGACAGATCCGCCTCCGACGTTGGCGCTTCGATCATTCGACTGGAAGTGATCAATCGATCCACCGATGCACCAATTCTCGTCCTCGATCTGCTCCGACACGACGACCGCCGCTTAGCCAAACCGGGGGGGGCTCCGTGAAGCGAAACGCGTTTACTCTCCTGGAATTGCTTCTCGCCAACATGCTGGTGGCGATTCTTTTGGCCGCCCTGTTTCTGGTCATCTCTTCCCTGAGCCGCGAGAAAAAAAGTCTTGCCCCCGGGCAACAACAGGATTCGACCGGCTCCATCCTCAATCTCCTCCGCCAGGACCTTTCCAATTCCGAGTCAGCCCGGCCCCTCCCCAATCAGCGCGGCATGATTCTCACCGGTCACGTCAGCCTCGATCCCAAATCGCTCACCCCGACCGATCGCCGCGCACGGGTGATCTACGAAATCCGCCGCCGGGCCGGCACCCTCTGCCTCATCCGCGAGCAAACCTACATTGATGACGCGGCTAAGCCCCTGCGCTGGGAAGAACTCATCGCCACCAACGTCACCTTTCTTGCCATCTCCAGCGCCAATGAATCCCAGCCCATCGACGATGAAGCGGTGAACATCGATGATACCACGGCCTTCACCGTCCCCTCTTCAGTAACCATTCATCTGGGCCTGCCGCATCGCACGATTGATCAGGAAATTTTTCTACGTTGAATCGATGAGAAAACGTCGCGGCTACATCCTCGTCGCCACACTCGCGCTGCTGGTGCTCTCGGCGACGCTGCTTGTGACCCTCGCCCGCTTCGCCATCGATCGCTCCATGAAGGCTCGCCAGTCGCAGGAGGACCTCCAGCGGCGCTGGGGGCAACTCTCCTGCCAGCGCGCCATCCTCCCGCATGCCGAAACAATTCTCATTCAACAGGAAAAGCGCCATCAGCGCCCTTTCCCGATTTATCGCGCCACCATCCAGCTCGGCGCGCAATATTTCGACCTCGTTCTCTCAGATGAACAAGCCAAGGCAAACGTCAACGCCGTTCTTGACCTCACCGACAAACAACGAACCGAATCCCAACTCCGTTCCACTCTGTCCCCACTCTCCTCGCACATCCATCTCCATCCCTCCCTCGTACCAACATCTGCGCCCACAACCCGCCCCATTCTTCCGCGCTATCTCAATTCATTCGGCCAGGTTTTCGAATCTACAGCACCCCAGAATCTCCTTACTTCCCAGTTCGCTGCCCCCGCCCCGGCCGATCTTCTCACCTTCTGGACCGATGGCCAGATGAATATCCGCCGCTGCTCCGCATCATCGCTGGCCTTGTTGAACAGCTCGATTCTCACTCAGCTCGACGTCCGCCGGCTCATCGAAGCCCGCAACAACCTCTATCTGAAGAACTCCTCCCCCATCCAACCTTCCGCCAACCCACTCCCCGTCGATCCGGTCCGCCGCCTCCTCAACCAGGCGCAAATCCCCCCAAACAAGGCCAATCTGCATCTCACCACGACCTCCAAGTCTCATTCCCTCTGGATTATCGTTCGCGATCCCTGCCGCCAGTGGTATTCTCTAGGGGTTCTCGACCAGACGGACCAGGACCACCCGCGGTCCAATTCGTTCATCTGGTAGAGTGCCGTGGCACGGATCGGGCTTGGGGGCCAATTAATAGATGACCAGCCGGCGAATCAATTTGTTTCTCTGGACCGGGACCGCCATCCTATTGGCGCTGGCCGCGGGCGCTGTCGCATGGGTGCTACTGCGCCCGGTCACAGCCGCGCCGCTGCCTCGGGTGACTCAAACGGCCGCTCCGACTACCAATCCTGTGTCGATGGCAAATGTCCCAGCGCTGGCCGACATCCAGGCCATCCTGGACAAACCCCTGCGGCACAACCTGACCGGCTCCACCGAAACCAACATCGCGATCGCCGCGCAGAATTCCGCCGATCCGCCCCTCGTCCTCGTCGGCACGATCGGCAATTCCCTGGCCATGCTCAAAACCCGCGATGGGAAAATCGAGCTCAAGGCGGTGGGTGAATCAGTGGCCGGAATGACCATCGTCACCATCGCTCCTTCCAAAGTTGAAGCACGCTACAATGGCAAGCTCATTTCGCTCGACAAGCAACGCCGCGGATAAGCACCATGCCACGACCCACCTTCATCCTCTTCGCTGGCGACGCCAATTGGCGCGTGGGCGCCATCAGCGGAGCCGCAGCGCGCATTACTGAAATTGCCCTTCCCCCATCCGCCACTGCCGATCAAATCGCCGCGCAGTGCGCCCAATCGCTCAAACAACTCGGCCACGGCGCTTCGCCAATCACCCTCGCCATTCCTTCCAACTGGTGTCTCTGCGCCTCGATTCGAACCGATGACCTCCCCAAGGCGGATTACAAATCGCTCCTTTATCGCCTCGAAGAAAAGCTCCCCTGGCCGGCCGAAGCAATTACCGCCGACTTTATCCGTCACGAAAAATCGGCGATGGGCGTATGCATCAAAACCGACCGCCTCCGGCCTCTCATCGACGCCCTCGAGTCCCACGGCATCCCCATCCAGATCATCACCCCTGCCGCGCTGATCGCGGCCGCCGGCCAGGCAGTTTCAGATAACTCGCTGCTTTTTCTCCGCTCCGCTGATCGGGTGGATCTGCTCGTGATGCAAGACGGCAAACCCGCCGCTTGGTCAATCGCAATGACAGACGAGTCGGACGTCGAGCTTCAGCGCAGCGTCCTCTTCCTCGACCTTCCCCCCAATACGCCGCAGATCAACGTCAACGAGCCAAATGCCCTGGCGCTCGCGACGGCCCAATCGCCCGCCCAAACCGGCCGCGAGCCCTGGATCAATCTCCGCCGCAACGACCTCGCCGCGCCTGACACACTCCGTCTCCACCGCCGTGCGTTCAATGCCCTGCTCACCTCCGCCGCCCTCCTGCTCATCACTCTGACGGGCGTCTTCCTTTTCCGCTCGCATCAATATCAGCAACAGGCAGTTCAATCCTCCGATCAGCTCTCAAGGGCATTTTCGACGCATTTCTCCTCGTGGGAGATTCCGGCGAACATCAAAGCGGTCATCGAATCCGAGCACCGCCGCCTCGTCACCTCTCCATCCGCTGATCTTCCTCCCGAAGCAACTTCTTCCGCTCTCCCGACCCTCTACTCTCTCCTGGCACATCTTCCCCCGGAAACCTCCATCAATGTTCAGCGCCTCACCGCCAACTCCGACTCCCTCGACCTCGAGGCGCAGCTTCGCTCTTATGAAGACGCCGATCTCATCGCGACCGCCGCGCGAAAAGCAGGCCTGGAAGTTCCCCTGCCCCAGGTCCGCAAGGAGGCGAATAATCTCTGGTCCCTGACACTGCACGCCACCCGGTCCAAACCCATCGCTGATGCGACCAAATGACATGAACAATCGCGCCACTCTCATCCTCCTGCTGCTTGTCCTGGCCTCGGCCATTTCGGCTGCGATCGCTTTTGCCCACATGCAACACAACCGTTTCCTTGCCGAGACACAGAATAAGGATTTGACTCATTCCCTCCGTCTCCTCTCCGATCTGGAATCGAACAAGTCTCCCGCCCGACTCATCGCCACGCGCCTGGACGGCTCGGACCTCAACCGCCGCATCCGCGAGGCGGCGTCCATCGCGGGCATCTACGATCGCCTCTCGGGTATCGAGCCCAACCGCCCGGTGCGGCTGCGCGAAAGCGACTACAATGAATTGATGGTGTTTCTTCGGTTTGAAAACGTGAGCCTCCGCCAACTGGCCACGTTCATGCAACGCCTCAGCGCCATCGATCCCGCCTGCCGCATCAAAAGCATCGAGCTTGAATCTCCTCCCGACGCGTCGGACACGACCAATTGGACAAGCGACCTCACTCTCGCCTATCTCACCTACGCGCCCCGTGAACCGAATCAGCCGGAGGCGCCATGAATCGCGCCCCGAAAATGATCCTCCTGGTCCTGGCCGCTTTTCTCGCGGGATGTCAATCCAAGCCGCGCTTCTCCGCCGACCGGACCTTCGATACCGACCTGGCCAAGCGCGAGAACGACCATGCCCTGCGTCTGCTCGATGAGGGCAAGCTGGAAGAAGCCGAATCCCATCTCAAGCGCGCCCTCGAGGCCGACGTGATGTACGGCCCGGCCCACAACAACCTCGGCCTGGTCTATTACCATCAATCCAAGCTCTATCCCGCAGCCTGGGAATTTCAAAGCGCTATCAAGCTCATGCCTTACCAGCCCGAGCCCCGCAACAATCTGGGCCTGGTATTCGAGAAGGCGGGCAAGATTTCCAACGCAGCCGAGGCCTACGAAAAGGCCCGGCAAATGGAGCCGGATAACCCCGAATATCTGGCCAACCTCGCCCGCGCCAAAATTCGCCGCGGCGACCGCGACCTGGAAACCAAAAAGCTTTTGGAAGAGCTGGTATTAAAGGATTCCCGCCCGCAATGGTCTCAATGGGCGAGGATCAACCTGCTCCGCATGGGTGATCCCACCAGTCGCCCCGCGCCCAGCACCCGTCCGTCTCCCTAAACGCTCCTGGGCTTTCGCTCACAACTATTATTTCTCTGGATACGCCGCAATCGCCGCCCCCGTCGCGCCGTTCCAGACTCTGAGTGCGCCATCCTGGCCGCCAGTAACGACCACTGATCCATCCACGGATGCCGCCGCGCTCAGCACAAAATCAGCGGCAACACTCCATGCCCTCACATCCGCCCCATCCGCTTTGACGATCCTCACCCTTCCATCCCCGCAGCTGGCGATGATCTGATCGGTCTCGCCGATGAAAGAAATTGACGTCACTTCCTTCCCCCATCCTTCAATATTTTTCCGCTTCTCCCCGCTGTTCGCATCCCACACCTTGATCACATTATCTGCCCCGGCCGTCGCCAGTGTCCGTCCATCCCGCTTCCAGGCGACGCCCAGCACATGATGCGTATGTCCCTCAAAGGAGCGCACCAGAACATTCTTCTCCAGGTCAAACACCCGCGCAAAGCGATCCGCCGCGCCGCTCGCCAGCTTTTTCCCGTTGGCCGAAAATTTGACGCTAAAAACTGAGTCGCTGTGCGCATCGTCGAACCGATGCCGCAACTGTCCATCCGCGACGCTCCAGATTCGAATGTCACTCCCTCTCGTCGGGACTCCTCCGCCGGCCGCCAGCAAACTCCCATCGGCGGAAAAATCGAGCCCATTCACGCAATCATTCAACGCCGGCTGACCTGCCAGCGGCAATTTCTTCTCCAAAACCCACTCTGCCCTGGGCGTCCACCCCATCACCGACTTCTCCGAATTTGCCACCACCAGCGCACCGCTGAACGCAAGTGACCCAATCGGCTCACTCGCTCGATATTCCTCAATCGCCATCCCGCTCTCCGCCCTCCAGGTCTGCACCAGCTTGTCATCGCCGCCGCTGGCGAGGACCAACCCATCCGGCGAAAACGCGACACCTCTTACCGCCACCGCCGAATCCCCAACCACCTTCTTCGCCGCCGGCACCGCCGCCTCGGATTTCTTCTGCTCCGCTTCCCCCGCTGCCAACGCCCCCTGTGCCACCGTCAGCGCAGCCGCGGCTCTCTGCAAGGTTTTCTTCACCAACTCCACCTCGTCGGCTGCCAGCCGCGCCGGCTTCTCCGCCGCTTTCACCGCCGCATCGGCATCGGTCACGGCCTTGGCCGCAACCGCGATCTTGTCCGCCGACTGCTTCTCGGCCTCCGCCTTGGTTTTTGCTTCCATGGCCGCCGCCAGCGCCTTCTGCTTCTCGGCCAGCGTTTTGTTCGCGGCCTCCAGCGTGTCGGTCGTCTTCTTCAACCGATCCGTCTGCGCCTTCTGCTCTTTATCCGCCGCCGCGAGTGCGCCTTTGTGAAAGGCGACCTCAGACGCCGCAAACGCCAGCTCCCGCTCCGTCTTCGCGGCCGCTTCCTTGAGCTGCGCGCTCCCTTTCATCTCCGCCAGCATCTTTCCCTTCTCATCCCACAGCCGCGCATAATTTTCGCCGGCCGAGGCCACCCGCTTCCCATCCGCGCGAATCGCCACCGCAGCCACCGGCGCATCGTGCTTCATCTGCGCCACGGCCGCCGCCGACTCGGCATTCCAGACACGCACCGCCCCATCCTCACATCCGACCACGATCAAGCCCGCCATGGCATCGAGGCTTTTGATATTCGCTTCCTGAGACGGCAATTCCTTCGCCACTACCAACTCGTTCTTCCCTGCCTCCGGCATTTTCCAGATCATAACCCGCCTTCCCGCGGCGCTGGCCACCTGCGCGGCATTCACCCACGCCACCGCATTGACATCCGGCAGGCCGGCATGGGCAATTTCCTTCCCGCTGGCCAGATCCCAAACCCGAATCGTCTTGTCCACTCCCGCCGAAACCAGCCGGTTTGACTCAGGGGAAAATCTCACCGCCATCACCCCCCCCGCATGCCCCGCCAGGTCTTTTATCTTCTGTCCGCTCCCTGGATCAAAGATTTGTATGATCCCCTCACTCGCGAGCGCAATGAATTTCCCATCCGCACTCGCCCCGATCGCCCGAATTGGCTCGGCGGATGCAATCGCAATCTTCTGTCCACTCCGCGCCCGCTTCCAGAGCTTCACTTCCCCATATGCTCCCGACGCCAGCAGGTTCCCATCAGGAGAAACCGCCAGCGATCTGATCAAATCGCGATGCGCCAAATTCTTCCCCATCTCCGAAAGCGATGGATCCACCAGCCGCGCCACGATCTGCTTCGTCGGCACGTGATAGACCAAAAGCTCTCTTCCCCTCCCAAAAGCTGCCCACCGTCCATCGACCGTCATCGCCACGGCGTAAATTGGCGCGAAGCTCTCCTGGACCTCCCGCCACTTGACCTCCACGGAGCTGCTCACCGATCCCGTCGCCCCCTGATCGATCCACAACTTGATTAATCCCAGTTGCTGCGGCGTCAGATCGACCGCCGCCACCTTGTTGTCCTTGGGCGGCATGGTCAGCTCCCCCTGATGCGCGGCGGCCATCACCAGCAAACTCTCCGCCCCGCGCTTGGGAATGATCGCCGGACCTTCATCGCCGCCCTTGAGCATGTCCGCGGGCGTCTCCAGAATCAGCCCCGCCTTGGCCTTGGTCTTGTTATGGCAAGCCATGCAGTTGCTCGTCAGAATCGGCAGCACTTCCTTCTCAAAATCCACGAGCGTAGCTCGCTGCACGATGGCGATCGGGTTGCCTGCGCGCTGAGTTGTGGGCCGGGTTGCCGGCTGTGTCGCCGCGCCCAGTGAGAGAATCGCAAGCGCAACCAAGATCGTAATCTGCTTCAAATACATCATTGGCCAATCACTCTATGGTTTTTTCGCCGGCGCTGCGGGTGCTGCCGGCGCTATTGTCGGTTGTGTCGCCGGCCGAGTTGCCGGGGGCACTGGTACAATCCGGAACTGAATCGGCCGCGAATAAAACGTCGCCGTCACATCCTTGGCCACCAGTTCCTTGGTTTTCGCAATCGCTGCCTGCTTGGCCTTTTCCGCCTCAGCTGCTTTCGCCGTCGCATCGGCCGCTGCTTTCTCCGCCGCCGCTGACGCTTCGGCTTCCTTCTTGGCCTTATCCGCGGCCGCGGCCGCGACTTTATCCACGACCTCCTTCGCCTCAGTCGCGCTCTTCAATTTCGCTGCTGCGTCAGCGATCGCCTTGTCCGCGTCCTCCAGCGCCTTCTTCAGCTCCGTCTTGCCCGGCTCCTTGTCAAATGCGGCCTTCGCAGCCGCTTGTTTCTGCTGTGCCGCCGTAAGCGCTGCCTGGGCCGGCCCCACCAACCCCGCAAGACCCGTAACGGCATCGACCAGTTTCTTGGATTCCACGCCGCTCGCCGCCGCGGCCGCCGCCAACGGGGCCTTGGCTTCGACCAATTTTTTCGCCTCCGCCGCCGAATCCACCGCCAATTTTTCCGCCGCAACCCGCGCATCCTCGGCAATCTTGAATGCCTCCGGCTTGCGCTGATACTTCCCCGCCGTCTGGGTCTGCAAATAAAACTGGTAAGTCCCCACCGGAATTTTCAGCGCTGCCGTATCAATTTCCACCGTCCCCTTGTCCGCTCCCGCGGCCACATCAATCTCCTTCATCGCCGCCAGAAGCGCCGGTCCAACCGCCTTCAACTTCATCGCTGCCTTGAACTCCCCGGGCCGCGCGATCTTCAGTGGAATTGCCAGCTTCGCCCCGACAACTCCCTCCCAGACTTTCTCTTCCTCCGCCACAATCGCAACCGGCTCGCTTTCAATGCCGCTCACTCCAATGACAAGATCTCGCGCCATCCTCGAAAACACCGCCTCGTTGGCCGGGTCGGCGACCGTGCGAACCACGCCGCCGCCGCGAGCCTCTCTCACCAGATCCGCACCACCAATATTCGCTGTCCCGACTATGGAAATCGCTCCCGCCCAGCTCGCCGCCGTTTCGCTCGCACTTAAATGGACGACTCCCGCCGCGCTTCCCGGTTCAATTTTCGCCGGCGCGGCCGTCACTCCCGCGGGCAACCCCCGTGCCTCCAGCTTGATCTCTCCGTTAAATCCATCCCGCCGATGCGCCAGCACCCGGATCGGCGCCGTTCCCCCGCGCCGAACGAGTGTGTTCCACGCCGGCACCTCCTTGGAATCCTTGTTCGCAGGCGGCGGCGCAGTCGACATCGCAACCAGCCTGAAATCCGGTCGCTCCGGCCTCACCGCGAGCCTGTAAATCCGCGCCGGATCATCCCCCGATTCATTAAACAAATCCCTCACCATCACGCGGTAAATGCCATCTTCCTTCGCGCTCAATTTCCAGATGGGATCCCGCGTTGATGTCTTAAAATCCACGCCGCCAATGCTGCTATCCACGTCGTACACTTCCTGCAAATCGCTCGCCGTCTCACCCTTGGGCCCCTTCGCCACCGTCTGCACCACCATGAATGGATCACTCGCCACTCCCAGCCGCGATGAGATCACTTCAATCCAATACGCATCTCCCTTTTTCGCATTAAACGTAAACCAGTCCAGGTCGCCGCGCGGATAAAACTGCCCGGCCACCTCGCACGGCGCACTCAGCGCCTGCGCCTGCCCGACAGCCGATTTGGCCACCTCACCGATCACCGGACCACTCGCATAAGTGATCAACACCGCATTTGAGACCCCATCGGGACTGGCCAGCCGATACTCAAATCCGTCCAGCGCCGACTCCGCCGGCCCAACAAGCGTGCTCGTCGCCAGCCGCTGCGTCGCCACAGAATCGGCCGGAATATCCATCTGCACCGCCAACTGCTCCAGCGGCTTGCCATCCGCTGCTTTGATATTCGCCGCCGTCCCCCCCGGCAGATTCCGCCCATAAACCACCACAAGCGACCTGCTTCCCGGTACGCCGCAGGGCGGCATCACAAAATCAATGTGCGGCCCAACACCGACCGAAAGGCGATAAAAGTAGTCCGTCCCGCCGCGATAAACCGCATCGTGCAATTTCAAAATGTAAGAGCCATCCGCAGCCGCCGTGTGGTCGATCAATCCTCCGCGCCGGCTCCGCTCCAGCTCTTTTCCGGCCGCATCCAGCAGCACCATCACCGGCTCGAGTTTCGAATCAATCTCCCGCGCGCTGCACCGGATCAACACCCGCTGCCCCGCTTTCATCGCGATCTTAAAGTGGCTCTCCGCATTCGCCTCCACGACTCCATTCACCACCGTCCCAATCAGGGCTTCGACAGCCGTCGCGGCCGACGAATTTCCCCCCTTCACGATCAGCTCCGGCCTGTCGCCCACCACGAATGCCCGGGGATTGGAGACACCAAATCGCCCAACGACTCGTGCCTCATAAACTCCCACCGGCACGTCCTTGCCAACAGTGATCACAAATCCCGGCACGGCCGGCGAACTGACTTTTGCAGTGATCCCCGGATGCGAAAACATCATCCCCGTCGGTTCATCCAGATCAGTGCCCGTCGTCGATATTTCGACGTCCGTTCCCGCCTTTGCCCCGGCCGGAAAAATCGTATTCACCCGTGCCTGCGGCAACTGCGCGCACACCACCCCTGGCACGACCACCAGACACGTCCATGCCAAGACGACAAAAAATCTCCGCATCATCAAGCAACCCAAAAAAATCCCACTCCTCCGCGACCCTTTTCCTGCTCCCCTAATGGTTAAACACAAACTCCTTGGTATTCACCAGTGCCCAGACGATGTCCTCATAAGCCTGCCGCACCGCCGCCGGCTCTTCAGGCTTCCCCTCTTTGCCTTTCACTTTCTTGTCGATATGCCCCGTCGCCAAACCCAGCTCCGTCGCATCCGGCTCGCGCGAAAAAACCGCATAATAAAGCTCTCTAATCTTCTCTTCGTTCTTCCTCGTCTTATCCGTCGCCAGCTGCGTTGCCGCGCTCTTTTCGGCCGCCAGCTTGTCGTAAAGCTCCTTCGAATTGATCAGGTGAAGGCTCTGTGCCAATGACGCATCCTGCGATCTCTCGCACTCGCACGATGTCGAAGCGTCAGGCCTTCCAAAAACCGTCAGAAAATAAGAAGCTGCGTTGAACGCGTTATCCGGCAACTGCACCGCTCTCGTTCCCGCCGGCAATCCATCAAATTTGCTGTCCGCCCGCACCACCTGGTTCACCGCATCCAGCAGCACTTCCGCGGTCAGTCGCTTGGGGTAATACCGCGAAAAATATTGCTTATCGATGCCGTTATATTGATTCGGTATCGAGCTGAGCTGATAAACCCGCGACTGCGCGATCGTCCTCACCAGCCCCTTCAAGTCAAACCCGCTGTCGATGAAATTCTTCGCCAGGCGATCCAGCAGCTCCGGATTGGTGGCCGGATTCGTTTCCCTCATGTCATCTTCGGGATCGACCAGTCCGCGGCCAAAGAAATGCTTCCAATACCGGTTCACCAGCGCCTTGGCGAAAAATGGATTGTTCTTATCCGCCATCCAATCCGCAAGCGCCATCCGCGGATCCTCATCCGGCGCAAGCACCACCAGCGCACTTCCCAATCCCGCCGGCTTTACCGCTGCCTTCGTCTTCGGATTGGTCGCCCCAGCCGCGCCGCGCTTGTGGAAGATCACTTCTTCCCCCGGCACTCCGGACGGCTTTCTTCCCACGGTGCTGAAGAACGCGGAATAGCTGTAATAATCCTGCTGGCTCCACCGCTCAAAGGGATGATGGTGGCACTGCGCGCATTTCAACCTCACCCCCAAAAACAACTGCGCTGAATCTTCCACCTGCGCGGTGGTGGTGTTCACCTGCCGATACCACGCCGCCGCCGGATTCTCCGACATGTCCCCGCTGGCCGCGATGATCTCGCGCATAAACTGGTCATACGGCTTGTTGGCCATCAGCGAGTCGCGAATCCAGTCATGAAATGCATACGTCCCCTTCATCTGTTGGGGCGAAGACCGTTTGTTCCGCAGCAGCGCGCCCCACTTGTTCGCGAAATTGTCCGCGTAGTCAGTGCTGTCGAGAAGGGTTTCGATCCATTTAACGCGCTTGGCCGGGTCCTGATCGGCCAGGAACCGTTTGGTCTCCTCAACCGTTGGCAACCTCCCCGCGATGTCCACGCACGAGCGTCTCAGGAACGTCGAATCATCACAAAGCTCCGACGGCGGCATCCCCACTGTCTTGAGCTTCCTGAAAACAATCTCATCCACGAAATTCCGCGCCGGCGGCAGGGTCGCCACTGGCGCCCCCAGCGGCAGCGTCGCCTGGAACACCGCCACCTTCGCCTGATATCTCACCATCACCGCCACATCGCCCGGCTGCTGGAACACTTTCACCAGCCCCGACTCCTCCACTTTCGCCAGTTCCTTGTCATTGGGCTCATACAGCGCACTCCGCGTCACATCCTCCTTTGATCCATCACTGTATGTCGCGTTCACAACGAGCTGCTGCTCGCCCCCCAGCGCCATCGTCTTCTCTTTCGGCGATACCTCGATGCTCACCACGAATGGATCATTGGCATGACCATAAGGCGAGCCTGAGCTGATCCACCGCACCAGCAGATCATAATCCCGCGAGCCTTTTTCGAGCCGCTTGCCACCTCCGTGTGGCAATTCCCCCGTTGCCTTCAGAAGCAGCAAGCTTCTTTCGGGCGCGGCCGGGAAAATTCTTCTTCCCCGCGCCTCTTTAATCAGGTGCTCGTAATCTTCCGTCGGCTCAAACCCCAGCAGCGACAGCTTAAACCCATTCTGCCCGCTCGACTTGCCGTGACATCCCCCCGCGTTGCACCCAGCCTTGGTGAAAATGGGCACAATCTGATTGGCAAAATTGATCGGCCGCGTCGTCGGCGTCTCCGCTGCGCGCGCAATCGTCGCGCACGCAAAAACGAGCACACACGCAAGTAAAAAACGTCTCATCCGATTAACTCTCGCATCGGCAAATACCCATCCACCAGGTAGTGCGGCCGTCCCGTCTGGTCCGTCACCGTAGTTCGATTCGCATCAATCCCCAGGTTGTGATACAGCGTCGCAAACACCTCCCCAAACGTCACCGGCCTCTCCGCAGGCTCACCACCCAGCCGATCCGTCTTGCCGATGACCTGCCCCGTCCGCATCCCGCCGCCGGCAACCAGGCCACACGATACTCTCGGCCAGTGATCCCGCCCCCCATCCTTGTTGATCGTCGGGCTTCGCCCAAACTCTCCCCACGCCACCACGCTCACATCCTTGTCCAGTCCCCGACTGTGCAAATCCTCGATCAGCGCTGCCAGCGCCCGATCGAATATGGGCATATCCTCTTTGGCCGTCCTGAAGTTGTTCGAGTGATAATCCCAGAACCCAAACGCCACGGTCACAACCCGTACTCCCGCCTCCACCAGTCTTCTCGCCAAAACAAACTGCTCCGGCATCCGCGGCGCTGCATCCCCGCGCGGCTTCGGATCACCCTTCCCATATCTCTCCACAACCTTCTTATCCTCGCGCGACAAATCCAGCGCCTCGACCAGCCGATTGGATGTCAACATCCCAAACGCCTGCTCATTGAACGTATCCACCCCATCCATCACGCCGCTGGCATCCACACTCCGCCGAAACTTATCAAAACCCGATAGCAATGCCTTGCGATCGGCCAGGCGATCCAGGGTGACCCCATTTAAAACCATGTCCCCTTTCGCCTCACCCTCCGGCCGAAACGAGCGATGACTGATCCCCAGGAAACCCGCGCTCGCGGAGTTGTATGGGTTGTGCTGCATCTTCGGCTCAAGCCCGACAAACGCCGGCGTGGCCGGATGCGTCGCGCCCAAAACCTTCGAAACAACCGACCCAAATTCCGGCCAGCCCCCCGGCGGCTGATTTCGTTTGTACTTCCCCGTCAGGCACAAAAAGTCCGAATGCTCCTCCACCGCATCCGCCATCGAGCGGATGATCGCGTACTTGTCCGCAATCTTCGCCAGCCTCGGCAGATGCTCGCAGATCTGAATCCCCGCCACGTTCGTATTGATCGGCCGAAATTCCCCGCGAACTTCCGACGGCGCATCCACTTTGATGTCATACATATCCTGGTGCGGCGGGCCACCCGGCAGATAGATCATGATCACCGACTTGTGCGACTTGCGAATCCCCTGCTGCGCCTCGGCCGCCAGCAACTGCGGCAGCGCCAGCCCACCGAGTCCCAGCGCGCCGATTTTCAGGAAGTTTCGGCGTGAAACTCCGTCGCAAAATCCGCTGGAAGCATTTCGGCCGTAAATCGTCAGCATCGCGCTCTCTGAAATGAAATCAAACCAACTCACGCATGGGCAAATGCCCATCCACCAGGTACTGCGGCCGGCCGCTCAAATCGGCGACCGTCGTCTTGTTGGGATCGATTCCCAGATTGTGATAAAGCGTCGCAAACACTTCGCCGAACTGGACCGGCCTCTCCGTCGCCTCACCGCCAAGCCGATCCGTCTTTCCAATCACCTGCCCCAGCTTCATCCCGCCACCCGCAAGCAGGGCACACGACACTCTTGGCCAGTGATCCCTCCCGGCCTCCTTGTTGATCGTTGGCGTCCGCCCAAACTCTCCCCACACCACGACCGAAACATTCTTATCCAACCCCCGCTGATAAATGTCTTCGACAAGCGCCGACAACCCCTGATCCAGAAGCGGCAGATCCTGTCTCAGCGCGCCAAAATTATCACCATGATGATCCCACCGGCTGAACGCCAGTGTCACACACCTTGCCCCGGCCTCCACAAGGCGTCTGGCAATCAGGAAATGCTCCATCAACTTCGGCCCGCCATCATCGCGGTTTTTCGGATCACCCTTGCCATATCGCTCGACGACCTTCTGGTCCTCGTTCTTCAAATCCAGCGCCTCCAGCAGCTTCGAACTGGTCAGCATCCCAAACGCCTGCTGGTTGAAGCAGTCAACACCTTCCATCAGGCCGCTGCCATCGATATCGCGCCGAAGCTTGTCAAAACCGGTCAGGAGGGCTCGTCGATCGGCCAGGCGGTCCAACGTCACCCCATTGAGCACCATGTCCTGTTTCCCGGCCCCATCGGGCTTAAATGGGGCATGCGATACACCGAGGAATCCCGCCCCCCCCGCATCCGCCCACGGCATGTGCCCCATCTTCGGCGACAGACCAATAAATGGCGGAATCGACTTGTTCAGCGGGCCCTGCAACTTGGACAGGACTGCCCCCAGCGACGGCCAGCCCCCCGGCGGCATGTTCTGGTGCGTCCGCCCCGTCAAGCATTGCACGGCATAGTGATCTCCATTGGCTCCGACGATCGACCTGATGATCGCCATCTTGTCCATCAGCCGGGCGACCTTGGGCAGATGCTCGCAAATCTGAATCCCGGAAACGTTTGTCTCAATGGGTTTGAATTCGCCCCGAACCTCGGATGGCGCATCCATTTTCAGGTCAAACATATCCTGGTGCGACGGGCCCCCCGGCAAGAAGATCATGATGACGGCCTTATGGCCCATTTTCACCCCGGCCGATGCCTCTGCGCGCAAAAGTTGCGGCAGCGTCAGGCCGCCCAATCCCAATGCTCCAATTTTCAAAAATGATCGCCGGGACACCCCATCACAAAACCCCGATGACGCCGGCTTTGGTCCGTAGATGGTTAACATGGACTCCTTCCCTATCTCCCTGCCACCTTGACACAACCCATTGTACCGCAAACCGTTAACATATCATCGGCCACGAGCGCGGCCTCTCTCTGCTCTTTTCTACCGTCCAGTTGTAAATTAGTTGTTGGATGCGCTCTGAGTGGTTGGTGGCTTTCTTTTGGCAATCCACTCCCTCAGCATCGCCACCGCCTTCTGGTCCACCACCGAGCTGGCCAGCGGCGGCATCTGCCCCGCCTCCCTCATACTCACCCTTCTAAGCAACACCGATTTCTCCGGCTCACCATTGGCCACCAGCTTGGCCCCATCGATGCCAAACGTATGATGCTGCGGCCGCTCGTCGAACAGGGTCATCTTTGGCTCTGGGATCGAATAGCTCAAGTCAATCTTCGCGTTCCCCCCTCCCGCCTCGACATGACAGATCGCGCAGTTTGACTGCAGGTACGCTCTGGCCCGCTTATTCAGGTCCGCGGATAGATCATAAGGGTCCACCATCTTCGTCAGACCCTCCGGCCTCTTATTCAATAAGCCGGACTCTACGGCCGCTCTCTGCCCCGCCAGTGCGCAAACCGAATCGGCATACTCCGCCGCCTTTTCCTCCTTCATCCCTTTCTTCATCGCATCCTTTTTCGCCGCCTCCTTCACCGGCCCCATCCAATCCACCTTGAGAATCCCCATTTCCTCCAACCTGTGAAGTTGATCTCCCTTATTCATCTGTAGCTCGCTCAGCCCCAGCACAAAATTCGCCGCCCGCGAGTGGCACACCAGGCACTCTGCCCGGCTGGGATAATGCCAGGTCTGCTTCTTTCCATCCACCAGGTATTCCCGATCCACTCCGCCGCTCTCCACGAGCGTCGCATCCTGCTGCCGCTCATCCCACACATAGGTGTAGCCGTGCCAGTCATTCTGCTGCTTCGCCAGCAGACGCGTCTCAATTTTTTTCTCGCCAAGCGAAAAAGTCTTCACCAGCACCGCGCCATTGGGAAAGTTCCACCCGTTGCTCGACGTGTAGTCGATTCTTTCGCTCCCCGGCAGGGCAATGAACCTTTCCTTGGCCGCCCCGTCCGACCACAGCGGCGCGTTGACCGTATACGGAACCAGTCCCGGGTGCGGTTTGTTATCCCGCGTCGAAACGAACAACCCCGTCTCACTTAGTTTGGTCGGAAACGGAATCCTCTCCACCTTGGGCGCTCACTCCAGTGTGTAAATCCCCGTCCCCTGATCCGCGATCAACACCTCGCCATCCTGATCTTCGCAAAAGTGGAGGATTTGCAGCGTCGTATCCACCAACTCCTTGTCCCACACGATCTTTTTTCCATCGTGTTTCGCCGCCCAAATCCTGCCGGTGGAAAAATCGCCGTAGATGTAGGCGCCCTGCAATTCCGGAAACTTCTTG